>JACESM010000118.1 GCA_013911835.1 Porphyrobacter sp. | reverse complement strand
CCCGCTCTGGCAAGCGCACCGCCAAGGCCGCGCTCAAGATGGCGGTGGACATGGTGGCCGAGGGCCTGATCGACGAGCGCGAGGCGGTGCGGCGGGTCGATCCGATGGCATTGGATCAGCTGCTCCACCCGACGCTCGATCCCAGGGCCGAGCGCAACGTGCTGACCACCGGACTCCCCGCTTCGCCGGGTGCGGCCGCGGGCAAGATCGTGCTTGATGCCGACACCGCCGAACAATGGGCGGGCCGGGGCGAGAAGGTGATCCTTGTGCGGGTCGAAACCTCGCCGGAGGACATTCACGGAATGCACGCAGCGCAGGGGATTCTGACGGCGCGCGGCGGGATGACCAGCCACGCGGCGGTGGTGGCGCGCGGGATGGGGCGGCCTTGCGTGTCGGGTGCCGGGCAGGTCTCGATCGACCGCAATACCCGCACGCTGCGGATCGGCGCGACTGGGCTGAAGGAGGGCGATGCCATCACCCTCGACGGGGCGACGGGGCAGGTGATGCTCGGCATCGTACCGACGGTCGAGCCGGAGCTGGCGGGCGATTTCGGGACGCTGATGGTCTGGGCCGACGGCTTGCGGCGCATGAAGGTGCGCACCAATGCCGAGACCCCCGATGACTGCCGCATGGCGCGCCAGTTCGGGGCGGAGGGCATCGGGCTGTGCCGCACCGAGCACATGTTCTTCGAAGCCTCGCGTATCTCGCTGGTTCGCCAGATGATTCTCGCCGAGGACGAAGCGGGGCGTCGCCGCGCGCTGGAGAAGCTGCTGCCCGAACAGCGCGCCGATTTCACCGCGATCTTCGAGGTGATGGCGGGGTTGCCCTGCACGATCCGCCTGCTCGATCCGCCGCTCCACGAATTCCTGCCCCATGCCGACGCGGAATTCGCCGAGCTGGCCGACGCGACGGGCCTCGGGGTCGATCACTTGAAGCGCCGCGCGGGCGAGCTGCACGAGTTCAACCCGATGCTCGGCCACCGCGGCTGCCGCCTCGGCATCACCTTCCCCGAGATCTACGCCATGCAGGCGCGCGCGATCTTCGAGGCGGTGTGCGCGGTCAAGAGCGCCAGCGGCGAGGCACCGCTGCCCGAGATCATGATCCCGCTGGTCGCCACCAAGCGCGAATTGGCGATCCTCAAGGCACTGGTCGACAAGACCGCCGAGGAGGTTTTCGCCGAGACCGGGACAAGGGTCGATTACCTGGTAGGCACGATGATCGAACTGCCGCGCGCCGCGCTGATGGCGGGCGAGATCGCCGAGGAAGGCGCGTTCTTCTCCTTCGGCACCAATGACTTGACGCAAACCACGTTGGGGGTCAGCCGCGACGATGCCGCGCGCTTCCTTTCTGTTTATGTCGACAAGGGCATCTTCCCGCGTGATCCCTTCGTCAGCCTCGATATCGAGGGGGTCGGCCAGTTGGTCGAACTGGCGGCGGAGCGGGGCAGGGCGACCCGGCCCGACATCAAGCTGGGCATTTGCGGCGAGCATGGCGGCGACCCGGCGAGCATCGCCTTCTGCGAGAGCGTCGGGCTCGATTACGTCAGCGCCTCGCCCTACCGCGTGCCGATCGCGCGGTTGGCGGCAGCGCAGGCCGCGCTGAAGAACGCCTAGGTTCCGGCGAGGGACCGCCGCCCGCTGAGGGTGACGATCTCGAAGGTCTCTGTGGTCTTGCCGTCTGCCTCGGCGCGCGCGGCAAAGGCGGCGCGGGCGCGGGCGTGGGCGGCTTTGCCAAGCGGTGCGGCGGGCTTGGCCAGTGCGTTGCCGAGGCCCTGATCCCTGAGGTCGCTCACCAGCCTGTCGAGCGAGGAATAGCGCACTGCGAGAGTGTGGGTGTCGACCACAGGGTCCTTCCACTTGGCGCGCTGGAGCAGGCTGGGCGCGGCGCGGGCGTCGACCATCGGGTGGAGCCTTGCCGCCGGACGGTCGGGCTCGGCCGCGAACATCGCGGCACGCAGCGCGGGGAGGCTCTGGCCGCCGATGAAGCTCGCGATCACGAGGCCGCCCGGGGTCAGCGCATTGCGCAGATGGATCAGCGCGCCGGGCAGGTCGTTGACGGCATCGAGCTGGCCGATCACGCCGATGAAGTCGAAGGGCGCGCCTGCGAGGGGTTCGGCAGGGTTGACGGTCGTCCCGACCTCCATCTCGGCGCCTCCCTCCCGCAAGCAGGCCTGAAGCGAAGCCGCTGCCCCGCCGATCAGCAACGCGCGCGTCGGTGTGTGGCGCACGAAGCTCAGGCGGTCGATCATGTCCTCGGCCATGTCATCAAGGAGAAAACGCGCCGCATCGCCAGAGACTGCAAGGCGCCGCGCTGACCGCAGCGCACGGGCCACGCGGCGGCGTTCGGCAAAGATGGTGGGTACAGTGGGGGCGCTCATCCGCGCTGCCCTGCCGCGCTTGCCTGCAGGTTGCAAGCCGTGCGACACTGCCAGGGATGGCAGTGGTCGCTCAGCTTGCCCGGCACCTCGCACCCGTGGTGGATTTCATCTATCCGCCGCGCTGCCCTTCGTGCGGGGCTGCGGTCGCGGCGCAGGCAGGGCTGTGCACTGACTGCTGGAGCACTCTCGAGGTGCCCGAGCATCCGGAGGTCGCAGGGCATGCCGTGCCAGTCTATGCCGCGACATACTACAACGAGACCTCGCGCAAGCTGGTGCTGGCCTACAAGCACGGCGGCCGGATCGCGCTCGCTGGACTTCTGGCGCGGTTGATCGCGGCCCGGATGCCCGAGCCTTCAGCCGACCGCGCGCCGCCGCTGCTGGTGCCGGTGCCGCTCCATCGCTGGCGGCTGTGGAGCCGGGGCTTCAACCAGGCGGCGCTGCTGGCGCAGGAGCTTCACAAGCAGGGCAAGGGGGAGGCAGCGGTGGCGGCGCTGGTGCGGTTCCGGCGCACGCCCAACCTCGGCGGGCTGGGGCGTGAGGCGCGCGAGCGGGTGTTGACCGGGGCGATCCGCCTCGCGCCCGGAGCGGCAGCGCGGCTGCGGGCGCGCGATGTGGTGCTGATCGACGACGTACTCACCAGCGGCGCGACGAGCCGCGCCTGCCTTGCCGCGATCGCCGCCGCAGCGCCCTGCAGCATCGCGGTGGCCTGCTTTGCGCGGGTGGAGGAAGACCACAAGCACGCGCATCCATAATCCGCAAGGGCCCGTAAAACACATAACGCCCGAGGTCTTTCGACCCCGGGCGCCACGTGACGAAACGGTGCGGATCCGCTCTTTCGAGCCGAGGCAGCGACCCCCTAACTTCGCTGCCGGGATCCAGTCCCTATCGTTCAACCGGTCGCGCTGGCACCCCGCTGCCAGTAACGCGGTCCGGTCACCCCCTGAACCCGGCACCGGGCGGTGCCGAATATTCGGTGGAGAACCCCTTGCGAAGGCTCCGGGGGCTATCTTCCACCGAGTTGCCTAACGCGGAAGACGAAACCGCCCTCAGAGTGATTTTTTGTCACCTGCTGTTGTGTGCTTGCAACAATCGCTGCATGAGCCGCCCTGTTGCTTGCATGGAGTTGCTTTCGTGACCGACCTCGTCCTCACCCCAGAAGAGCGCGAGAAGGGCTCTGTCTTTGCTCCCAAATTCGATGCGGCGGGCCTGCTGACCGCGGTCGTGATCGACGATGCGGATAGCGAGGTTCTGGTGGTTGCGCACATGAACGCCGAGGCGCTGGAGGCAACGCTGGCCACGGGCAAGGTGCACTTCTGGTCGCGTTCGCGTGGGGCCTTGTGGATGAAGGGCGAGACTTCGGGGCACTATCTGACGGTCCGTTCGGTTCTGACTGACTGCGATCAGGACGCGCTGCTGATTCGCGCCACGCCAGCCGGGCCCACCTGCCACACCGGCGCATCATCCTGCTTCTACCGCGAGGTGGTTGCGGGTGAAGGCGGGGACGAGGGCAGGGTGGTGCTCCGGCGCAAGCCTACTTGACGCTCACGTAAACGTAAGGTACAGGGCGGCCATGGCTACCGCTCATGCTTCCCCCGCCGCCGTCGATCCCGCCGCCGAGCCGCGCCGCAACGGTGCGCATCTCGACCGGCCGGATGTCCACGAGCGCGAACATTTCACCATTTCCGACCTCACTTCGGAATTCGGCTGCACCGCCCGGGCGCTGCGCTTCTACGAGGACGAGGGGCTGATCAGCCCGGCGCGCGTTGGGCTCACCCGGGTCTATTCGAAGCGCGACCGCGCACGCCTCGCCTGGATCATGCGCGCCAAGAACGTCGGCTTCAGCCTTACCGAAATCCGCGAAATGATCGACCTCTACGACCTCGACGATGGCCGGGTCGAACAGCGCCGCGTCACGGTAGAGAAGTGCCGCGCGCACGTCGCCAAGCTGAAGGCGCAGCGCGACGACATCGACAGCGCCATCAAGGAACTCACCGACTTCGTCGCCGAAATCGAAAAGCTCGACCTGCGCTGATGCGCTAGGGTCGCCACCACTTCAACACGTCTGCCTACCAGAGGGATCAACCGATGCCGACCTATACCGCGCCCACCCGCGACACGCGCTTCATCGTCAACGAAGTGCTCGACCTTGCCAGCTACGGCAATCTGCCGGGCTTCGAGAACGCGACCCCCGACATGATCGAGACCGTGATCAACGAGGCAGGCAAGTTCTGCGCCGAGGTGCTCGCGCCGATCAATCAGGCGGGTGACGAGCACGGCTGCACCCGTCATGAGGACGGCAGCGTCACCACCCCTCCGGGCTTCAAGGAGGCCTATCAGGCCTATGTCGAAAGCGGTTGGGGCACGCTCGCCCAGCCCGAAGAATTCGGCGGGCAGGGGCTGCCGCATGTGCTCGGCTTCGTGCTCGAGGAATATTCCGGCACCGCCAACCAGGCCTTCGCGATGTATCCCGGCCTTACCCACGGCGCGATCTCGGCGATCCTCGCCAAGGGCTCGGACGAGCAGAAGGCGACCTATGTGCCCAAGATGATCTCGGGCGAGTGGTCGGGCACAATGAACCTCACCGAGCCCCACTGCGGCACCGATCTCGGCATGATCCGCACCAAGGCCGTGCCCAATGGCGATGGCACCTATGCGATCACCGGCACCAAGATCTTCATCTCGGCCGGCGAGCATGATCTTACCAGCAACATCATCCATCTGGTGCTGGCCAAGACCCCGGGTGCGCCTGACAACGTCAAGGGCATTTCGCTGTTCATCGTGCCCAAGTTCATTCTCGACGAGAACGGCAATCCGGGCGCGCGCAACGGCGTCACCTGCGGGTCGATCGAGAAGAAGATGGGCATCCATGGCAACGCCACCTGCCTGCTGAACTACGACGGTGCGATCGGATACATGGTGGGCGAGGAGAACAAGGGTCTCGCCGCGATGTTCATCATGATGAACGCAGCGCGGCTTGGCGTCGGCATTCAGGGCTATGCCCAGGCCGAAGTCGCCTACCAGAACGCGGTGACCTATGCGCTTGACCGGCGTCAGGGCCGCGCGCTGACCGGCCCGGCGCAGCCCGAGGCCAAGGCCGATCCGATCTTCGTCCACCCCGATGTGCGCCGGATGCTGATGGACGCCAAGGTCTTCACCGAAAGCATGCGGGCGCTGTGCCTGTGGGGTGCATTGCAAGTCGATCTTACCCACAAGGCGCAGACCCCGGAAGAACGCGAGCAGGCCGACCTGCTGATCGGGCTCATGACCCCGGTGATCAAGGGCTACGGCACCGACAAGGGCTACGACATCGCCAACAACATGCAGCAGATCTACGGCGGCCACGGCTATGTGCGCGAATGGGGCATGGAGCAGTTCGTGCGCGATAGCCGCATCGCGATGATCTACGAAGGCGCCAATGGCGTGCAGGCGATGGACCTTTGCGGCCGCAAGCTGGCCGCCGGCGGGGGCAAGGCGATCCAGGCGTTCTTCGCGATGATCGACGAGGAAATCGCCGCCGCCAAGCAGGTGCCGGAGCTCGCTTCGGTTGCCGAACGCCTCGAAAAGGCGCTGGGCGAGCAGAAGGCGGCGACCATGTGGTTCATGCAGAACGCGATGGCCAACCTCAACCACCTCGGCGCGGGCGCGCACCACTACATGCACATCATGGGCATTGTGTCGCTCGGCTTCTTCTGGCTGAGAATGGCGAAGGTCGCGCAGGCCAAGCTGGCCGAGGGCGCCGATGACAAGGCCTTCTACGAAGCCAAGCTGGTGTCGGCCAATTACTACGCCGAACGCTTCCTGCCCGACGCGGGCGCGCTGCGCCGCAAGCTTGAGGCGGGCAGCGAATACATGATGAAGCTTCCGGCAGAGGCCTTCGCGACCGCCGCGTAAGCCTGCACCCGATCGACCGCAAAGGCCGCCCTGCGTACGCGCGGGGCGGCCTTCTTCCTTTGCGGGCAGCGGCAAATCTCGGGCATTGCGTCGCCTGCGGTCCCCGTGCAGTATGGTTGGCACCATGCGCGGATGCGCATGACAAGGGTCGCAACGGGGTCGTAAAATAATGGAAACACGCTGGATTTCGGGAGCGCTCGCCGCTCTCTCGTTGACCGTCGCTGCGCCTGCGCTGGCAGGAGCATCGGAGGATTTTTCGGGCTGCGACGGGCTGAAGAAGCCCAAGAGCAGTGATGACGGCATGCGCGGTGAGGCAACCTTTCCGGCCTTTGGCTTCGGCTCCGGGATCAGAGGATCAGCGCAAGGTACGCGGGCTGCTTGCGACCGCGCGTTGGCGAGCAAAAACCTCAAGCCCGAGCAAAACCTGCGCCGCGCGCATCTCTTGCGGGCGCGGGCGGCTGCGAAGATTGAATTGGGCGATGCCGCAGGGGCGCTGGTCGATCTCGAAACGGCGCAGCAGGCCGCCGCAACCTATGCCGGGGAGTATTTCTACGACCGAAGCATGGGGGTCTCGATCGATCTGCTGCGGGCGCTTGCGCTGAACCAGTCGGGCCAGACCGAAGCCGCTTTGACGCTTGCAGAGCAGACGGCAGCCAAGCGTCCCTTTTCGGTCGAGATCCAGCGGGTTGCCGCCTTGTTGCGATCGCTTGCCGCCAATGGGCCCGAGGACCAGTCCGTCTGGCTCGCACTCGCGCGGATCGACCCGATGACCCGCGGTCTCGCGCAACGCTTGAGCGGTGGCCCTGCCGCGCTCAATGAACTCGCAGACGGCGCGGTGCCGCCCGCACTCGACCTGCCTCCACCCCCAAGCGTTGAACGCCTGATTGGCCAGCAAAACGCGCTCACCCAATATCTCGATAAGTGGCAGGGCGTCATCGGAGATGGTCTGACAAGGGCCTATGCCCATGCGGCAAATGGTCAGCCAGAAACGGCACGGGCATGGCTGGCGCTCACCCGCAAGACGCTCGATGAGGCCGAGAAGCCGCCGACGGCGCAGGGTGCCGAGGGGCAACCGTCACTCGGGATTGGGCTCGGCGGCCTGCTTGCCGCAGATCTGCGCAAGAGCCAGCTTGAGCCGATGGCCCGGCTGATCGAGGCGCGTATTGCGCTGGGGGAAGGGCGGGTCGCAGAAGCCGCTGCCCTGTTCGGCACGGATCGTTTGCGCGCCACCACAGCGAGCGAGGAGTTTCACACAGCCTATGCCGCAGCGCGCGCCGGGGTGGCCGATGCGCCCGATCTGCCCGCGCTGATTGCTACGCCCCGACGCGGCGCGGATCGGATCGCCGCACTCGCTGGAACGCTGCTGATTCGTCCCGAGTCCAAGCGCAAGCTGATCGACTACGAAAAGTCGCGCCCAAATATCCTTGGCGCGATGGTGGGCGCGGCATTCTCCTTCGGGACGACCTTGCTGGGGGGCATCGATCGCACCGCGGGCTTCCGTTCTGCCACAAACGCCGATGGCTCGATCAAGGTTGAATTCACCGGCAATACCACCTCTGCGCCCGTGGTGCAGGAGATGACGCTGCTGCGCGCTGCGGAAATCGCGCGCGAGGCGGGCAAGTCGCATTTCCACATCGGCGCGCGGAGCGACTACGAACAGGTCCTGACCCGCTCGATCAGTGGAACACCGATTGAACGGACGTTGGTCGGCTACAAGACCGAGCTGACGATACGCCTGCTCGATGATGGCGCGAGCGAGCCAGATGCGCTCGACGCCGTGGCAGTGACCGACGCACTGGGGCCGGTCTATTACGGCAACTGAGTGCAGCGATGGGATGCGCTAATCCAGCCTTCCCATCATGCGCTGCGAGCTGACTTTCATCTTGAGGCTTTTGGGCGCTGCCGATGCGGGGCGCTCCCACTGGCTGGCCGAGCGCGCCGAGACGACGCGGGGACGTGCCGGGGCGGGATCTGCGTCCGGGCGCGCGGTGGGGCGCGGTGGCGCAGGTGCGGGATGTGGCACGGCGCGCGGCGGCGGGGCCGGTTCGGGTTCGGGTTCGGGGACAATTGCTTCGGGTTCCGGCTCGGGCTCCGGTTCGGGCTCCGGAGCAGTTGGCGGCGGAGCGAGCGGCGGGGGCGGCGCGACGGCTTCCGGCTCGGGAGCCGGAGGCTGAGCCACAGGTGGCGCGGCCGGCGGTGCGACAGGTTCCATGGCCGCAGCGGGCGGCGGAGCAGGTACTGGTGCAGCAGGTGCTGGCGCGACGGGAGCCTGTGCGGCGGGAGGCGAGGCGGCGTCAGGTGCAGCCGGCGCTTCGGTCGAAGCCTGAGCAAGGCCGACCAGGATCTTCTCGGCGACTTCCTCGATCGAGCCCACCACAAGCAGCGGCTGCCCGCCGACGATGCCGACACTGGT
>JACESM010000117.1 GCA_013911835.1 Porphyrobacter sp. | reverse complement strand
GACACCATGTCATAGCCCTGGGGTATGGAATCGCTGAAGAAATTGCCCGGGTGGGCGGTGACGCGGGCCTCGCCCAGTGCCTCACCCAGCACGCCAGCGCCGGTGGCGACGACTTCGGGCAGGTCGAACAGGCCCAGCTGCAAGTGCGGCCAGGCGCTGCCGATATGGCGCAGGAACGCCCCGTGTCCGCCGCCGACATCGAGCAGCCTGCGCACATCGCGGAAAGGAACGCTCGCGAGGACCTCGTCAGCGACGAAGTGCTGCGAGGCGGCCATCAGCGCGGAATATTCCGCCGTGTCCGCCCCCCGCTCGGTCGCCCCCTGCAAGGCGCCTGCATAGGTCCAGAAGCGCGAGAGCGCGGTAGGCTGCTTGCGGTCGGTCCGCAGCAAGGCGAGCGGATCGGCGAGGTCGGCATAGAGCAGGCGGTGGTGGCGCACCATCGCCTGCACGCCGGGATTGGACGCGAAAACAGCACCTTGCTCACCGAGCATCCAGTGATCGGGGGCGGGCTCTTCGGACAGCATCAGCGGGCGCCCGGCGCGCAGCAGGGTGAGGGCGGCGGCTTCGGGCAGACCCATCCGCGCGGCGATCGCGCCTGCGCCGAGCGGGCCGTCTTTCAGAATGTCGAACAGCTGCCCTTCGACATAGGCGCGCAGCACCTGCGAATAGGCGAAGCCGGCGAGGAGGTCGAAGGCGCCGTTCGCGCGGGCACGGGCGATCCAGCGGATCACCGGCAGGCGCGCGGCCCAGTGCTGGAACTTCGGGCTTGCGAAAACCCGGTTGCGGCGCGCCACATAGCCGAGCCTGAAGGCGGCCCAATTATTGATGGCGCGGCTCACTTGGTGGGTGCTTTGCAGGCCATATGTCTAAATAATTGGACAGATGAAGCCGTAAGGTCAATGATAATCGCGGGATCGACGGGAGCGAGGGCCAGTGAACGGGCGAGTCGTCGTCATCGGAGCAGGCATCGGCGGGCTGACCAGCGCCGCGCTGCTGGCTGCGCGCGGCTGCGATGTGACGGTGCTCGAGAAGGAATCCTGGGTCGGCGGCAAGGCGCGCCGGGTCGCGGTCGACGGCGCGATGATCGACGGCGGGCCGACGGTCTTCACCTATCGCGGGGTGTTCGACGCAATCTTCGCGGCTTGCGGCGCGCGGCTCGAGGACCATGTCACTGTGAGGAAGGCAGACGTGCTCGCCCGCCACTGGTGGGACGATGCGAGCGGCCACCTCGATCTGTTCGCCGATCATGCGGCCAGCCGCGATGCCGTCGGCCGCTTTGCAGGTGCCGAGGCGGCGCGCGGCTATGACGCCTTCGCGGCCGAGACGGGGCGGATCTTCAGCGTGCTCGAAGGCCCCTTCCTGCACGGCGACAAGGCGAGCACCCCGCTGCCGATGATGTGGCGCATGGGCCTCGCCAAGCTGCCCCAGATGCTGGCGATGCGGCCGTTTGACGGGATGTGGAACGCGCTTGGCGAGCACTTTGCCGATCCGCGCCTGCGGCAGCTGTTCGGGCGCTACGCCACCTATTGTGGCTCCTCCCCCTTCAAGGCGCCCGCCACGCTGATGCTGATTGCGCATCTGGAGGCGCGCGGCGTGTGGTTGATCGAGGGCGGGATCCACGCGCTGGCCAAGGCGCTCGCCACCCTTGCGACACAGCAGGGCGCGCGGGTGCGCACCGGCGCTGGCGTGGCCGAGGTGCTCGCCGCGAACGGGCGCGCCAGCGGGGTGAAGCTGGCCACAGGCGAGGTCATCGCCGCCGACACCGTGATCTGCAACGGCGACCCTTCCGCGCTCGCCACGGGCCGCTTTGGCGAGGCCGCGATGCGCGCCGTCCCCGCCATCCCGCCCGCCAAACGCTCGCTCTCCGCGCTCGTCTGGTACGCCCATGCCGAGACCCGCGGCGCGGATCTCACCCATCACAACGTCTTCTTCTCGCGCGACTACGCCGCCGAGTTCCGCGAGATTGGCGCCGGCCGCACGCCCGCAGAGCCCACCGTCTACGTCTGCGCCATCGACCGCGGCGCCGACCACCATGCGCCCCCGCCCACCGGCCGCGAGCGCCTTCAGATCATCGTCAACGCCCCTGCCGACGGAGACGTCCACAGCTATACCCCCGAGGAGAGAGCCCGATGCACACGCGCCATGATGGCAACGCTCAAGCGCTGCGGCCTGACACTGGACGAACCCTTCCCGCATCAGCTCATGACACCTCAGGATTGGGAGCACCTCTTCCCGGCCACGGGCGGCGCCCTCTATGGCAGAGCGTCGCACGGCTGGGCGGCCTCCTTCCAGCGGCAGGGTCCGAAGACCCGGCTGCCCGGGCTCTATTGCACGGGCGGGGCGACCCATCCGGCAGCCGGCGTCCCTATGGCAGCCTTGTCCGGGCAGCTGGCCACGCGGGTGATCGCGAAGGACCTCGCTTCGACGAGGCGATCCCGCCCGGCGGCTACACCTGGTGGTATGTCGACGCGATCAGCGACGACGGGCAGCACGGGCTGACGATCATCGCCTTTCTGGGCTCGGTCTTCTCGCCCTACTACAAGCGCTCCGGCCGCACCGACCCGCTCGACCACGCCTGCCTCAACGTCGCGCTGTACGGCCCCCAGCACCGCTGGGTGATGACCGAGCGCGGGCGGCAAGCGGTCCAGCGCGATGCCTCCAACCTCGCCATCGGCCCCAGCAACGTGCGCTGGGAGGGCGGGGCGCTCACCATCGACATCGTCGAAGGTGACACCCGGCTGTTCGTCCCCTGGCAGCGCAAGGTGACGGGCACGATCCGCGTCTTCCCCGAGATGCTCAACCGCACCGCCTTCGCGCTCGACGCGGCCGAGAACCACATCTGGCACTGCCTTGCCCCCTGCGCCCGGATCGAGGTCGAGATGACCGCGCCCGGCATCAGCTGGAGCGGCAAGGCCTATCTCGATCACAACCGCGGGTCCGAGCCGCTGGAGAGCGGTTTCAACACCTGGCACTGGTCGCGCGCCCACCTCAAGCAGGGCGCGCTGGTGTGCTACGAGGGCGAGCGCGGCGACGGCTCGCTGTTCGCCAGCGCCCTCCGGTTCGACCGCCACGGCGTGCCCGAGCCGGTCGAGCTGCCCCCGATCGCCGCGCTGCCCTCGAGCAAGTGGGGCATCACCCGCCGCACCCGCTCCGACATCGGCGTCGCCGAAGTGCGCCGCACCTGGGAGGACACCCCCTTCTACGCCCGCAGCGAACTCGCCTCGCGCTTCCTCGGCGAGGAGGTGGTCGCAGTGCAGGAGAGCCTCGACATGCGCCGCTTCTCCAGCCGCCTCGTCCAACTCATGCTCCCCTACAGGATGCCGCGGCGAAAGCGGTAGGCCGGTGAGCGGAAAGCCCCGCGCGACTCGGACGGACCGCGATCCACAGCAGCGCGCGGTGGCCGCGCCGGTTCAGCATGCGCGGCCCGTTCCTGTCTGTGGAGACACATGAGACACAGTATAGAGACAAATCTCCCACCCCCCGAGCGCGCTTCCGAAGCCCGCCCCGCACCGCCACCGTCACGGCGGGCAGCAGCAGCGGGGAAGGGGTGGCGCGGCTCATCCGCCAAGACTGACAAAGGCGGGGCGAGCAGGGAAGCTGTCTTGCAGTGCCCGGGCAAGGGTTGCAGGCCAGCGGACGACCTGACGCGACCCCGCAGGGCGGCCGCTGTGTCGGAATGCGCTCTATTGATGCTTCACCGCCATGGCGGTGCGGGCACAGAACCCTTCCCGCGAACAAACCTGCACCCGCCTCATCGCTACAAGTAGACCGGGATATTGATCTGAATTATCCTCATCGGCCGAGGGGGGAATCGTATGTCTACTTTAAATTTGGACCAGCATCTCGGAAAAAATATTTCGGCTATTTGTGGCAACGGCTACCACAATCCCGGCTTCAATCACTGTGCGCACTTCGTGGCCCACGCTCTGGGGCTAGACTTCGAGATGACCTGCGGCAAGTTGACCGGCGGGAAGAAACCGGCTGCCAACGTGCGAGTGCAGGAGATCTTTCCGCAGTGCCCCAAGGTCGGCAAATGGAGCGATGCCGATATTTCGATCACGCAGCTTATCTTTGTGACCCAAGCATCCAATGTGCGACTGTCCGACAAGTTCATGGAAAACGTGCCCAAGAAGCATATCGGCATTTTCCATCAGGGTATGGTCTACCACTACAGCAATTCTCAGGATCGCGTGGTCAAGGAATCGCCGGCCTCGTTTCAGACGAAGTTCAACGCCACCTACGGCCCCGGGCAGGGTTACTTCTATGGGTGGATTCCGGGTTCGGACCTGATGCTCAAGGTTTCCACCACGGCCGCCGATGTCTCGGCCGAACGCAAGTTCGTCCTCGAAGGCCCGGTCGACTCCTTCTGGTTTGCCCGCGAGTCCACCGAAAGCGAGCGCTTTCTCGTCGGCAAGGAAGTCAATCAGGCCTCGAAGAGCTATTACGGCATTCTTGTGCCCGGCGCGCAATACTGGGGCCCCAAATTCGTCGCAGCCGAATATGAAGACCGGCTCGATCACTGGGCCCACCTGCTCGAGGTTACCGGGCAGTGTGAAAGCCGCAATCACATGGCGTTGGTCAACACATACGACAGGGCGAAGTTCACTTTCGGCTTCTACCAGCTGGCCGCGCACACCCCGAAGGACAACCTCATCCTGTTGTTCCACGAATTGGCGAAGCTGCCCGCTTTCAAGAAGTACTTTCCGGAATTGGCCATTCGCAATGGTAGCCTGTGCCGGGTCGACAAGGATGGCAGCGTCACCGATCTCGAAACGCCGATGAACACCGGCCCTGAAGGGGAATCCAACCTCCAGCTGTTCATGAACTACCTCAACCCGAACCGTAAGCTGATCGACGAGCAGGAGGTCCTGCACAGCGCGCGGCTCATTCACTGGACAGTGAAAGATCCGCAAGCACGGCTTGCTCAGGTGCGGGTGTCTTCGCAGATCCTGCAAGGCAAGATGGCCAAACGCCACGCGCCCGCGCTTGATCTCGACGGGCGCAGCGACGTGACCTGCGCCATCCTGTGCGACATCCTCCACCAGGGCCGCGCGAAATATTCCGAGCTCCGGCCGATCTTGCAGGCGGCGCAGCCCGATGAAGCCTTGCTGACCTTCAAGCACAGCGATTATGCGACCCGCAACAATACCTTGCGTGCCGCAATCGCGGCATCAAGGGCGGCCGGGAAGCTGGGCACGCGGCGCTACTCGCTTGCCGCCAACAGCTTCGTGCCTGCCTGAAGCGCCTTCGCGCCCCCGCCTCAGGCCACCAGCCACTCGGCCCTGAGTGTCCCCCGGTGCCCCTCGGGCGCGAGGGCGGTGCGCAGGGCTTCGAGCAGCGGTGGCAGCGCTTGAGTGAAGGCATAGGGCGGGTTCACGATGAACAGCCCCGCGCCGTTGTAGATCCCCGGCTGGTCGGCATCGTAGAGCCAGTGCTCGACGTTGAGGAACTTCGGGATGCGGGTCCGGCGCAGCTTGTCCTTCCACAGGGCATGGGCGGGCCGTTCCTTCAAGGGATACCAGATCACCGTCACCCCGTGCGCCCATTTGCGCATGCCGGCGGCGAGGGTGGCGGTGATGCGGGCGCGCTCGTCGGCCTGCTCGTAGGGCGGGTCGACCACCACCAGACCCCGCGGCGTGCGGGTCGGCAGCAGCGCCAGCCACAGCTCGTAGGCGTCGCGGGTGTGGATGGCGGCAGGGGTGCCGCGCATCGCGGCGCGCAAGCTGGCGGCGTCCTCCGGGTGCTTCTCGTTGAGGATCAGCGCGTCCTGCGGGCGCAAGGCCTGCGCGAGGATGCGCGGGGAGCCGGGGTAGAGGCGGGGCTCGGGTGCCTCGTTCACGGCGCGCACGGCGGCGCGGTAATCGTCCAGCAGGGGGCTCGCATCGGCAAAGGCGCGCAGCACGCCGCCCGCCGCCTCGCCGGTGCGTCCGGCCTCGTCGCCCTGAAGGTCATAGAGCCCGCAGCCCGCATGGGTGTCGATCAGCGTCAGCGCGCTGTCCTTCAGCTGAAGCGCGCGGACGAGCGCGATCAGCAGGGCGTGCTTGACCACATCGGCGCTGTTGCCGGCATGGAAGGCATGGCGGTAGTTCATGCGGCCACTTCCCTGACCTCGCCCGGCGCTATCCCTTCGACCGTCCAGTCGCCGATCGACCAGCGCACCAGCCGCAAGGTGGGCAGGCCAACCGCCGCAGTCATGCGCCGCACCTGCCGGTTGCGGCCCTCGCGGATGGTGAGGGAGAGCCAGCAATCGGGCACGGATTTGCGCACCCGTATCGGCGGATCGCGCAGCCACAGCGCGGGCGGGTCGATGCGGGTGGCTTCGGCGGGCAGGGTCATCCCGTCATTGAGCCGGACGCCCTTGCGCAGCGGTTCCAGATCGGTCTCTGCCGGATCGCCCTCGACCTGCACGAGGTAGGTCTTGGGCAGCTTGAAGCGCGGGTCCGCGATGCGCGCCTGCAGCCGCCCGTCGTCGGTCAGCAGCAACAACCCCTCGCTGTCGCGGTCGAGCCGGCCGGCGGGGTAGACGCCCTTCGTCGCGATGAAATCCGACAGGGTCGCGCGCGTGGTGGGCGATCCTTTGTCGGTGAATTGCGAGAGCACGCCGAAGGGTTTGTTGAACAGGAGCAGCCGGGCCATCGCGCGCTCATATCGCGAGCTTGCGGCGCTGTCTGCATGTCCGGTGAAGTCAGGCCTCGGGCGTGATGTCGCGCTCGGCGGCTTCTTTCGCCTCCCGTTCGGCGCGGGTCTTCTTCAGCTTGCGGTCCATCGCGATGTACTGCCACAGGCCGAAGCCGACCGCGACGCCATAGAACAGCCCGATCTCGATCCAGCCGAAGTTCATCGCTGCGCCTCTCCCGCGCCTGCTCCCGCGAGGAACGCCGCGATGTGCGATGCGGCGAGTTCGGGGGCTTCCTCATGCGCCAAATGGCCGAGGCCGGGGAGAAGTTCCAGCCGCGCGTTGGGGAGCCATCCGGCAGCATCGCGCGCCCAGTCGGGCGGGATCGCGGGGTCCTTCGCGCCGTGGAGCAGCAGGACGGGGTTGGTGACCGCCCCCATCTGTTCGCGCAGGGCGGGCAGATCCCAGTTCGCCATCATCGCCAGCGCGCCGCCCGCGTGGCCGGGGTGCTTGAGCAGCCGCGCGTAACAGGCGAGGCCCTCCCGGTCGATCCGCGAGTGGGTGGAGCGCCACAGGAACTTCTCGGCCCCGCCGACAAGGTCGATGCTGCCGGTGAAGATGCGCGGCACCAGCGGGTTGACGAACAGCGTCTTGGCGATGGCGGGGAAGATTTGCGCCATGGCTCCGGGGAAGGGCCGCAGCGCCGCGCTGAGCCCGATGATCGGCCCCGTGTGGGCGTGATCCAGCGCCAGTTGCAGCGCGATCGCCGCGCCCGCCGAGTGCCCGATGATCGCGGCGGGCGAGACGGCGAGCGCCTCCATCAGCCGCGCCACCTCGCGCGCCATCGCGGGCAGGCTCATCGCATAGGCATCGTGCCCGGTGGTGAAGGCGTGGCGGGGGAGGTCCATCGCGATGACGTCATGGTGCTCGGCCAGCAGCGGCATCAGGGAGCGCCACGAATGGACCGAGGCACCGGTGCCGTGGAGCAGCAGCAGGGGCCCCTTATCTCTGTGGCCCGAACCCATCCGCTGCACATGCCAGCGCGCCGCGCCGGTTCGGACGAAGGAGCTCGCCGCGCGGTGCGGCCAGATCAGCCCCTCGCGGCTCCAGTCGAGCGCGCTCATGTCGCCTTGCCGACCGGCTGGACGGCATTGATCGCGGCTTGCAGCATCCGTGCATCGGCGCGGGGGAGGGCGAGGAACCGCCCGCCGAGCGCCTGCGCCAGCGCGGCGCCCTCGGGGCCCGGGCGGGCGGAAATGTCGACCACCAGCGCGTCGATCCCGCGCGCGGCGATGGCTTTCGCGGCGGCCTCGGCATCAGCGGCGGCCTGCGGTCGGCCGGGGGAGCCGTCGGCGGCGATATTGGCGCGCCCGTCGGTGAGGATAACAAGCGCGGCGCTGCGGCCCTTGGCGATCACGGCCTCGGCCACCTCGCGCGCGGCATTGAGCCCGAGCGCGAGCGGCGTCCCCCCGCCGCCGGGAAGCTCGGCCAGCGTCCGGCGCGCGCGGGTCAGCGAGCGGGTGGGGGGGAGCAGCAGTTCCGCGCTCGCCCCGCGGAAGGCGACCAGCGCCACCTCCGAGCGGGTGACATAGGCCTGGCCCAGCATCAGCTCGACCGCCCCCTTGGCCTCGGCGAGCCGCGCCGCTGCCGCCGAGCCCGAGGCGTCGACGGCGAAGATCGTGACGCGGGCGCTGCGCTCCTCGAAGCGGCGGATGCGCAGGTCTTCCTTGCGCATGATGATGGGGGAGGCGGCGTCCGCGCCGTTCTCGCGGCGGCGCACGGCCTGCCAGGGGACGGCGGCGCGCAAGCTGTCGATCAGCGCCAGCTTGTGCCCGCCGCGCGGCATTCCCGGGCGCGCGCCCAGCGGCTTGCCGCGGGTCGCCGCCTTGCGCTTCTGCCCGGTGCCGCTGGAGGACGCACGGCGCGGGGCCTTGCCTTCGGCGAGGCTCTCGAGCAGCCCCGCCGGGATCGCCGCCTTGGCCGCCTCGACGAGGATTTCGGAGAGGTCAGGCTCCTGCTGTTGCTGCTCGCTGTTGGATTGCTCCTTGGGCGATCCATCAGGCGGGGGGGGAGGGGGCTCCTCGGGCG
>JACESM010000116.1 GCA_013911835.1 Porphyrobacter sp. | reverse complement strand
CCGGGTGATGGCCGAAGGCGACGATCAGAGCCAGGTCGAGACGGTGGTCGACGCGATCTGCGAAGCGGTACGCGCGGCGGTATAGGAGGACTGGCAATGCTCGAAATGCGACCCGATTGCGAGATGTGCGGCGCAGGCCTCCCGGCCGAGGCACCCGGCGCCTTCATCTGCTCGTTCGAATGCACCTTCTGCGCCGAATGCGCCGAGGACCTCGACGATCGCTGCCCCAATTGCGGCGGCGAGCTGATGGATCGACCGTCGCGCGCCAAGGCGCTCCACGCCAAGTTCCCGCCCTCGACCGAGCGCAAGTTCAAGGGCTGAGGCCCCGCGCCAGTCAGATCGCCGAGAAGCGCTCGATATCCTTGATCTTGCCCGACACGACCAATTCGTCGCCGGGGAAGATGATCGTGTCCGGGACCGCGTGGATGAAGGCTTCGCCCTTGCGCTTCACGCCGACCACGGTGACGCTGTATTTCCTGCGGCAGGCACTGGTGACGAGCGGCAGGCCAAGGATCGGCTCGGGCGCGGCAAGGCGCGCAATGGCGAATTCATCGTCAAAGGCAATGAAATCGAGCAGGCGCTCGTTGAGCAGATGCGCCACCCGCTCCCCCATGCGTTCCTCGGGGAAGACCACGTGGGTCGCACCGATGCGCTCGAGAATGCGCGCGTGGTTGGTGTTGCAGGCCTTGGCCCAGATATTGGTGAGGCCCATGTCGGCGAGCGCCAGCACGGTCAGCACGCTGGCCTCGACATCGCTGCCGATGCCGACCACGGCCGTGGCAAAGTCGGCCGCACCCAGCTGGCGCAGCGCGGCGGGATCGGTGCAATCGGCCTCGACCACCTTTGTCAGATGATCGGCATTGTCCTGCACCAGCTCGGGATCGCGGTCGACCCCCAGCACCTCGGTCCCCATGCTGGCGAGCCTGCGGGCGACCGCTCCGCCGAACCGGCCAAGCCCCACCACCAGAACGGGTTTGCGCGTATCAACCGACAATGAGGTCCTCCTTGGGATAGCGGTAAAGCTGCGGGCTGCTGCCGATCGCAAGCGCCGTGGCGAAAGTGATCGTGCCGACCCGGCCGATGAACATCAGCAGCGCAATCACCACCTGTGCCGAAGGCGGCAAGTCTGCGGTGATCCCGGTCGACATGCCGACAGTGGCAAAGGCCGAGACGCATTCGAACAGCACCTCGGCCAGCGGCAGGCCGGTGATCGCAACAATATAGGTGGTGGCCGCAAAGACCAGCGCGGCGGCGATCACGGTCACGGTGAGCGCCTGCCGTTCAACCTCGTGCCCGAAGCGGCGCCCGAACAGCCCGACATCGCGGCGGCCCATCACCTCGGCAAGCACAATGGCGAACAACACCACGAAGGTTGTCACCTTGATCCCGCCCGCCGTGCCCGCGCTGCCGCCGCCGATGAACATCAGCAGGTAATTGACCATCAGGGTCGATTCGCGGAACGCACCGACATCCAAGCTGTTGAAGCCCGCCGTTCGCGGCATGACCGAATGGAACGCGGCGTTGAGCAGCTTGCCCCCCAGCCCCATCGGGCCGAGCGTTGCCGGGTTGTTCCATTCCATCGCCAAAATGATGACAAACCCCAGCACCAGCAGCGCGGCCGAGCCGTAGACCGTGACCTTGGAGTGCAGCGACCAACGCCGCCAGTCGAACCGCTTGTCGCGCAGGTCCTGCATCACCGGAAAGCCGATCGCGCCCAGCGTGATCGCGGCCATGATCGGGATCAGGATCA
The DNA here is from genome assembly GCA_013911835.1 of Porphyrobacter sp. GTDB lineage: Bacteria > Pseudomonadota > Alphaproteobacteria > Sphingomonadales > Sphingomonadaceae > Erythrobacter. The sequence goes on along the minus strand of JACESM010000116.1, from coordinate 6,973 downwards.
GCGGATCGCTCTGGTATCCCATCACGCTGTCGGCATGGGTGGAAAAGCCCGCATTGTTGAACGCGCTGATCGCATGGAACACCCCGTTCCACAGCGCCGCGCCGAGGCCCATGTCGTAGGCGGCGGCCATGCGGATGGCGAGCACCAGCGCCGTCACCGCCTCCACCGCCAGCGTTACCCCGATGACGAGCTTGAGCACCGAAACCGCATCGCCGCGCTCCAGCCGTCCGCGCTCGACCTGCGTGGCGAGGCGCTCATGCAGCCCGAACCCGCGTCCCGCGATGATGCCGAACAACGTCGCGGCAGTCATGATGCCCAGCCCGCCGATCTGGAACATCAGCAGGATCGCCACCTGCCCGAAGGGTGACCAATAGGTGCCGGTATCGACCACCACCAACCCGGTGACCGCCACAGCCGAGGTGGCAGTGAACAGCGCGGTGAGGAACGGCGCACGCGTCCCGTCAGCCGTGGCGATCGGCAGGCTCAGCAGCACCGTGCCTAACGCGATGGCGAGCAGGAACAGGCTCGGCACAAGACGGATCGGATGGCGCAGCAGCTTCACACGAGGCCATGTGCCGAAGAATCGGTCGGCGGGCAATCGCCCGGTGGCGTTTGCCCGGGGGCGCGGGCTTGCTATGCGCATGGCATGAACGCGTCTTCCCCGCCCCGTATCCTTAGCATCGCCGGCTCTGACTCCTCAGGGGGAGCAGGCATTCAGGCCGACATCAAGACCATCACCATGCTCGGCGGCTATGCCATGACGGCCATCACCGCGATTACCGCGCAAAACACGCTGGGCGTGCAGGGGGTCGCGGGGATCGCGCCCGACATGGTTTTGCAGCAGATCGCCTCCTGCGTCGAGGATATCGGGGTCGACGCGGTCAAGATCGGGATGCTGGCTGACGAGGACGTGATCCGCCATGTCGCCGGCGCAATGGTGCTGCTGCGACGGCCACTGGTGCTCGATCCGGTGATGATCGCGACTTCGGGCGCGGTGCTGGTTGGAGCCGATGCGGTGGCAGCTCTGCGCGCGCGGCTGTTCCCACTCGCCACGGTGATAACCCCCAACCTGCCCGAGCTGGAGCACCTCGCGGGGCGCGCCCTGCCGAACCACGAGGCGATGGTTGAGGCCGCACAGGAACTCGCCCACGCGAGCGGGGCGGCAGTGCTGGCCAAGGGCGGCCATGCGGGCGGCGAGACGATAACCGACGTTCTGGTCGTGCCCGGTGAGCCGCCACTGGCCTTCACCCACGCTCGGATCGACACCCGCCACACCCACGGCACCGGCTGCACGCTGTCATCAGCCATCGCGACACTGCTCGGGCGCGGCGAGACCCTGCCCGAGGCGGTGCGGCTAGGCCGCGAATTTGTGTTTGCGGCGATCGCAGCCGCCCCCGGCTACGGCGCGGGCAGCGGCCCGCTCGGGCATCAGGCAGTGCGGGGACCGGGCTGAGCCGCCCTCAATCCTCGCCCGCGTGATCCTTGATGTCGTAGAAATCGGCGATGCAGGCCCAGGCCTCCTCCGCCGTCTCGACCCAGGTGAACAGGTCGAGATCGCTCTTCGAGATCACGCCCTCTTCCGCCAGCGCCTCGAAATCGACGACGCGGGTCCAGAATTCCTTGCCGAACAATATGATCGGCATCGGCTTCATCTTGCCGGTCTGGATCAGGGTGACCAGCTCGAAGAATTCGTCGAACGTCCCGAAGCCGCCCGGGAACACCGCCACCGCCCGCGCGCGCAGCAGGAAGTGCATCTTGCGCAGCGCGAAATAGTGGAACTGGAACGAGAGGTAGGGCGTCACATAGGGGTTGGGCGCCTGTTCGTGCGGCAGCACGATGTTGAGCCCGATCGATTCGGAGCCGGCGTCAGACGCGCCGCGATTGCCCGCCTCCATGATCGAGGGGCCCCCGCCGGTGGTGACGACGAACTGGCGCTCGCCGTTCTCGATGATGCCCTTCTCGCTGACGAGCCGTGCGAGGCGGTAGGCCTCGTCGTAATACTTCGCCTTCTCGGCCAGGCGCTGGGCGACCTTCTGGTCATACTCGCTGCCGTTCTTCGCCGCCTCGAGCCGCGCTTCGGCCTGCGCAGGGCTCGGGATGCGCGCCGAGCCGTACATCACCAGCGTCGATCCCACCCGCGCTTCATCGAGCAGCATCTCGGGCTTCAAGAGCTCGAGCTGGAAGCGCACGGGCCTGAGCTCGTCGCGCAGCAAGAAATCGGTGTCGCGGAAGGCAAGCTTGTAGGCCGGATGCGCGGTCTGCGGGGTGCGCTCGGGCCCGCCCTCGGCAAAGCGGGTTTCCTCGCCGGCGCGGTAGAACTTGCGGTTGGTCAAATCATGATCGGTCATGGCTCATCCCCTAGAGGGGGGCGGTTGCGCCCGCAATAGCTCAGGGGCGGGACGGCGCAGGAGACGGCGGCGGCGCGAAAAAACGGCTGGATGCCCCGCAAGGATTCGAACCTTGATTGACGGAGTCAGAGTCCGCTCTCTTACCATTAGAGGACGGGGCACTAGCCATGCGCCGGGCGGCCTTCGGGCGGCGGCGGCGAGCGCGCTCCCTAGTTTCGCGGGCGCGCGAGGTCAAGCACCCTCGTATGCTGGCTGCTTGCTTGTGTTCCGCCCTTGCGATAACTTGCTGCCCAAGTGCCGCGCGCGTGGAGGGTTATGCGCGCGGTGATATGAAAGCATTGCGAAAATGGCGGAAACACTCCCGCCGGACAGGAATAGAAGTGCTGGGAAAAACCGGGGCGGCAAGTCCGGCAAGGTAGCCGATTTCCGCTACAAGCGCCCCCCTCAGCCCGAATCTCGCAGCAATGGCGGCGGCCGTGAGCCTCGCGCCAAGGCGGCTGCCAGCGAAGCGCGGCGGCCGGTGCGGCCGGCTGGCAAGAACGGGGCCAAGCAGCCTGTCCGCGCCCGGCCCGATCTGGCCGATATCGGCACGGTCCGCGGCGCGGCGCATGGCGAGGCCTATGCCGCGCTCGATCTTGGCACCAACAACTGCCGCCTGCTGATCGCGCGCCCCTCGGGCCGGGATTTCACCGTGATCGACGCCTTCAGCCGGGTGGTGAAGCTCGGCGAGGGGCTGGCGACCACCGGGCGATTGTCGGATGCGGCGATGGAGCGCACCTTGAGCGCGCTCGCCATCTGCGCCGACAAGCTCCAGCGCCGCAATGTGCGCCTCGCCCGCTCGGTCGCGACCGAGGCCTGCCGCCGCGCTTACAACGGCCCGGAGTTCATCGAGCGCGTCCGGCGCGAGACCGGCATCGCGCTCGACATCATCAGCGCCGAAGAAGAGGCGCGCCTCGCGGTGCTGGGTTGCCACATCCTGCTCGAATCGGGGGACGGGCCGGCGGTGATCTTCGACATCGGCGGGGGCTCGACCGAACTCGTGCTGGTCGAGTCCGATCCGGGCAGCCGCGTGCCGCGCATCCTCGACTGGCAGAGCGTGCCCTGGGGCGTGGTCAGCCTCACCGACACGGTGGGGCGCGGCGAGGACAGCGAGGCCGCGCGCCTCGCCCGCTTCGCGCGGATGCGGGAAATGGTGAGCGAGAGTTTCGCCCCCTTTGCCGCGCGGGTCGCGGGCGCCGCACAGCATCCCGACATCCGCCTGCTCGGCACCAGCGGCACGGTGACGACGCTTGCCAGCCTCTATCTCGAACTGCCGAGCTATGACCGCAAGGCGGTGGACGGGCTGATCGTGCCCGCGGGCGAGATGCGCGGGATCAGCGCGCGTCTCAGCGTGATGACCCCGTTCGAGCGCGCGACCCTGCCCTGCATCGGGCAGGACCGCGCCGATCTGGTGGTGGCGGGCTGCGCGATCCTCGAGGCGATTCTCGACCTGTGGCCCGCGCGCCGCCTCGGCGTCGCCGATCGCGGAATTCGCGAAGGCATCCTGCGCAGCATCATGGCCGCCGAGCGCCAGTCGGAACGTTCATTGAAGGCGCTCAAGAGCCAGCGCGGGAACGGGCGGGCGGGTCAATGACCCGCGGCGTCAAGGACACTGGCAAGCGGGTCAAGACCGCCAAGGGCCGCACCGCAAGCCAGGTGCGCTGGCTCGAACGCCAGCTCAACGATCCCTACGTGCGTGCCGCCAAGGCCGACGGCTATCGCAGCCGCGCGGCCTACAAGCTGATCGAGCTCGACGAGAAGTTCGCCCTGCTCAAGGGCGCCACCCGCGTGGTCGATCTCGGCATTGCGCCGGGCGGCTGGGCGCAGGTGGTGCGCCAGAAGCGCCCCAAGGCGGAAGTCGTGGGGATCGATCTGTTGGCCGTGGAGCCGCTTGAGGGCGTCACCATCTTCCAGATGGATTTCATGGCCGATGAAGCCCCCGCCGCGCTGGCCGAAGCGCTGGGCGGTGCGCCCGATCTGGTCATCTCCGACATGGCGGCCAATACTGTCGGCCACAAGCAGACCGATCACCTGCGCACCATGGGCCTGGTCGAGGCGGCGGCGTGGTTTGCGGTGGAGAACCTCGCGCCCGGCGGCGGCTTTGTCGCCAAGGTACTGGCGGGCGGGACCGACAGCGACCTGCTGGCGCTGCTGAAAAAGCATTTCACCACCGTCAAGCACGCCAAGCCTCCGGCAAGCCGCAAGGGATCGTCGGAATGGTACGTGATTGCTCAGGGGTTCAAGGGCTGAGGTTCAAGGGATGGAAACAAAAAGGGCGGCTCGCAGCCGCCCTTTTCACATTCGCTTTCGCATCCGCTTACTCGGCCGGGGTTTCCGCCGCCGCCGGGGTCCCGTCCGCAGCGGGGGTTTCCTCGCCCGCCGGAGCTTCAGCGCCCGCCGCGGCATCGGCGACGAAGGCCGGCACGGGCAGGTTGGCGCCGATCGAATTGAGATACATCGCGATCGCGGCGCGATCCTCGATCTTGGAGAGACCCGCGAAGCTCATCTTGGTCCCCGGGACATAGCCCTTGGGGTTCTTGAGCCACTCGTTCATCTTGTCCCAGTCCCAGGTGCCGCCCAGCGCCTTCAGTTCGCCGCTGTAGGCAAAGCCGCCCTTGGCTGCGACCGGACCGCCCATCACGCCGGCAAGGTTGGGGCCGATCCCGTTGGCACCGCCAGCATCGACGGTGTGGCAGCTCTGGCACTTGGCGAATGCCTTCTGGCCTGCGGCGACCAGTTCGGCCGCCGGGGTCGCGTTGAGCGCTTCGGCCATGGTCATCTCGGCAGCGCCGCCGCCTTCCCCAACCGCGCCCTCGATCACGTAGCCGAGCTTCTCGGGCCGCTCCGGCTTGTCGCCGTGGAAGAACTTGCCCGACAGGATCGACAGACCCAAGCCGAGCCCTGCCGCAAACAGCACCCAGCCGGCGGCAGTGTTGAACAGATCGCCGCCACCGTTTTGGCCTGCGGCTTTATCCTGCGAAGAGTTGTCCTGTGTCATCCCGCGCGTCCCATAGTGTCGCCCTGCGACGCGCGCAAGACTGATCGTGGCACATATTCATGCACCTTTTGCAAGTGAGCGCGCGCGGGGCCAATGCTGAAGACTTGTGCGCCCGCGCGCACGGCTCTAGGCGGTTGGGCCCATGCGATCCTTCCCCGGCCCTGCCCTTGAAATCGTCGACCGGATGCAGCGCACCGCCGCCGCCGATCCGGCGCGCGCAATCGCCTTCCAGGGATCGCCCGGCGCCAATTCGCACCGCGCCGCGACCGAAGCGCGCCCCGATCTCGCCCCGCTGCCCTGCTTCAGCTTCGAGGACGCTTTGGAGGCGGTCAAGGACGGGCGCGCGGGCGCGGCGATCATCCCGATCGAGAATTCGCAGCACGGCCGGGTCGCGGACATCCACTTCCTGCTGCCCGAAAGCGGGCTCAATATCGTCGGCGAATATTTCATGCCGATCCACCACGCGCTGATGGCGCTGGGGAGCGGGCCGTTCGAGGCGGCCTATTCGCACCCGCAGGCGCTCGGCCAGTCGCGCCGCTATCTGCGGGAGCGCGGCATCGTGCCGCTCAGCCACGCCGACACCGCGGGCGCAGCGGCATACGTGGCCGAGCGCGGCGACCCTTCCGTCGCCGCCATCGCCCCCGCGCTCGCGGCCGAGCTCTACGGGCTGACCATCATCGAGAACAACGTCGAGGACAGCGCCGACAACATGACGCGCTTCGTGATCCTCGCGCGCGAGCCGCTGGCGGCGCAAGCGCTCGCGGGGCGCCAGTTGATGACCACCTTCATCTTCGAGGTGAAGAACATTCCCGCCGCGCTCTACAAGGCATTGGGCGGGTTCGCGACCAATGGCGTCAACATGACCAAGCTCGAAAGCTACCAGCAGGGCACGAGCTTTGCCGCGACCACTTTCTACGCCGACATTATCGGCGCACCGGGCGATCCGGCGGTCGACCGCGCGCTTGAGGAATGCGCTTTCCATTCCAAGGAATTGCGCCTGCTCGGCAGTTACGAACAGGCGCGCGCACGGCCCTGACGCGCCATCGCGGGAGGGCTGACGCTGTTTCCCGTTGCGCGTGCGCGGCGGGCGTGCCACCACCGCAACCGGGATGACCGCAGCGGCCGCACAAGCACCTTCCGATAGCCCAGCCAATTCAGGCGGATCGCCTCCCGCCGGGTGGGAGCAGCTGCGCGCCGACGAGAACATCCAGTTCGCCCCCGTCACCATCCCCGAAACACCCCCGCCCAAGCCGAGCTGGCTCTCCAAGCAGATCGACGCCTTTTTCGAGTGGCTCGCCGACCTGCTCGGCCCGCTGGGAGATTCGCTTGCGGGTTCGTGGTGGTGGCTGCAATGGGTGCTGCCGACGCTTGTCGGCCTGTTCGCGCTGGTGCTGCTGATCCGCCTGATCGATCCTGCGCTGCTGCGCTTCGGGCGCAAGGCCAAGGCCGCAGGTGCGGCCACGCAAGAGGAGACCTGGCGACCCGATGCCGCCGCCAGCCTCGCGCTGCTCGAGGATGCCGACCGGCTCGCCGCGGAAGGCCGGTTTGACGAGGCGACCCACCTGCTGCTCCAGCGCAGCGTCGCCCA
>JACESM010000115.1 GCA_013911835.1 Porphyrobacter sp. | reverse complement strand
ACCCGCTGCTCTTCCCGATGTGGGTGGTGTTCTTCATCTCGGCGCTGGCCGAAACCGCGCGCGCGCCCTTCGACCTCACCGAGGCCGAGAGCGAGCTCGTGGCGGGCTACCAGACCGAATATTCCTCGATGAGCTTCGCGCTGTTCTGGCTCGGCGAATATGCCAACATCCTGCTGATGTGCTCGCTGAACACGCTGCTGTTCTGGGGCGGGTGGCTGCCGCCGCTCGACATTCCGGTGCTCTACATGGTGCCGGGGATCATCTGGTTTTTGCTCAAGGCCTTCATGTTCTTCTTCATGTTCAGCTGGATCTGGGCGACCGTCCCGCGTTACCGCTACGACCAGCTGATGCGGCTCGGGTGGAAGGTGTTCCTGCCGATGAGCCTGCTGTTTGTGGCCGTGACCAGCGGTTACCTGATGGCGACGGGGCATTTCGGATGAAGCGTTCGCTGCTCTTCTTCTTCTTCTTTGCGGCGGCAACGGCGAACGTCGTCTCCGCTCAAGATGTGCCACCTGCGATTTTGCCAAACGGCGGATCGATTAGCTGTGACCTCAAGGATGCCACTGGTGATGTCGTCACTCTGAAAGGCGAACTCGGGTGGTCAGAGCTGCGTAATGGAAATCGGTATCGCGAGGCACAGTTCGCTTCGAGCGACACGCGGCTGAGTGGCCGGTACGGGGCTGTCTGGCCGCTAGGGCTTGGAAAATTCTTGAAAGTAAGTTCAGACGGCGACGTTTTCACCTCGATCGTTTTACAGGCAAACACCGTTGGTGCAGGCAAGGGAGCTGCAACCGTGGAGATATGGGAGTCTTCGCGAAAAAGAAGAACCTATTTCGCTGGCTTGTGCTCAGTCAATTTCAAACAAACCGGACCATATTTCGGATGACCGTCTCCCACCTCATCAAGTCCTTCACCCTCTGGGAATTCCTCAAGGCGCACGCCTTGACGCTGAAGTATTTCTTCAGGCCCAAGGTGACGATCAACTACCCGTTCGAGAAGGCCCCGCTCTCGCCCCGCTTCCGCGGCGAGCATGCGCTGCGGCGCTATCCCAACGGCGAGGAACGCTGCATCGCGTGCAAGCTGTGCGAGGCGGTGTGCCCCGCGCAGGCGATCACCATCGAGAGCGAACCGCGTGAAGACGGCAGCCGCCGCACCACCCGCTACGACATCGACATGACCAAGTGCATCTATTGCGGCTTCTGTCAGGAAGCCTGCCCGGTCGATGCCATCGTCGAAGGGCCGAATTTCGAATACGCCACCGAAACCCGCGAGGAGCTCTTGTACGACAAGGGCAAGCTGCTCGCGAATGGTGACAAATGGGAAAGGGCCATCGCGGCCAACCTTGAAGCCGACGCCCCCTACCGCTAGGGCGCGCGGCGACGAGGACATGGGGTAATGGGGTCACGGTGTCCTGCCGGGGCCCAGGACTTGGACTAAGGGATCAAATGCCGCTTTCTCTCGCCCTGGCCTAACGCCGGGGGGACGGATCGGCGGAGACGCATCATGCTGATACAGGCCATCGCCTTCTATTTCTTCGCGACCATCGTCGTCGCCAGCGCTGTCATGGTGGTGATGGCGAGGAACCCCGTGCACTCGGTGCTGTGGCTGATCCTCGCCTTCTTCAACGCGGTCGGCCTGATGGTGCTGCTCGGCGCCGAGTTCATCGCGATGCTGCTGGTGATCGTCTATGTCGGCGCGGTCGCGGTGCTGTTCCTGTTCGTGGTGATGATGCTCGACATTGATTTTGCCGCGATGCGCGCAGGCTTCAGCCGCAACGCCCCGCTCGGGCTGCTGATTGCCGCGATCCTGCTGGCAGAGCTGCTGCTGGGCGTGGGGGCCTATAATGCGGGCGGCCTGACCCTCGGCACGCCTGACGGCACCGCGATGCAGGCCGCAGACACTTCGAACATCGAGGCCCTGGGTGCGCTGCTCTATGGCCGCTACATCATCCTCTTCGAGATCGCCGGGATTATCCTGCTGGTGGCGATGATCGGCGCGATCGTGCTGACCTTCCAGCCGCCCAAGCCCGGCGCGCGGGCGCGACAGGATGTGGGCAAGCAGATCCGCCGCCGGCCTGAGGATGCAACTGTCATGAAAAACCCGGAGATCGGGCAGGGGATCGAGCTGTGATCGGGATCGAACATTACCTCGTCGTGGGCGCGATCCTGTTCGTGCTCGGCGTCTTGGGGATTTTCCTCAACCGCAAGAACGTGATCGTCATCCTGATGGCGGTCGAGCTGATCCTGCTGGCGGTGAACCTCAACCTCGTCGCCTTCAGCGCCTTCCTCAACGACCTCACCGGTCAGGTCTTCGCGATGCTGGTGCTGACCGTGGCCGCCGCCGAGGCTGCCATTGGCCTTGCAATCCTGGTGATTTACTTCCGCACCCGCGGCTCGATCGCGGTTGACGATATCAACCGGATGAAGGGGTAAGCGCGCGTGGCCACGCAGATCCTCATCATCGTCTTTGCGCCGCTGGTCGCCGCCCTGATCGCTGGCTTGGGCAACCGCATGATCGGCAATGTCGCGGCTAAGGGCGTGACCACCGCCGGGCTGTTCCTCGCAGCGGGCCTCAGCTGGCCGATCTTCCTCGGCTTCCTCTCCGGCACCGCGAGCGCCGAAGTCGTGCCGGTGCTCAAGTGGGTGCAGAGCGGCAGCCTGACCTTCGACTGGGCGCTCAGGGTCGACACCTTGACCGCGATCATGCTGGTGGTGATCAACTCGGTCTCGGCGCTCGTGCACCTCTATTCCTGGGGGTACATGGAGGAAGACCCGGATCAGCCGCGCTTCTTCGCCTACCTTTCGCTGTTCACCTTCGCGATGCTGATGCTGGTGACAGCGGACAACCTCGTCCAGATGTTCTTCGGTTGGGAAGGGGTGGGGCTGGCGTCCTATCTGCTGATCGGTTTCTGGTTCAAGAAGCCCAGCGCGGGCGCGGCAGCGATCAAGGCCTTCGTGGTCAACCGCGTGGGCGACCTTGGCTTCATGCTCGGCATCTTCGGCACTTTTCTGGTGTTCCAGACGACCGATATCCCCGAGATTCTGGCCAAGGCCCCGGCCATGAGCGGATCGACGATCACCTTTGTCGGCATGCGCCTCTACACGATGGATATCCTGTGCATCCTGCTGTTCATCGGCGCGATGGGCAAGAGCGCGCAGCTGGGCCTGCACACCTGGCTGCCCGACGCGATGGAGGGGCCGACGCCGGTCTCCGCGCTGATCCACGCCGCGACCATGGTGACGGCGGGCGTGTTCATGCTGTGCCGCCTGTCGCCGATGTTCGAGACCGCGCCGACCGCGCTGACCATCGTGACCATCGTCGGTGCCGCGACCTGCTTCTTCGCGGCGACCATCGGCACGACGCAGTGGGACATCAAGCGGGTGATCGCCTATTCGACCTGCTCGCAGCTGGGCTACATGTTCTTTGCGGCCGGCGTGGGCGCCTATGGGGCGGCGATGTTCCACCTGTTCACCCACGCCTTCTTCAAGGCGCTGCTGTTCCTTGGCGCTGGTTCGGTGATCCACGCGATGCATCACGAGCAGGACATGCGCTATTACGGCGGCCTTCGTAAGCACATCCCGCTGACCTTCTGGGCGATGATGGCGGGCACGCTGGCGATTACAGGCGTGGGCATCCTTGGCGTTTTCGGCTTTGCCGGTTTCTACTCGAAGGACGCGATCCTCGAGGCGGCCTACGCGCGCCACAACGGGGCGGGGCAGTTCGCCTTCTGGGCGGGCGCGATCGCCGCGCTGCTGACCAGCTTCTATTCGTGGCGTCTGATGTTCCTGACTTTCTGGGGCAAACCCCGCTGGGAGCAATCCGAGCATATCCAGCACGCGGTGCATGATGATCACGGCCACGGCCACGAGGATCATCATCACGCCCCGAGCGACGGCACCGCGGGCTATCACCCGCACGAGAGCCCGGCATCCATGCTGATCCCGCTCGGCATCCTCAGCCTTGGCGCGGTATTCGCGGGCTTCGTGTTCCACCACGAATTCATCGATGGCGCGGCGTTCTGGAACGGGTCGATCTTCTACAACAAGGATCTGATCCACGCGATGCACGGCGTGCCGCTGTGGGTGAAGTTGAGCGCCACCATCGTGATGGTGCTGGGCTTTGCCGGGGCCTACCTCGCCTATATCGCCAAGCCCGACATTCCGGCGAAGTTCGTGAGCGCCTTCGGGGCTCTACACAACTTCGTCTACCGCAAGTGGTACTTCGACGAGCTCTATGACGTCCTGTTCGTCAAGCCCGCCTTCGCCTTCGGCCGCGCCTTCTGGCAATTGGGCGATGTCGGCACCATCGACCGCTTCGGCCCCAACGGCGTCGCTGCGGTGATCCAGCGGTCCTCGGTTGCCGCCAAGTCGATCCAGTCGGGCTACCTCTATTCCTACGCGCTGATCATGCTGCTCGGGCTGGTCGCCGCTATCACCTACGTTCTGCTTTAGGAGCGCGCTTCGTAATGGAAGGCCTTCCCATCCTGTCGCTGATGATGTGCGTACCGCTGGCGGGCGCGCTGGCATGCCTGTTCTCAGGCGCGAATGCCGCGCGCTGGATCGCGCTCGGGGCGACGCTCGCCACCTTCCTGCTCGGCATCGCGCTCTGGGCGAATTACGACATCGGCGGCGCCCAGTGGCAGTTCCCTGAGGAGGCGAACCTCTTCGCCGGCTTCCAGTACAAGCTCGGGATCGACGGGATCGCGCTGATGTTGATCATGCTCAGCGTCTTCCTGATGCCGATCTGCATCCTTGCAAGCTGGGATTCGGTGACCAAGCGCGTCGGCGAATACATGGCGGCCTTCCTGTTCATGGAGGTGCTGATGATCGGCACCTTCGCCGCGCAGGACCTGTTCCTGTTCTACGTCTTCTTCGAGGCGGGCCTGATCCCGATGTATCTGATCATCGGGGTGTGGGGCGGGGACAACCGCATCTACGCGAGCTACAAGTTCTTCCTCTACACCCTGCTTGGCTCGGTGCTGATGCTGATCGCGATGTTCTGGATGGTGGCGGACGCGGGAACCTCGGACATCCCGACGCTGATGGAATATGGCTTCCCGGCGGGCGCGCAGACATGGCTGTGGCTCGCCTTCTTTGCGAGTTTCGCGGTCAAGGTGCCGATGTGGCCGCTCCACACCTGGCTGCCCGACGCGCACGTGCAGGCGCCGACCGCAGGCTCGGTGATCCTTGCAGGCGTGCTGCTGAAGCTGGGCGGCTACGGCTTCATCCGCTTCAGCCTGCCGATGTTCCCCGAGGCTTCCGCGCAGTTCGCATGGTTGGTCTTTGTGCTGTCGATGGTGGCGGTGGTCTATACCTCGCTGGTCGCGCTGGTGCAGGCCGACATGAAGAAGCTGATCGCCTATTCCTCGGTCGCGCACATGGCGATCGTCACTGTTGGGCTTTTCGCCTTCAATGTGCAGGGGCTTGAAGGGGCGATGATCGTGATGCTCAGTCACGGTCTCGTATCGGGGGCGTTGTTCCTTTGTGTCGGGGTCATCTACGACCGGTTGCACACCCGTGAGATCGCCCGGTACGGCGGTCTGGCGATCAACATGCCCTATTACGCGCTGTTCTTCCTGCTGTTCACCATGGCCAGCATCGGCCTTCCGGGCACCAGCGGCTTCGTCGGCGAGTTCCTGTCTCTGGCGGGCATCTACCAGACCTCGAGCCTCGTTGCGCTGATCTGCACCACCGGGATCATCCTCGGCGCGGCCTATATGCTCTACCTCTATCGCCGCGTGGCGTTTGGCGGGCAGACCAACGCAGACGCCGCCGCCATGCCCGACATCTCCGCGCGCGAGTGGATCATGATGGCGCCCATTGCCGCCGCCGTGCTGTGGATGGGCGTCTACCCCGAGAGCTTCCTCGCCCCGATGCGCAAGGACATCGCCACGCTCGACGCGCGCCTTGCCGCAGTCGCGCCAGCCAGCGACGCGCGGCTTGCCCCCGGCACTCCGCGTGGCCAAGCCGCCAATGCCCTCGGCCACCATGGCGAGGCCGACAAGGGCACGGGGCATGAGGGCATGGAGCACGAAGGCGGCTCGACCGATAGCGCCAAGGAGGGCGCACACTGATGGATTTCGCCGCTTCTTTCGCGCTCGTCCTGCCCGAACTGGTGCTGACCGGCACGGGGCTCGTCCTGCTGCTGCTGGCCGCATGGGGCGGGGACAAGGCCGCGCGCCAGATCGCCATCGCTGCCGCAGCCGCGTTGTTCGTCGCGGGGATCCTGATCGTGCCCGGCCTCCACTTCGGCACCGATGGCCCGGCGACGCTGGCCTTCGGCGGGCTGCTCAAGGTCGACAGCTATGCCCTGTTCGCCAAGGCGTTGATCTACCTGTCCGCTATCGCCGCGCTGATGATCGCGCCGTCCTTCTTCGCGAGTCCCTCCGCTGGGACCGAACGCGGAATGCGCGCCGAATATCCGGTGCTGGTGCTGTTCGCGGCCGTGGGCATGAGCCTGATGGTCTCGGCCAACGACTTCATGAGCCTCTATCTCGGCCTCGAACTCAACAGCCTCTCCGCCTATGTGCTCGCCGCGATCCTGCGCCGCGATACGCGTTCGGGCGAGGCGGGGCTCAAGTATTTCGTGCTGGGCGCGCTCGCGAGCGGCATCCTGCTTTACGGGATGAGCCTGCTCTACGGCTTCACCGGCGGCACCGCCTTCGCGGGGGTGCGCGCTGGTCTCACCGGCGAAATGGGCACCGGGGCGCTGTTCGGGGTGATCTTCGTGCTCTCTGGCCTGGCCTTCAAGATCAGCGCCGTGCCGTTCCACATGTGGACGCCCGACGTCTATGAGGGCGCGCCCACCCCCGTCACCGCCTTCTTCGCCACTGCACCCAAGGTCGCGGCCGTGGCCCTCACCGCGCGCGTCGTGTTCGAGGTGTTCGGGGGGCAGGTCGCCGCGTGGCAGCAGATCGTGATGTTCATGGCGCTCGCCTCGATCATCTTCGGCGCGCTGGGAGCGATCGGGCAGGAGAACCTGAAGCGCCTGCTCGCCTATTCTTCGATCAACAATATCGGCTTCATTCTGCTGGGCCTTGCCGTGGCCAATGCCGACGGCGCGAGCGCGATGTTGGTCTACCTCTTCATCTATGTTGCCATGAGCATCGGCTGTTTCGTCGCCCTGCTGATGCTGCGCGACGAGGAGGGCAATCTCTACGAGACCTTCACCGACATCCGCGGCCTCTCGGTGACCAAGCCCGCGATTGCCTGGGCGCTGCTGATCTTCATGTTCAGCCTTGCCGGCATCCCGCCGCTGCTCGGCTTCTACGCCAAGTTCGTGATCTTCCAGGCGACCATCGAGGCGGGGCTCGTCGCCTTCGGCGCGATCGCCATCGCCGCGAGCGTGATCGGGGCGTTCTACTACATCAAGTTCGTCAAGGTGATGTTCTTCGACGAGCCCGTCGGCGTCGTCACCGGCAAGAGCGAGGCGAGCCACTGGACCCTCCTCGGCCTGACCGCGCTGATCATCTCGCCATTGGGCTACCTGCTTACCCCGTCGCTGACCGATCTGGCTGACAAGGCTGCGGCCTCGCTGTTCCTCGCGGTTTGATCACCCTCGTCGAAGAAACCGGCTCGACCAATGCCGACCTTGCTGCCGCGCATCGTGGCGGGGTGGGCTGGACGGAAGGGGCATGGCTGGTCGCCCGCCGCCAGACCGCCGGGCGCGGGCGGCAGGGACGCGAATGGTTCGACGGAGCGGGCAATTTCATGGGCTCGACCGTCGTGGTGCTTGGGGAAGGGGGGGCGCCACCCGCTTCGCTGAGCTTCGTCGCTGCGCTGGCAGTGCGCGACGCTTGTGCCGCAGCGCTGGGTGACACCGCGGCGCTCGGCCTCAAATGGCCCAATGACGTGCTGCTCGAAGGCGGCAAGCTGTCCGGCATCCTGCTCGAGATGGTGCGCGGCCATATCATCGTCGGCATCGGGGTGAACCTCGCCCGCGCGCCGCAGGTGGAGGGCCGCGAGATCGCCGCCCTGGCCGATTTCACCACGCCGCCGCTGCTGGAGGAATTCGCCGCCAGCCTCGCCGCCGCTTTCGACAAGCGCCTCGCCGCGTGGCGCACCTATGGCCTTGCCGCGACGCTCCACGCCTTCATCGGTGCCTCGATCCATGCGCAGGGTTCGCCCGTCACCGTCCACGACACCGACGGCTCGGTGCTCTCGGGCACCTTCGCCGGGCTCGAGGAATCCGACGGCGCCTTGCGCCTGCGCTTGGCGGATGGCCGCGAACGTGTCATTCGCGCTGGCGATATTTCATGAGCCAAGGATTGCCCACGATGCTGCTCGCCGCCGATGTCGGGAACACCAATGTCGTCTTCGCGCTGTTCGATCTTAATGCGGACGGCACCCACACCACCCGCGCGCGCTGGCGCATCGCCACCGACCCGCGCCGCACGGGCGACGAATATGCCGTCTGGCTGCTCCAGCTGATCAAGATCGAGGGCTTCGAGCGCTCGGACATCACCCGGATCATGGTCGCCTCGGTGGTTCCGCGCGCGGACCATAACCTCACCGTCTTGTGCGAGAAATATTTCGGCATCACCCCTCTGTTTGCCGGGCAGGGCAAGGCCGCGTGGCGGTTCGAGATCGATGTCGATCAGCCCTCCTCACTGGGCGCGGACCGCGCGCTCAACATCCTTGCCGCACACCATAAATATGGCGGCGACCTGATCATCGTGGATTTCGGCACCGCGACCAAGTTCGAGGCGGTCGATTACACGGGCGCCTACAAGGGCGGATCGATCGCACCGGGGATCAA
>JACESM010000114.1 GCA_013911835.1 Porphyrobacter sp. | reverse complement strand
CCCAGAGCAAATACGAGGACGCCTTCGTGACGGATGTAACGGCCCGCGCCGCGCAAATAGAGATCGAGCCGGTCAGCGACAAGCGGGGCCGGGCGGCCTTCGTCGATCTTGGTCGGGCGTTTTCCGACCGTCTGCCGCATTTCGTGCCCCAGATCCGTTCCGAGCAGATCGAGCTGGTCGATCCGGACAAGAACCCCTTCTTCGGCCATGCCCGCGTGCAGCTGTTCATCGCGCGAGCGGGCGGGCGGCCAGTCGGGCGCATCTCGGCACATATCGACGAACTCGCGCTCGCCATGCCGGTTGAGAAGGGCTTTGGCCCCGGTACCGGGTTTTTCGGTTACTTTGACGCCGAGGACGAAGATGTCGCCCGTGCGCTTCTGACCACCGCCGAGGCGTGGCTTGTGGAACAGGGAATGCGGCGCGTGCTCGGCCCGATCTCGCTGGCGATGTGGGAAGAACCGGGTTTGCTCGTGCGCGGACAGGATCATCCGCCGATGATGATGATGGGCCATCACCCGGCGCATTATGCGGGCTGGATCGAGGCGGCAGGCTACGCCCGCGTCAAGACGCTCTACACCTATGATCTCGACATCTCGAAGCCCTTTCCGCCGCTGGTGCAGCGGATCGTGCAATCGGGTCACAAGAACGCGCGGATCAATGTGCGCCGGGTCGACAAAAGCAACTGGGACGCCGAGGTTGCGACCATTCTGGCGATTCTCAATGATGCATGGTCGGATAATTGGGGCTTCGTGCCCTTCACCCCGGACGAGGTCGCCTATGCGGGCAAGAAGCTGCGGACGATCATTTTTGAAGAACTCAACATGATCGCTGAAGTCGATGGGCGCCCGGTGGCCTTCATGCTGACTTGGCCCGATGCCAACGCCGCATTGGCGAAGATCAAGGGCAAGCTATTCCCCTTCGGCTGGATCACCATGCTGCGCTGGCTGCGTTTCCCCAAGGGCGCAGGCATGCGGGTGCCGCTGATGGGGGTGCTGAAGGAGCTGCACAACAGCCGCCTTGCCAGCCAGCTCGCCTTCATGATGATCGAGGCGATCCGGCACGAATCCAGCACCAAGTTCCAATCGGTGCGCGGCGAGCTTGGCTGGGTGCTCGAGGACAATCAGGGAATGGTCGCGATCGCCGACACGATCCAGTCGAAGATCAACCGGGAATACGCGATCTACGAGCGGAGCCTTGGTTGATTGAGCCACCTTCGGTGGCGCAGGCTCCCCGCCCCGGGGCGCCAGCGTGATCGCCGACAAAAAAGGCCTCCGTTGCGATAACAACGGAGGCCTTTCGGGATCGTATCACCAGCCGCTTGGACGGGAGGGGGGTCTCGGCGGTGACAATGGGATAATGATCGTCCTCGCGAGCGGTTCCCAGGCCTCGCGAAATTTTTTTGACCCTAGGGAAACTACGCAAGAACTTCTTCGGAAACAGTGCCTTGCGCGATGGGGGCGACGGGGGCGCGGGGAACCGCTATGGGCATGAATCGGTTGCCCACACAGACCAGCGAAAGATCATCCATGTCCCTCGGAAGCCAGATCGCGGCCCATCTTCCCTACCTTCGCCGCTATGCCCGTGCGTTGACCGGATCGCAGGCGAGCGGCGATGCCTTTGTGCGCGAGATGCTCGAAGCCGCGCTCGCGGATGCCACGCTGATGGAGAGCCTCGCAGGCGGGCGCGTGCCGCTCTACCGCGCCTTCGGCAAGGTCTGGGCGAGCGGATCGGGCGCCGCCGGAGCGGGCGATCCGGCGAGCGAGCACGAGGCTGGCGCACAGGCGCGCCTCGGCGCAATCACCCCGCCCGCACGCCAGGCGCTGCTGCTGACCACGCTCGAGGATTTCACCACGGCAGAGGCCGCCGCGATCCTCGAGCGCACGCCTGCGGAAGTCGAAGCCCTCGTCGCCGAAGCGATCGCCGAGATCGAGCGCGAGCAGACCACCAGCGTGCTCATCATCGAGGACGAGCCGCTGATCGCGATGCAGCTGGAAGACCTGGTCACCGGCCTCGGCCACACGGTCAGCGGCACCGCGGCCACGCGGACACAGGCACGCGCTGCCGTGGCCACGGCGATGCCGGGGCTGGTTCTGGCGGACATCCAGCTCGCCGACGGCTCCTCGGGCCTTGATGCGGTGGAGGATATCCTGAGCGTGGGGACAATGCCGGTGATCTTCATCACCGCCTATCCCGAACGCCTGCTGACCGGCGACCGGCCCGAGCCGACCTACCTCGTCACGAAGCCCTTCCAGGAAGCGACGGTGCGCGCGGCGATCAGCCAGGCGCTGTTTTTCGGATCAACCAAGCCGCTTTGATTGGCGAGCCGCCAGCTGTATCGGCAGGCTAACGTTCCCGAATGCGAAAATCCGCAGGCCTGCGCACCGGCACGCGCAGCACGCAGCGCACGCCCGTAGGCACGAAATCGAGCGTGACCGGCTGGCGCAGCTCGTGAGCCACGACCTTTTCGATCAGTTCGGTGCCGAACCCGCGGCGGCGCTCGCCGGGCACGGGAGGCCCACCGGTCTCCTGCCATTCGACTTCGGCCCACTCGGTCTCGGCCGCCGGGTCTTCACCGCGTTGCCAGCGGATCGTGACCTTGCCGCCAGGCACGCTCAATGCGCCATATTTGGCGGCATTGGTGGCCAGTTCGTGCACCGCCAGCCCGAAGGACAGCGCGTCATTGGGCGCCAGCTCCAGATCCGGCCCCTCCAGCATGATGGCATCCCCCAGCGCGATGCGGAAATGCTGGAGTTCGGCCTCGATCACAGCGCGGATCGGGGTGGTGCCCCAGTCGGTCACTGTCAGCAGATCATGCGTCGCCGAAAGCGCGCGGATGCGGCCTTCGAGGCTGTCGGCGAAATCGTCGAGCCCGCTCGCCCGGCGGCGCGTCAGCGACAGGATCGACAGCACATTGGCCAGCGTGTTCTTGACGCGGTGGTTCAACTCGCGGGTGAGCGAGTTGCGGATCGAATGCTGCTCCTCGAAAAAGGCGAGCCGCGCCTGATCCTCGAAGGCCTGCTGGGTCAGCAGCCGCGCCAGCAGCATCAGCAGGCTGGCGAGTGCGAGGCCGAACACCAGCGTCACCATCGACAGCGGGGAGAGCACCCGGTGGTCGGCATGCTCGATCACCAGCATCAGCTTGCGATCGGCAATGGTGACTTCCTGTGTCACCGTGTCGCGGGCCGCATCGGCGATCGAATGGGCCACCAGCAGGTGCCCGGTCGACACCTCGCCATCGTAAAGCCGCACGCCGAAGCGGTTCTGCCCGGCGCGGTCGATGGCCGAATCGAGAAACTCGCGTGCCCGGAAAGGGGTGTAGACGAAGCCGGCCAGCGGGCGCTCGGGGGCGGTGCCGGTGCCCATGCGGAACACCGGCATGTAGATCGCAAAGGCAGGCGCGGTGCCGCTGGTTTCCTGCAACAGGATGATCCGGCCCGATGCCGCCGGGCGCAGGTTGAGCTCCGCCTCGGCCATGGCGGCGGCGCGGTCGGGATCGGAATACATGTCGTAGCCAAGGGCGCGGCGGTTCACTGTGGTCGCGGGGGCGAACATGGCGACCGGCGCCACCCTTCCGGTCGCACTTGTCGGGGCGGGGTAGATGTCGGGATAGGTCGGCTGGCTCGCACGGATCTTCGTGAGGAAGGCGGGCAGATCGCGCGCTTCCAGCACCGGGATCCAGCCGATCCCTTCCGCGCCCGAATATTCGGTGTTGAGCTTCAGCGCGCGAACGAAGCTGTCGAAGGTTTCCGGGCTGACCTCATCGACACTCGCGAACAGCGCCGCGCCTGCGCGCAGGTAGGAGGTAAAGCCGCTCCCGCTGCGGTCGAGCGCGGCGGCCACGCCTTGCGCATATTCGCGCATCTGCGCGCGTTCGCGGGCGCGGGCGTTGCTCTCGATCGAGAAGACGCTCAAGGCCGTGATCGCGGCCAGCGCGATGAAGATCAGCAGCGGGATCGCGCGCGGATAGAGCACCAGCCAACGCCGCGCGCGGCCCGAGGAATCCGGCGGCAACGGATCGGCCGGATCGGGATCGGGTCGGAGGGCGAGCGGGTCGATGTTGTGCGGTTCCTGTGGAGCCGAAATGCTTCGGGTGGCGGTGGCGGAACCAAACAGGTAGCGCATCGTTCCCGAATCGTCCAAACTCGGCTTCCCGGGAGTTCGGATGGCGCGCCGCGTCCTTCGGTTTCCCGGGCGGCGGATCGGCTTGCAGAGGGCCGGGACACGGGATCAGGGACGAGCGCAAGCGACATGGCCTCGACAGACGGACACCCCGGCAATGGGGGCGGCAATCACGGCGGAGGCAACCAGAGCGCCCGGCGCCGCCCGCCTGAATGGGCCGACGGGCTGAAACAGCTCTATGATTCGGTGGTCGAAGAGGCCCTGCCGGACAGCTTCAAGGATCTCATTGACCGGCTCGACGCGATACCCCCCGCCCGCGGCCGGGACGGCGGCAAGTGAGCGGCGACCAGCCTTCGGGTGAAAAGCGCAGCGCGGGCGAAAGGTCCGATTTCAAGCGCGAGCTGACCGCGGTGGTGCCGCACCTGCGCGCCTTTGCGCGCGGGTTGTGCGGGCGGCCCGACCTTGCCGATGATCTGGTGCAGGAGACGCTCCTCAAGGCCTGGGCGGCGCAGGACCGGTTCGAGCCCGGCACCTCGATGCGCGCCTGGACCTTCGTGATCCTGCGCAACGCCTACCTCACCGACATGCGCCGCAATCGCTTCCGCGGCGAGTATGACGAGGGCGTGGCCGAACGCATCCTCACCGCCCCCGCCGGGCAGGAGGAACCAATCCACCTCTCCGATCTCCACCGCGCCTTGCTGACGCTCCCCGCCGAACGGCGCGAGGCGCTGCTGCTGGTGGGCGCGGGCGGCTTTTCCTATGAAGAGGCCGCAGCGATCTGCGGCTGCGCGGTCGGCACGATCAAGAGCCGCGTGGGCCGGGCGCGGGCGGCGCTCACCGAAATGCTGGCCAACGGGAGCATCCCGCGCCGCTCGACGGACGACGACGTGGCGCACAGCGCGATCCTCGAGGAGCTTGACGAGGTCGCGGCGGGCAATGGGGTGAGTGCGCGGGGCTATTGAGCCCTCGGCTCGGACAAGGTGCAAAGCAAAGGCCCGAGGGATCGCTCCCCCGGGCCTTCTTCATGTCCGAACCCGAAAAATCAGGCGCCAATCCTTACGCGTAAGTCCACACCGTCCCGCGCGCGAGGTTTTCGCTGGCGAAGGCCCAGTTGAGCTTGGTCTCGACCACCGCGTCGAGATAGGCGGGGCGCTTGTTCTGGTGATCGAGGTAGTAGGCGTGCTCCCACACGTCGAGCACCAGCAGCGGGTTGAAACCGCTGTCGGCGAGCGTGTCGGCATCGTGGGTCTCTTCGATCGAGAGCTTGCCGTCCTTCTCGGCCAGCCACACCCAGCCGGAAGCGAAGTGGCCCACGCCGCGGTCCTTGAGCTGCTGCTTCAGGGCATCGACCGAGCCGAAAGCGGCTTCGATCCCGGCGACCAGTTCATCCGAAGGCGCGGTGGTTTCGGCCGCCATCGAGTGCCAGTAGAAGGCGTGGTTCCAGGTCTGCGCCGAGTTGTTGAACAGGCCCTGGTTGGCCCCGCGCGAGGCGGCAACGATCTCTTCGAGCGACTTCGTCTCGTGATCGGTGCCCGCGATCGCGGCGTTCATCTTGTCGACATAGGTCTGGTGGTGCTTGCCGTGGTGGAACGACAGCGTCTCGGCCGAGATGGCGGGCTCGAGCGCGGTGTCGGCATAGGGAAGCGGGGAAAGTGCGAAAGCCATGGTGTCCTCCAGGGTCGTTTGATGGATCGGTCAGGTTACGAAGCCACAACGCAAATGTGGGCGAAGGGTTGCAGCTTCAAGGCAAGCTTCACGTCTGGGCGTTAGCCTCATCGGCTGAGCGGTCAACCGCGCTTGTGACCGCAACGTTCATGGTGACGTTGCCGAGCGTGCGCATCAGGTCGGGAAGCATCTCCACCGCGACCAGCAGCGCCAGCGGCTCGACCGGCACGCCCATGGCGAGCGCGATCGGGCCGATCGACACCACAAAGCTGATCGATCCGGGCAGGCTGACGGCGGAAAGGCTGATGACGCTGGCAATGAAGATACCGGCGATGGCGACGGTGAGCGGCACCTCCACCCCCGCCAGTGCGGCAACGTAATAGACCACCGCGAGGTTCATCGAGGCGCTGGTGGCCCGGAAGATCACCACCGCGAGCGGCAGGACGAACTCGGCGGTCGAAGGTCGGATGCCCAGCCGCCCTGCGCTGTCGAGCATCGCTGGCAGGCTCGCCAGCGAGGACTGGGTCGACAGCGCCACCGCCTGCGCGGGAAGGATGGCGCTCGCAAACCGTCCGCCGGTGCGGCCCAGCGCCGCAGCGATGACATAGGCGAGCAGGAAGACGAAGGTGCCCATCGCGGTCACGGTCAGCACGTAATGCCCGAGCGCCGCGAAGGCCCCGCCGCCGCTCTGCACGCCCACTCCGTAGGCCAGCGCGAAGACGCCGACCGGCGCGGCGCTGAGCACCCAGCCGATGATCAGCAGCATCGCGTTGCCGAGCGCGTGAAAGAAGCCGAGCAGCCGCTCGCCCTGATCCTCCGGCAGGCGGGTGATGGCCACCGCGAACATCACGAAGAACAGCGTCAGCGGCAGCATCGCGGTCTCGGCCGCGGCGGCGACGATGTTGGGGGAGACCAGCGAGGCGAGGAAATCGAGCACCTTGGGCACCTCGCCCACATCCGACGGGGTCTGGGCCAGGAACGCGCTCGCGCCCTCGGGCACCGGGAACGCGCGCAGCAGCATCGGCATGAAAATCGAGGTGAAGGCCCCGCCCGCCAGCTGCACGAACACCATCAGCGCGATCATCCGCCGCGCCACCGTTCCAACCCGCGCGGCGAGGATCATCTGCACGAGGCCGAGCACCAGCAGCGCCGCGACCAGCGGGATGATCGTCATCTGCAAGGCGCGCAGCCACAGCCCGCCGACGAGGCCTGCAATGTCCGACACCCCCTGCGGCGCCCCCGCCATCGCACCGACGATTCCAGCCCCCAGACCCGCGATCAGCGCCGCAAAGGTCAGCGCCACCGGCAGGCGGATCGAGACCAGTGCGAATTTCCCCTGTCCGGCCGCGCCGGCGTTTTCGCTATCGTGCAATGGTGTGTCCTTGTTCAGGCGGCTTGGGGCGGCTTGCCCTTCCCTTTGCGCGATAACCGCGCCAGAAGCGCGAGACAATATTGGCGAGAAGGGCGAAGGCAGGGGAATTGATGGGACGCAAGCTGTTCGGAACCGACGGGATCAGGGGCCGCACCAATGCCGGCGCGATGACCGCCGCGACCGCGATGAAGGTGGGGCAGGCCGCGGGACGCCATTTCGTGCGTGGCGGCCACCGCCACCGGGTGGTGATCGGCAAGGACACGCGCCTGTCGGGCTATATGATGGAAAGCGCGCTGGTGGCGGGCTTCACCAGCGTCGGCATCGACGTGATCATGACCGGGCCGCTCCCCACTCCCGCGATCGCGCTGCTCACCCGCGAGATGCGCGCCGACCTCGGTGTGATGATCTCGGCCAGCCACAACCTCTTCGCTGATAATGGCATCAAGCTGTTCGGCCCCGATGGCTTCAAGCTGTCGGACGAGGCCGAGGCCGAGATCGAGCGGCTGATGGAAACCGACATCCCGCTCGTCCCCGCCGAACTGATCGGCCGCGCGCGCCGGATCGAGGATGCGCGCGGGCGCTATATCCACGCGGTCAAGGATTCGGTGTCGTCGGAAATCCGCTTCGATGGCCTCAAGGTGGTGGTCGATTGCGCCCATGGCGCGGCCTATCAGGTCGCGCCTTCGGCGATCTGGGAGCTGGGCGCGGACGTGGTGGCGCTCGGCGTGTCGCCCAACGGTACCAACATCAATGACGGCGTGGGCTCGACCGCGATCGCCGCGCTTCAGGCCAAGGTGGTCGAGGAGAAGGCCGACATCGGCATCGCGCTCGACGGCGACGCCGACCGGCTGATCGTGGTCGACGAGAAAGGCCGCGCGGTCGATGGCGACCAGATCATGGCGCTGATCGCGGGCCGGATGCAGGAGCGTGGGAGCCTGCGCGGCGGCGGCATCGTCGCCACGGTGATGAGCAACCTCGGGCTCGAACGTTACTTGGGTGGCCGCGGCCTCGATCTGGTACGCGCCAAGGTGGGCGACCGCTATGTGCTCGAGGCGATGAAGGCGGGCGGATATAATGTCGGCGGCGAGCAGTCGGGGCACATGATCCTGCTCGACTATGCCACCACCGGCGACGGCACAGTCGCAGCCTTGCGCGTGCTGGCGAGCCTGGTGCGCAGCGGCAAGCCGGCGAGCGAGCTGCTGCACGTCTTCGATCCGGTGCCCCAGCTCCTCAAGAACGTGCGCTACGAGGGCGGCAAGCCGCTCGAGAACGATGCGGTCAAGGCGGTCATCGCCGAGGCCGAGGCGAGCCTTGCGGGCAAGGGCCGCCTTGTGATCCGCCCCTCGGGCACCGAACCGGTGATCCGGGTGATGGCCGAAGGCGACGATCAGAGCCAGGTCGAGACGGTGGTCGACGCGATCTGCGAAGCGGTACGCGCGGCGGTATAGGAGGACTGGTCATGCTCGAAATGCGCCCCGATTGCGAAACCTGCGGCGTGCTGCTGCCCGCCGAGGCACCCGGCGCCTTCATCTGCTCGTTCGAGTGCACCTTCTGCGCCGAATGCGCCGAGGACCTCGACGACCGCTGCCCCAATTGCGGCGGCGAGCTGATGGATCGACCGTCGCGCGCCAAGG
>JACESM010000113.1 GCA_013911835.1 Porphyrobacter sp. | reverse complement strand
TGGCCCTGCCGCTGGCCAGCATGGTTTCGGCACCCTGGAGCTGGAGCGCATAGTTCTTGCCTGCAATCCCGGCGTTGAACAGCATGCCGCCAAGCGCGAGCTTGTCGTCCGGCGTGGTGGCAAGCGGAATGAGCGCGTCGATCTCGGCCTTCAGCGCGGCAACGTCGACGCCGGGCGCCTTGAGCTTGGCGTCGAGCGGCTGGTAGGCCTTGACGAAGGCAGGCGTATAGACCGGCTTGCCGGCTTCGGCTTCCTCCTCGCCCTTCTTCTTTTTCTTCTGCGCATAGGCCGCGTCGGTAAAGCCCGGAACGGCGAGCACGGCGGTGCCGGCGGCAAGGGCGACGGCAAGCGCGAACTGGCGCGCGATCACGGCCGGACGACGGGGCGAAGACATATTGGTCACTGCATCCTCCACAAGAAGCGCAGACCCTTCCGGCATGGTGCTGGCCGGGACTGCGCCAAACTTTCCACACGTGCCTTTGAACGGCTCACGCGGGATTTGCAATTCCCGCTAGACGCCGCCTGCTGAACGGCCATTGAATGCCCGCACGCTCCCCTTCCCGCGTGCATGGCTGCAAGTGTGGAAAAAAGCGCCCGGTTCGCGGCTTGTTCCGCCGCTATGGTGGCGAAACTGCGGGCATGTGCCTACATGGAGAGGACCTGCTAGCCCTGCTATGGCTGGCCTGCCCTCAGCGGCATCCGCACACACACAGAAACGGCCCCGACCTTGAGCGACGACAGCGACATCATCGATTCCCCTGCCAGCCCGATGAGCGGCTTCGAACGCATCGACATCGTCGACGAGATGAAGACGAGCTATCTCGACTACGCGATGAGCGTGATCGTGAGCCGCGCGCTGCCCGATGTGCGTGACGGGCTGAAGCCGGTGCACCGCCGCATCCTCTTCGCCAGCCAGGAGGGCGGCTTCGTCGCCGGGCGGCCCTATCGCAAGAGCGCCAAGATCGTCGGCGACGTGATGGGTAATTACCACCCGCACGGCGATTCCGCGATCTACGATGCCCTTGCGCGCATGACGCAGGACTGGTCGATGCGGGTGCCGCTGATCGACGGTCAGGGCAATTTCGGCTCGATGGACCCAGATCCGCCAGCATCGATGCGCTACACCGAAGCGCGGCTGGCGCGGGTGGCGAACTTGCTGCTCGACGATCTCGACAAGGACACGGTCGATTTCACCGAAAACTACGACGGCAGTCGACGCGAGCCGACGGTGCTGCCGGCGCGCTTCCCCAACCTGCTGGTCAACGGCGCGGGCGGGATCGCGGTCGGGATGGCGACCAACGTTCCTCCTCACAACCTCGGCGAAGTGATCGACGGCTGCCTTGCCTTCATCGAGAACCCGGCGATCACCTCGGAAGAGCTCATCAAGTTCATCCCCGGCCCCGATTTCCCCACCGCACCGCTGATCCTCGGCACGCATGGCGCGCGGATGGCCTACACCACCGGGCGCGGCTCGATCCTGATGCGCTGCCGCCACGAGATCGAAAGCACGCGCGGCGCCAAGAGCGAGGGCCGCGAGAGCATCGTCTTCACCTCGATCCCCTATCAGGTCGGAAAATCGGGTCTGGTAGAGAAGATCGCGGAAGCCGCCAAGGACAAGCGCATCGAGGGCATCAGCGACATCCGCGACGAAAGCTCGCGCGAGGGCGTGCGCGTGGTCATTGACCTGAAGCGCGATGCGACGCCCGAAGTGGTGCTCAACCAGATCTGGCGCCACACGCCCGCGCAGTCGAGCTTCCCCGCCAACATGCTGGCGATCCGCGGCGGGCGCCCGGAAACGCTCACCCTGCGCGACATCGTTCAGAGCTTCATCACCTTCCGCGAGGAGGTCATCACCCGCCGCACCAAGTTCGAACTGAACAAGGCCCGCGAGCGCGCGCATCTCTTGCTCGGCCTTGTGGTCGCTGTGTCGAACCTCGATGAAGTCGTGGCAATGATCCGCTCGGCCCGCAATCCGGCCGAGGCGCGCGCCAAGCTGCTCGCCAAGGAATGGCCGATCGGTGACATCGCGCAGTATATCCGCCTCGTGGAAGCCATCGACCCGTCCGACGACGAAAGCGGCGGCACCTATCGCCTGTCCGAGCGGCAGGTGAAGGCGATCCTCGAACTGCGCCTCCACCGCCTGACCGCGCTGGGCCGCGACGAGATCGGGGACGAACTGAAGCAATTGTCGCTCTCGATCGAGGAATTCCTCTCGATCCTCGCCGACCGGGTGAAGCTCTACGGCGTCATGCGCACCGAGCTGGAAGAGATCCGCGCCACCTACGCCACCCCGCGCCTCTCCGAAATCGCGCCCGCATGGGATGGGCTCGAAGACGAAGACCTGATTGAGCGCGAGGACATGGTCGTCACCGTCACCCACGGCGGCTACATCAAGCGCACGCCGCTCGACGCCTTCCGTGCGCAGGCGCGCGGTGGCAAGGGCCGCAGCGGCATGGCGACCAAGGACGAGGACGCGGTGGTCGAGCTGTTCGTCACCTCGACCCACAACCCCGTGCTGTTCTTCACCAACACCGGCCGCGTCTATCGTATGAAGGTTTGGAAGCTCCCCGAAGGCGGGCCGCAGACCAAGGGCCGCCCGATGGTCAACCTGCTGCCGCTGGGCGACGAGGAGCGGGTTACCAACGTTCTCCCCCTGCCCGAGGACGAGGCGACCTGGGCCAATCTCAACATCGTATTTGCCACCGAACAGGGGATGGTCCGCCGCAACTCGATGGACGCCTTCACCAATGTGCCCACCGCCGGGAAATACGCGATGGGCTTCGTCGAGGGTTCGGGCGACCGCTTGATCGGGGTGCAATTGCTCACCGAAGATCAGGAAATCTTCCTCGCCAGCGATGCGGGCAAGGCGATCCGCTTCTCCGCCACAGACGCGCGCGAGACCAAGAGCCGCACCGGCATCGGGGTGCGCGGCATGAGCCTCAAGAAGGGCGGCAGGGTCGTCTCGATGGCGGTGCTCGATCCGCTGACTGCCGACATGGAGACGCGCGAGGCTTATCTGCGCGCCGCTGCGTGGAAGAATAACGATGCCGTTTCTACCCTCCCCGCCGACAGGCAGGCTGGGATGGCGGAAGGAGAGGAGTTCATCCTCACCATCACCGCCAATGGCTATGGCAAGATCTCCTCGGCCTACGAATACCGCACCACCTCGCGCGGCGGGCAAGGGATCACCAATATCGGCACGCCCGAAAGCAATCCGGAAAGGAACGGCCCGGTGGTCGCTAGCTTCCCGGTCAAGCACGGATCGCAGCTGATGCTGGTGACCGATCAGGCCAAGCTGATCCGGCTGGGGATCGATTTCCGGCATCTCGTCGAGGGCGGGTTCGAGCCGCCATACAAGGGCTTCTCGATCTCGGGTCGGGGATCGTCGGGCGTGCGCATCTTCAACGTGGCGGACGACGAGCACATCGTCGGCGCGGCGCTAATCGACGATGCGGGCGAGGACGAGGCTGGCGACGAAACGGCAGAGGCGCCCGTCACCTGACGGGCTGCTCTCCGCGCAGGCACTGGATTATGCCCGTCGCGATCATCAGCTGGCCCGCATAGTAGAGCGGCCAGATCAGGATCGAATTGGCGGGCTCGAGGTCGATGGGCCCCATCCGCGCGAAAATCAGCCAGTCGCTGCTGACGAACAACACCGCTCCGGTCCCGACCCGGTAGCGCGGATAATGGCTCATCCACGCGGCCGAGGCCATCGCGCCTAGGAAGGCGGCGTAGATCGCGATCTGCGCATTCCCGCTCAGCAGCCAGCTCACCAGCGGAGTGCCGATCAGCAGCGCCGCCCCGATCAGCTTCTGGACCGGTGAGGGGCGCTGGTGAAGGTTCCTGAGGTAGAGCCCAACGGCCACCACATGCGCCGCCGCGAAAAACGCGCCGCCGGTCAAAAAATCAAGCTCGATCACCACATCGCCGCAGGCCGCCAGCGCCAAGGCCGTGACCAGCAGAAATCCGTCCGCACGGTGCTTGCCCTGCGGCACGCGCAAGGCGACATAGAGCGCCAGCAGTCCAACCGAAGCGCCCTTGGCCAGTAGGCCCCAGGTGCCCTCGAAGACCGGATTGTCGCTGAGGAAGTAGAACGCGGTTGCCGCGGCGATGCTCGCCAGCAGCCACGGCCTCTGTTCGATCAATGCAGCTTTCGCCATCCGTGCCTTTCCTGCCCTGCACCCCTTGGGGCTTGCCGCGGCGCTATCACGCAATTACCTGCCCCGCCATGACCCGATCCGCAACCATGCACGACGTTCACATCATCGGCGGCGGCCTCGCCGGAAGCGAGGCGGCGTGGCAGCTCGCGCAGGCGGGCACCAAGGTGCGCCTGTCGGAGATGCGCGGCAGCGGGGAGATGACCCCTGCCCACCAGACCGACGGGCTCGCCGAACTGGTCTGCTCCAACTCCTTCCGCTCGGACGATGACACCAAGAACGCCGTCGGCCTGCTTCATCACGAGATGCGGCAATTGGACAGCCTCGTGATGCGCGCAGGCCATGCCGCACGGGTGCCGGCGGGCAGCGCGATGGCGGTCGACCGCGATGTCTTCTCGGCCGAGGTCGAGAAGGCCCTGTCGCAGCACCCCAACGTCACCATCGTGCGCGAGCGGGTCGACGAACTGCCGGCCGCCGGCCTCACCATCGTCGCCACCGGGCCGCTCACTGCCGAGGCGCTGGCGGGCAGCATCGTGCGCGCAACGGGAAGCGAGCGGCTCGCCTTCTTCGATGCCATCGCACCGATTGTGCACTTCGATTCGATCGACATGCGCAAGGTCTGGATCCAGTCGCGCTGGAACAAGACCACCGAAGCCTCGAACGAGGGCGGCGATTACATCAACTGCCCGATGACGCAGGAGCAATATCTCGCCTTCCACCGCGGGCTGATGGAAGGCGAGAAGACCGAGTTCAAGCAGTGGGAAAAGGACACGCCCTATTTCGACGGCTGCATGCCGATCGAGGTAATGGCCGAACGCGGCGTCGAGACACTGCGCTACGGCCCGATGAAGGGCGTGGGGCTGGACAATCCCTTCGATGTGACGCCCGAGTTTCCGCAAGGCCGCTGGCCCTATGCCGTGGTGCAGCTGCGCCAGGACAACAAGCTCGGCACGCTGTGGAACATGGTCGGCTTCCAGACCAAGCTCAAATATGCAGCGCAGATCGAGCTGTTCCGCACCATCCCGGGGCTGGAGAACGCTGAATTCGCGCGTCTCGGGGGCTTGCACCGCAACACGTTCCTGAACTCGCCTGAGGTGCTTGATCGCCAGCTGCGATTGAAGGCCGCGCCGCACATCCGCTTCGCGGGGCAGGTGACGGGCTGCGAGGGCTATGTCGAGAGCGCCGCCATCGGCCTCGTCGCGGGGCTGATGACCGCAGCCGAACTCGCCGGGCGCGCTTGGCAGGCGCTGCCCGCCACCACCGCGCT
This sequence comes from Porphyrobacter sp., assembly GCA_013911835.1. Lineage (GTDB taxonomy): Bacteria > Pseudomonadota > Alphaproteobacteria > Sphingomonadales > Sphingomonadaceae > Erythrobacter. The sequence goes on along the minus strand of JACESM010000113.1, from coordinate 3,459 downwards.
GGGCGCGCTGCTCAGCCACATCACCGGCGACGCAGAAGCGAGCACCTTCCAGCCCATGAACGTCAATTTCGGCCTCTTCCCGCCGTTGCACGACGTCGGCAAGAAGGTCCGCAAGGAGGCCTACACCGACCGCGCCAAGGCCGATCTGGCACGCTGGATAAGCGAAACGCGCGAGCCCATGCCCGCCTGATCCGTCAGCACTTGCAGGCCGGCTTCTTCTTGGCTGCGGGCTTCGGCGCGGTCGTGGCGAATTCGCGCGGGGTCAGCCGCCCGTCGCCATCCTTGTCGGCCTTGCCGAACCGGTCGACCGTGGTCACTGCCCATTCCTCGAAGGTGAGCAGGTTGTTGCCGTCCTTGTCGAGCGCCCTGAACCCGTCGGTGCGGGTCGAGAGCATCTCGTCGCGGGTGATTACCCGGTCGCGGTTGCGATCATAGCGAAAGAAGCGCTGCTCCTCCTTGCCGAGTTCGCTCATCTCGGGCGGCGCTGGGCCCTTCTGGCTGCCGGGATCGGCGTTGGGGAGTTGCATCGGATCGCGCGAAGGAACTGCGGCAGGCGGCGGCGGGGCGCCGCGCTCGATCTCGGCGCGGCCCTGCCACCAGAACACGCCCACCCCGGCAAGGGCCAGGCCCCCCAACACTCCCAGTATCGCCTGTCGCAAGGGTCTGCCCCCCCTTTGCTGCCACGTCAGAGGCGTAAATACACGGAATCAGACGCGAAAGATAGCGGCGCGCAGCGCGGCGAGCGAAGCACCCCGCCCTTCCATCAGCGGCCGCCCACCGCGGGCAAGGGCGCGCAGGGCGAGCGCTTCGAGCACCGCGAGCCCGCCCAGAGCGCGGGGGATTCGCCCCGCAGGCGCTGCCGCCGTCGTCAGCCCGACCTCGACCAGAAGGGCGCATTCCGCAGGATCCGAGACTCCGGCGGCCGCATCGGCGAGCGCCCAGCGTCGGCCTGCCGCCGCGAGCCGCGCCGCAAGCGGTCTTTCGGCAGGTTCATCGGCAAGCCCGGCAAAGAAGGCACCGCGCCCTGTGCCGAAGGCGTCGGCCTCGGCAGCCCCCAGGCTCTGAGCGGTAACCAGAACCTCCCAGCCATCAACCATCTGCGTCAAAACCGCCTCGCGCCCGAGCCAATGGCGCCCGATCCCGTCGAGCACCGCATCGCCGCGCGGGCGCTCTCCCACCGGCTTGCCCAGCGCGTCGCGCCACCAGGCAAGGCGCATCTGCCCGAGCATCGGCTCATGGGTACGCCCGACGATCCGCGCCAGCCTGCGATCAAGTTGAAGCGCCATGGTTAACGGTGCGCGAACCATTGGCCCGCTCCAGGCGAGCGCCAGTTCGGCTTCGGGCGGAAGGGGATCGGGGGCCTCGGCAGTCACAGGGCCGCGCCTAGCGGTGCCTATATACCTCTGGCAAGCAAACTGTCCCTCCCCGGGACGCAGAACCACGTGATCCATCCCGAGGACGACGGGAAGGATCTGTTAACCATGCTCTTTGGCAATCCGCTTACCCAACCACCTTAAGGGCACAGACTGCATCTGGAATGTCTGCGTGCTTCTTTCAGCGGACAACAGGGAAGGGCACCGAAGCGATGGGGCGAGAAATGCAGGCTAGAACGTCGTTCTTGCACAATCTGCTGCACGACAACACCGCCAACACGCTCGCGATTGCGGCTGCATCGCTGATCCCGATGATGGCGATGGTCGGCGGCGGCCATGTAATAGCGGCTCGCATCGATGCCGCCGCCGACCATCGCCATCATCGGGATCAGCGATGCAGCCGCAATCGCGAGCGTGTTGGCGGTGTTGTCGTGCAGCAGATTGTGCAAGAACGACGTTCTAGCCTGCATTTCTCGCCCCATCGCTTCGGTGCCCTTCCCTGTTGTCCGCTGAAAAAAGCACGCAGACATTCCAGATGCAGTCTGTGCCCTTAAGCTGGTTGGGTAAGCGGATTGCCAAAGAGCATGGTTAACAAATCCTTCCCGTCGTCCTCGGGACGGATCCCATGGTTCTGCGTCCCGGGAAGGGACAGTTTGCTTGCCAAGGCTGTAAAGGCACCGCTAGGCGCGGCCCTGTGACTGCCGAGGCCCCCGATCCCCTTCCGCCCGAAGCCGAACTGGCGCTCGCCTGGAGCGGGCCAATGGTTCGCGCACCGTTAAGCATGGCGCTTCAACTTGATCGCAGGCTGGCGCGGATCGTCGGGCGCACCCATGAGCCGATGCTCGGGCAGATGCGCCTTGCCTGGTGGCGCGACGCGCTGGGCAAGCCGGTGGGAGAGCGCCCGCGCGGCGATGCGGTGCTCGACGGCATCGCGCGCCATTGGCTCGGGCGCGAGGCGGTTTTGACGCAGATGGTTGATGGCTGGGAGGTTCTGGTCACCGCTCAGAGCCTGGGAGCTGCCGAGGCCGAGGCCTTCGGCACGGGGCGCGGTGCCTTCTTTGCCGGGCTGGCCGATGATCCTTCCGCAGCGCCGCTCGCGGCGCGGCTCGCGGCGGCAGGCCGACGCTGGGCGCTCGCCGATGCGGCCGCCGGAGTCTCGGATCCTGCGGAATGCGCCCTTCTGGTCGAGGTCGGGCTGACGACGGCGGCAGCGCCTGCGGGGCGAATCCCCCGCGCTCTGGGCGGGCTCGCGGTGCTCGAAGCGCTCGCCCTGCGCGCCCTGGCCCGCGGTGGGCGGCCGCTGATGGAGGGGCGGGGTGCTTCGCTCGCTGCGCTGCGCGCCGCTATCTTTCGCGCCTGATTCCGTGTATTTACGCCTCTGACGTGGCAGCAAAGGGGGGCAGACCCTTGCGACAGGCGGTACTGGGAGTGTTGGGAGGCCTGGCCCTTGCCGGGGTGGGTGTGTTCTGGTGGCAGGGCCGCGCCGAGATTGAGCGCGGCGCCCCGCCGCCCGCCGTCACCCCGGCCAAGCCTGATCCGATGCAACTCCCCAACGCCGATCCCGGCAGCCTGAGGGGCCCCGCACCGCCCGAGATGAGCGAGCTCGGCAAGGAGGAGCAGCGCTTCTTCCGCTATGATCGCAACCGCGACCGGGTGATCACCCGCGACGAGATGCTCTCGACCCGCACCGACGGGTTCAGGGCGCTCGACAAGGACGGCAACAACCTCCTCACCTTCGAGGAATGGGCGGTGACCACGGTCGACCGGTTCGGTAAGGCCGACAAGGATGGCGACGGGCGGCTGACCCCGCGCGAATTCGCCACGACCGCGCCGAAGCCCGCGGCCAAGAAGAAGCCCGCCTGCAAGTGCTGAAGCGTCAGGCGGGCATGGGCTCGCGCGTTTCGCTGATCCAGCGCGCCAAGTCCTCCTTGGCGCGGGAGGTGTAGGCTTCCTTGCGGACCTTCTTGCCGACCTCGTGGAGCGGCGGGAAGAGGCCGAAATTCACGTTCATGGGCTGGAAGGTCTCGGCCTCGGCATCGCCGGTGATGTGGCTGAGGAGCGCCCCCAGCGCGGTGGTGGCAGGAAG
>JACESM010000112.1 GCA_013911835.1 Porphyrobacter sp. | reverse complement strand
GCCGAAGGGGCGCCGATCAAATTCCGTCGCAAGCGACGTGAAGCAATGTTCAGTTAGGCCATTATTCAAAAATTTCAAGTTAATTCGCCCCTCACATGTCGGAGGGTTGCCTCAGGCTGCCTCGGCAGCCTCCAACGCCGCCCCTGCCGCCAGCCAGGCCTCCTCCGCAGCCGCCAGCGCATCGCCGGCCTTGGCGCGTGCAGTCAGCAGGTCTTGCAACTTCGCGCTCCCTTGCCCGCCGCTGCTCGCCACCACGATCTGCGCGTCGAGCCGTTCCACTTCGGCTGCGGCGCGGGCGAGCGCCTTCTCGGCCTTTTCGAGCTGCGACTGGGCGTAGCGCGTCTCGGCCATGGGTCTGGCGGGGGCCGGCTTCACGCCCGCGCTGCCCCCCTTCACCCCCTCGCCCTTCGGCTTCCGGCCGAGGATGAAGTCGATGTAGTCATCCATGCTGCCGTCATATTCGCGCGCCGTCCCGCCATCGACGAGGAACAGCCGGTCCGCCGTCAGCTCGACCATGTGGCGATCGTGGCTGATCAGGATCACCGCGCCGGAATAATCGTTCAAGGCCTGCACCAGCGCCTCGCGCGCGTCGACATCCAGGTGGTTGGTCGGCTCGTCGAGGATCAGCAGATGCGGCGCGTCGCGGGTGATCAGCGCCAGCGCGAGGCGCGCACGCTCGCCGCCCGAGAGCTTCTCGACCCGCTGCTGCGCGCGCGGGCCGGAAAAGCCGAACCGCCCCAATTGCGCGCGCACTGCGGCGGGCGATTGTCCCTCCATCGCGCGCGCCATCAGATCGAGCGGGGTGTCTTCGGCCGCCAGTTCCTCGACCTGATACTGGGTGAAATAGCCGACCTTGAGTTTGCCCGGCGCGTTGACCTCGCCCTCGGCCGGGGTCAGCTGCGCGGCCAGCAGGCGCGCCAGCGTGGTCTTGCCGTTGCCGTTGCGGCCCAGCAGCGCGATGCGATCATCGGCCTCGATCCGGAAATTGAGCCGCTTGAGGATCGGCGGCGCCGCGCCGTATCCGACCGCGGCCTGCTCCAGCGTGATCATCGGCGATTTCATCTCGGCCGGATCGGGAAAGTCGAAGCTCAGCGTCGGGTCTTCCATCAGCGCGGCGATGGGCTGCATCTTGGCGAGCATCTTGGCGCGCGACTGCGCCTGCTTGGCGGTCGAGGCGCGGGCGGAATTGCGGGCGACGTAGTCGCGCAGCCGCGCGGCCTGCGCCTCCTGCGAGGCCTTGGCCGCCGCCAGCTGCGCGGCACGTTCAGCGCGCTGCTTTTCGAAGGCATCATAGCCGCCGGGATAGAGCGTCAACTGCCCGCCTTGCAGGTGCAGGATGTGATCGACCACCTTGTTGAGCAGGTCGCGTTCATGGCTGATCACCACCAGCGTGGCGGGGTAGGACTTGAGGAAGTTCTCCAGCCACAGCGTCGCTTCAAGGTCGAGGTGGTTGCTGGGCTCGTCCAGCAGCAGGATGTCGGGCTCGGAAAACAGCAGCGCGCCCAGCGCAATGCGCATCTTCCACCCACCCGAAAAGCTGTCGACCGGGCGCTGCTGCATTTCTTCGTCAAAGCCGAGGCCGTTGAGGATCTTGGCCGCGCGGGCCGGGGCGGAATAGGCGTCGATGGCGAGCAGGCGTTCGTGGACATCGCCCATGCGGTCCATGTCGGTGCAGGTTTCGAGCTCCGCCAGCAGCGCCGCGCGTTCGGTCGCCGAGGCGAGCACCACTTCCTCGGGCGTCATGTTACCGTGGGGCGCTTCCTGCGCAATATAGCCGATGCGCGCGCGGGCGGGCTTGGATATCTCGCCATCGTCGGGCTCGATCTCGCCGATCAGCGCCTTCATCAGCGTCGACTTGCCCGCGCCGTTGCGCCCGATCAGGCCGACGCGCGCGCCCACCGGTACGGTCGCGCTGGCGCGCTCAAGGATGGCCCGGCCGCCAAGCCGCACGGTGATATTGTCGATAGTCAGCATGGGCGCGCCTGTAACAGGCTATCCCGGCGCGCCCAAAGGAAATCCCTGCCTGTTTGTCAGGGCCGAATGCGGGCGGCCTCGCGGAAGGAAACGAGCCGGCGACCGTCCTCATCCCACAGCGCCAGCACCAGCGGCCGGAAGGTCTGCGGCACTGTCAGACGATTGACCTCGCGCAGCTGCGGAAAGGCCTTCAGCACGCTCGGCAGGCGGTAGAAGGGGATGCGGCTGGCGAGGTGGTGGACATGGTGCATCCCGATATTGCCGGTGAACCAGCGCAGCGGCTGCGGCAGATCGAGGTGCGAGCTGCTCTTGATAGCCGCTTCGTGGAACTCCCAGCTCCCGCGCCTGTCCCAATGCACCGCCTCGAACTGGTGCTGCACGTAGAACAGCCACACGCCCAGCGTCGCCGCAACCAGCACGGTGGGGATCACCACCAGCAGCGTGGTGCCGATCCCGAAGGCGGCCATCAGGGCGGCGAGGAACCCGGCGGTCGCAAGGTTGGTGGCGAGCGCGCTGACCCAGTACTGCACGCCTTCCTTCATCAGCCCGATCGGCAGGCGGTGGCGCAGCAGGAACAGGTAGGCCGGCCCCAGGCCAAGCAACACCACCGGATGGCGGTAGGCGCGATAGAGCAGGCGGCCGAGCCAGCTGCGCGACCAGAACTCGCGCACCGTCAGCGTGTCGACATCGCCCACGCCGCGCGCATCGAGATTGCCGGTCGAGGCATGATGCAGCCTGTGCGAGTGCCGCCAGCAATCATAGGGGGTGAAGGTCAGAATGCCCAGCGCCCGGCCGACCCGGTCATTGCTGGTGCGCTTGTGCAGGAAGGCGCCGTGGCCGCAATCATGCTGGATGATGAAGAGCCGCAGCAGGAGCAGCCCCGCCACCGGCACCAGCGCGAGAGCGGCAAGGTAGCCGGCGCTCGTCGCCCACAAGATCGCCACCAGCAGGCCGAGGAATGGCGCGAGCGTAACCGCCAGCTCCCACGCGCTGCGTCCGGCATTCGCTTTCATGAAGGGCTTGAGCTGGGATGCGAGCTGCCGGGGATGGGGCATGGCTGCCTCTAGGCCGGCCATTCGCCGGTCGATCTTCGATTGGATGTTCAAGGTGAGGCATGTCCGGTTTGCAGTCGCGCCACCATCCAAGCTTTGGCGCAAAGTGCAAGCCTTCTCATGCTGATTCATCGACGAACGCAGCAGCGCAGGCCAGATGACGGAAAGGAGGTCTGGCGCGGGCGGAAGCGCAGCGCAGCGCACAGCTCACAGCTGAACACGCGCAGCGCGATCAGCCGGGGTGAAGGGAAGCCAATTTTCGAAAGCCCCCAGATGTGCCCCTGCGCCCTCGCGGGAGCCCGTTCCTGATGATTCCTGACAATAGACGGCTTCTAGGCCCTGGCCCGACAGCTGTCGGGGGCGCGCACGAGTCCGTTGCCAAAGACGGGGTCATGCCCTTTCGCGCCGAGGTCTCGGACGTTCCGCGACAGGCCGGACCTAATCTGATCGGGATTTGGGCTGCCTGCAATCTTCGGATCAGCAGCGATCCGCATGGTCACGAATGGCGCGGCGAAGCTGGTACCGGAAACAAAGGCCCTGCCGGCCGGCTGCGGCAGCGCGATGTCCACGCCAGGGGCGCTGAAATCGACGCGGGTGCCGCGCACCGCAGCGCGATAGATCTGGTGATCGGCGTCAATCGCCGTCACCGCGATGGTCGAAGCAAAGGCCGCCGGGTAGCGCACCGGGCCACCAGGCCCGCTGTTCCCGACGGGGGCCACGATCACTACGCCAGCGCGGGCCGCGTTCCCGATCGCCCGGTCGAGGATCTTGTTGTAGGGGCCAGCAAGACTGACATTGATCAGCCGCACCTTGTTCTGCATCAGCCAATCCATGCCGCGCAGCAGCGCATCGACGCTGGCTGCATCGCCCAAACGGGTGCCGGGTGATACGACATCGGCATGGAAGATGCGCGGGGACCGAAGCATCCCGGAAGTCTGGAGGATCGTGACCACCTGTGTGCCATGCAGGGTGGCCTCAACCTCGGTCGAGCGGGAGAAATCGGCCGTGGTGACCGATTGGCGCGCGGGCCCTGTCAGCCGGGCATCCAGCACACCGATGGCCGCATGAGATGGGCAGCCCCCGCGCGGCCACTCCATTACCGTGGCAGCATAGCCGTCGCGCAGCGCGGACGCATCGCCCTTGCCTTGCGGCGTATAGCCATGATTGATTCCGGCGGTCACCCCTGGCTCCAGAGCTTCCAGTTCGCGGATCGCGGAAGCACCGTCCTGCCGGGGCGGAACCTGCAAGGTCACCATGGTAAGGCCGAGCGCGGGCAGTTGGTCGGTCTTGATCAGACTGTAGCCAAGCGTTGCAGAACGGCGGATCACGCTGCGTGCTTCGCGCGCCGAATGGGTGACCACGACGATCTCGGTCTCGTCGACAACCTGCGCGGCATCGGCCTCGACCGCAGCGTCGGGCGGTAGATTGAGCCGTGCTGCATTGCAGGCGCCCAGAATGAGGATCAGCATGGCGGTCAGAACGGAGCGATGGGTCATGGTGGTCCTAGGTAGTGTCACCTCATCCTATCGCATGGCGCGCCGAAAAGGTTCAGAAGTCACGGCTGGCGGTGATCCACACCCGCGTCGTATCCGCGCCAAAGCTGGCGGCGCGGTAATGGGCCGCCGCCAGCGAGAGCCGCGTGTCCACCAGCGTCGTTGCCCATTCGGCGCCCCACTCTTCACCCAGCCGTCCGCTACCGCTGGCGGGATCAAAGCGGTTGAACTGGATGGCCAGGAGCGCCGCGCGCGCAGGGCCGAGCGATCCGATCCGCCATGTGGCGCGGGCTTCGATATCGGTAATGCCCTGCGCCGGGGTTTCGAGGAACAGGTCCGCTGCCCCCTGGAAGCGGTGCAGTGTCGCAAGCGGGGTCTGGAACGCTGTGCCATCATCGGACCCCAATCGTTCGGCCCGCAGCGCAAGTCCCAGCTCGCCGCGTTCGACGCTGGCCCCGGCGCGCCAATATTCCGGCGTCCGCGACCCACTGTGCTGCCGGGCATAGGCCAGCTCCCAGAACAGGCTGAGGTCGGACGGAAAGGCCCGCCCGCGCCAGGCAACGCCCGTGGTGCGCGTCGTCACCACGCTGCCGATCCGATCATCAAGATCAAGGTCATAGTGATAGAGGCTTACCTGCCCACCCGGTACCGGCACCGCAAGATTGGCATAGAAGCTATCGCTATCAAACACCCCGCCGGGCTGATCAGCGCCGAGAATTCGGCCCACCCGCCAGATATAGCCTGCCTGCAGCACCGCCCTGCCGGGAAGCTGCCAAGCGGCGGTGAGCGCATCATAGGTTTGCTGGTTTTGCCGGAAATCGACCGTGCCGATGAAACGCTCATCGTCGAGCGAAATCCGCTGCCGTCCTAGCGTCAGACCGATTGCTTCGCTCGGCGCCCATTCGATCTGAAGGCGATTGAGCTCGAGGGTCTGGGCGTCGGCAATCGCTGGCCCTCGGGCCGGGTTCAGAAAGCCATTGCGCCGATCCGGCAGCAGCGTCGCAATCGCCTCGACTTCGCCCAGAATATTGACCTGCGGGCTGGCCGTGAATTCGAGCGATGGACGAATGCGAATGGTCAATGCCTCGCTGGCCGCCCCTGCACCCGCAGCCTCGGCAAACTCGTATCGCGCCCGTGTTTCAACACGCAGGGTGGCGCGCGCTTGCCTGGGCGCGGCAGCATCGATTGGGAGTACCTCGTGCATGATCTCCTGCGCGGCACCGGGCATCGGCAGCGCCAGCGCCAAAGTCCCGATCGCAAATCTGATCGAAGCAGGGGCCGTCATTCCTCGCCGCCGCGAAGAAACATTGCCCACCGGCTCGGCGCCGGGCGCATTTTTGAACCAATTGCCCCGCAGCAACGATATGCTCCCGGAATGACCCATGACCCTTTCACTGGTAGGCATGCGCGATGACAGCTTCCCATCCCTATACGGACGAGATGATCCAATCCTTCGTGGCCGGTACGCTTGATGCGGATTCGGTCGCTGAACTTGAGCGCGCAGCCGCAACCAATCCTGCATTGGCCGCGGAACTGGCGCTGTGGCGCGCGGTCCGCCAGGCGGGTGCAGATGCAGCGGCGCAGCGACAGGTCGACGCGCTCGGCTGGAGCAGAATCGCCCGCAGTATCGCACATGCCGCTCCGCAGCAGAGCCGCGCCGCCAACGATCATGGCGCAGACCCGGCATTGCCGCATAGGCAGCCACTTTGGGCGCGGCCGCTGATTGCGCCGTGGCAAGCGGCGGCCGCGCTCGTGCTGGCGCTGGTCGGCTGGCAGACAGTGATGGCTCCGATGATGATTTCCAGGGATCCCTCCTCAGGCGCCGAATATGCGCTTGCCGGCGAGGATCGGTCTGCCTCGTTCGTGCTTCGGGTCGCGTTTGTCGAGGTCGCGAGCGAGGCGGATTTGCGGCGATTGTTGCGAGAGGTCGATGCCCGGATCATCGACGGACCTTCGGCTGTCGGCCTGTATGATCTCGCTTTTGACGATGCCGAAGCACTGATGGCTGCGCGCCAGCGGCTGGAGCAGGAGCGCGGTCTGGTGAGCGAGATCGCCGAAAACTGATCTTAGCGCGACAGGCAATGCATCAACAACTGCTTGGCGTGAAAGATCCGGCTCTTGATCGTCCCTTCGCTGGTGCCCTCGATGTCAGCGATCTCGCGATAGGTGAACTCCTCGTAGAACGACAATAACACCGCACGGCGGTGCGATTCCGAGAGCTTGTCAAGGCACGCAGCCACGCGTTCGCGTTGTTGCGTGGCCTGCGCCACCTGTTCAGGGTCGGCCGCAAGATCTGGCAGGTTTACATCGGGTTCGCGCGGCACTTCCCGACCGCTGCGCCGCAGCCGGTCGATCGCCTTGTTGCGCGCAATGGTGTAGAGCCAGGCGCGCAAGGATGCGTCGCGCCGGAATTGAGCCGACCCGTCCCACAGGCTGACGAAGATGTCATGGACAATATCGGCCGCCTCGGCCGGGCTGCCCAGCATGCGTTCAACGAATCCGCTAAGCCCCGGAGAATGGCGATCATACAGCAGCTTCAGGCTTGCGGTATCGCCGCCCTGAACCCGCTGCATCAGCAACGCGTCGCTATCCCCCCCTTCGCGCATCAGCAGTGCCCGCTAGCTCGCGTCTCCGTCTGGCGACTGCCGCTTGCCATCCAGCGGCAGGCGCGACAGCAGCGCGTCCTTGTCGCAGCCTTTGGCAATAGCGTCAAAGGCTTCGCGCATTAACGATTCCCACATCGCGTCCGCCGGATGGCGGCGCTGAGCTCCTGAATTCCTCGGCACGGTTGAACTGTCTCGCTGATGATCCCAGACGCATAACACGTCAGGGTGCCGGATTATTCATCCGGTCGCACGCGCACCGAACAATTTCTTGGCCTAGGCCCCGCTGGCGATCCGCATGCGCGATCTTGCGCTGGAAAGGCGGCTCATCACCGTGCCGACCGGAATTGCCAGCGCTTGTGCCGTCTCCTCGTAACTCAGCCCTTCGATGCAGACCAGCAGCAGCACGCTGCGCTGACCTTCTGGCAGGGCCGCAATCAGACGCACCACGTCCACCAGTTGCAGACGGGTTTCCTCATCGGCATCGCCGCTCGCCAGCCCGGCCTCGGCCACATCGATCAACCCGTTGCCGTTGCGCACCCCTTGGGAGCGCCGGACATTGCGCCAGATCGAATCGAGAATTGCGAAGAGCCAGTTGTCGAGGCGCGACCCCGGAATGAATTGCTCGGCACGCTCCAATGCGCGCACGCAAGTGGCCTGCACCAGATCATCGGCCAGCGCGCGATCAGCACATCGCACCATGGCAAACCGCCACAACCGCGAGATCTGATCGGGCAGACCCTTGGCAATGACCAAGCGCATCGCATCCGGATCCGGCAAGCCTGATGGCGTGACTTCGCGAAGGTAGTCCTGATCAGCGGTGACCGTGGGTCGCACAGGGGAATCCGAAGCAGATCGCATGCGAGGCAATCGGGCGACGGGTCCGCATGGTTCAAAAATAATCTCAAAAAAGTTTCCCGAATATTCCGGTTGGCTGCGGTGTTTCGTCTGTGAACCGCGCTGCCTTGTGGGTTGTGCGGACAGCCAGAAGTGCCCCGTTCAGTCAGAGGAAACACCCCTATGCTTCAGCTTCCCGTACCCGCTCGCTCACGCCGTTCACGCTCGCAGCTGATTGGCTCTGTGGCTGGTCTTGCCGCATTTCTCGCACTGACAGGCAAAGCCCAGGCGCGGACCAATGACGACGGCACCGACGGCCTTGTCGCACTGGCCGACATGCCCAATGTGGCTTCCGTGGAGCTGCGCGAGGACGGCAGCGTGCTGGTTCGCTTCGACGATGGTTCGGCACGACTGCTCGCGCCGGGCGACGTTATTGTCGAGAATGGCGTCGTCTATCTCGACCCGGCGGCGCACCATGAAATGGCGCTTGAAGGGGGCAGCGACCTTGTCCTGATCGGGCTCGGTGTCGCTGCCGTGGGCGGTGCCGTGGCGCTTTTGGCGGGCGGCGGCGACGACGACGAAGCCGCCATTCCCGCAAACTCGGCCCCGACCATCACGTCGGCAGCCGCAGTCAGCGTGAACGAAAACAGCGCAGCGACCGGTCTTACAGTCACAGCCAGCGACCCGGACGGTGATGGGGTTGCGTTCTCGATTGTCGGCGGCGCGGATGCGGCGCGGTTCACGATCGATTCCGCCACCGGTGCGCTGCGCTTTGTCGCCGCCCCCGATTTCGAAACGCCCGGCGACGCCAATGGAGACAATGTGTTTGAAGTGCAGGTCGCTGCGTCGGATGGCACCTTGCAGGCCACACAGACGATCCGGGTTACGGTCAACAACCTCAATGACAACGCGCCGGTGATCACCTCCGTCGGGGCCGTGACGATCAACGAGAACGTCACGGCCGTTGTCCAGGCCACGGCGAGCGACGCCGATGGCAGCACGCTGGCCTTCAGCCTGTCCGGCGCTGATGCCGCCCTGTTTGCGATCAACGCGGCCACCGGCGCGATCACCTTCATCGCCGGACCCGATTTTGAGAACCCGGGCGACGCTGACCGCAACAATGTCTACCAACTGACGGTGACCGCAAGCGACGGAACCAACAGCACCACTCAGAATCTCGC
>JACESM010000111.1 GCA_013911835.1 Porphyrobacter sp. | reverse complement strand
GTGCAAACCTCAACGACATTTTCTTTCATGATTCGTTCCTGAAAGATTCGTACTTTGAAATGGAATCAACGAGTCGTTTGCGCTATTGGATAAGCGCAGGAGGATGACGCAGTGAACGAGCAGCTTGACCGTGAAATCCAATGCAATCTGTTTGCTTTTCTTCCGAAGCTCAAGGCATTGCTGCCGGAGCATGAAGGTTCCTATGCGGTGCTGCACCATCAAGAGATTGTGGGCATCCACCCAAAGCTGAGCGAAGCGCTGCGTGATGCGCAGGCTCGCTTTGTGGATGGCGTTTTTTCAATCCAGCGAGTGACAGAAAAACCGATCGAACTCGGAATGTTCAGCAGTGCCGACAGTCAGGGGTAACGCCAGATTCAGCCCGCCAATAATCCGAATTCGCGTACTTCCGGCGAGTCCAGAACTCGTCAATAATCCAGGGAACTTCGGAAGCAGCGGCGCGACCGGGGTAGACTGCAGAGCCCTAATCGATACTGGCGCTGATGGAACAAGCGTGACCCGCTCATTAGCAGAGGCCGCTCAACTGAGTTATCGTGGCAAAGAGCGCGTCACGGGGATCGGAGGAGAAGGCTTCCATCGATCTTGGATCGCGTTTCTAGGTTTGTACGATGAGGAAATGGGCCCGTACCCCTATCTCCTGCCAGAACCTCTCATTGCTCTTGAGATCAAATCCTACCCTGCATTCGATGCAATCATCGGTCGTGACGTTCTGATGCTAGGCGACTTTACTTTGCGGTCGAACGGCGATTTTGAATGGCGCTTGCGCTGAGCCCCTAGTTCAGCACCGCGAAGTTGACGATCATCTTGCGCACCTCGGGATCGAGGCCTTGCGGCAGATCGCGCTCGAGCATGTCGCGCCGGTGCGCGATGCTCTCGGCGATCAGCACGCGCTTCATCGCCCAGTCGGGGCAGGCGCGCCCCGCGATGGCACGGCGGTCGAGCACCGAGACGCCCGAGTGGCGCGGGTCGGCGGTGATGGTCTCCATCAGCGCGGCGACCTCGCCCTCCTCACCTTCGAGCAATTGCAGGAAGTTGCGGCCGTTGAACAGCAACAGCCCGGTAATCCCGCGCGCCGGATTGTTGCGCGCGCTCGCGGCGAGGATGGCGTCAACTTCCTCGCGCCCCAGCGTCGGCGCTGTGCTGATGTAGAGATACTGGCTGAGCACCTATTCCCGTCCCTCTTCCCTCATCCCCCCGAGCCGACCCCTCAGCCCATCGGGAGAGACAAGCTATTGATTCATCGTCGCGAAGAAATCTTCGTTGGTCTTGGAATCCTTCATCTTGTCGAGCAGGAATTCCATCGCGTCTACGGTGCCCATCTGCATCAGGATGCGGCGCAGCACCCACATCTTCGACAGATTGTCCTTGGCGACCAGCAGTTCTTCCTTGCGGGTGCCGGACTTGCCGACGTCCAGCGCGGGGAAGATGCGCTTGTCGGACACCTTGCGGTCTAGCACGATTTCCGAGTTGCCGGTGCCCTTGAATTCTTCGAAGATCACCTCGTCCATGCGGCTGCCGGTGTCGATCAGCGCGGTGGCGATGATCGAGAGGCTACCGCCTTCCTCGATATTGCGCGCAGCGCCGAAGAAGCGCTTGGGACGCTGGAGCGCATTGGCGTCCACACCCCCGGTCAGCACCTTGCCCGAGGACGGCACAACGGTGTTGTAGGCGCGGCCCAGACGGGTGATCGAATCGAGCAGGATGACCACGTCATGCTTGTGTTCGACCAGGCGCTTGGCCTTCTCGATCACCATTTCGGCGACCTGCACGTGGCGGCCGGCAGGCTCGTCGAAGGTCGAGGAGATCACCTCGCCCTTCACGCTGCGCTGCATGTCGGTGACTTCCTCGGGGCGCTCGTCGACCAGCAGGACGATCAGGAACACCTCGGGGTGGTTGTCGGTGATCGCCTTGGCGATGTTCTGAAGCAGCACGGTCTTACCCGTGCGCGGCGGGGCGACGATCAGCGCGCGCTGGCCCTTGCCCTGCGGCGCGATGATGTCGATCACCCGCGCGCTCTTGTCCTTGACCGTCGGATCGAGGCTGTCGAGGCTCAGCTTCTGGTCGGGATAGAGCGGGGTGAGGTTGTCGAAATTGGTGCGCAGGCGGACCGCGTCGGGATCGTCGAAATTGACCTTGGCAAGGCTGGTCAGCGCGAAGTAGCGTTCGCCATCGCGGGGTGCGCGGATCTCGCCTTCGACCGTGTCGCCGGTGCGCAGGCCCCAGCGGCGGACCTGGTTGGGCGAAACGTAGATATCGTCCGGCCCGGCGAGGTAGTTCGCCTCGGGGCTGCGCAGAAAGCCGAAGCCGTCCTGCAGCACCTCGATGGTGCCGATGCCCATGATCTTCTCTTCATATTCCTCGTCCTCGGCGAGTTCGCGCAGGATCGAGAATAGCAGGTCCTGCCGGCGCATGGTCGAGGCGCCCTCGACGCCCAGTTCCTCCGCCATCGCGACCAGTTCGGCCGGGGTCTTTCGCTTGAGGTCTTTGAGATGCATTTGTGGTGTGTTCCGAAAGTCTTGATGTGGCCGGTGGGTCAGTGCCGCCCTTGGCGGGCGGTGCCCCCTGTTGAACGGGGCTGGGCTTGGAGAAAGCAGACCTTGCGGGAGCGGGTTGGCGCTCCGGTACCGGATAGGTGGTCAGGAAATAGGGGCGCGGCCGCGCAAGGTCAATCGGCGATTGCGCCGCCGCCCCGACTCAGAAGGGCTGGAAAATTACCAGCAAGACAATGAGGATCAGGAGGATCCCCGGCACTTCGCCGATCATGCGCAGAGTCTTTTCCGAAAGTGGCCGCTCGCCGCGTGCCATTTTCTTGGTCTGCCCGACCAGCCAGCCGTGATAACCGGTCAAGACCAAAACCAGGGCGAGCTTTGCATGAAGCCAACCTTGACTGAAAAGATCGTGCCCAATGGCCATCGACAGCCCCAGCACCCAGACGATGATCATGGAGGGCGTCAGGATGATCTTGCGCAGCTTGCCCATCCGCTCGGCCCACTTGGCCTCGCCCTTGGAGCCGGGTTCGTGGTCGAGCATGTAGATGCACTGGCGCGGCAGCATGAACAGCCCCGCCAGCCAGAACACCATGAAGATCACATGCCCCGATTTGAGGAACAGGTAGATCGAGGAGAGTACTTCCTGCATCAGATCAACCTCTTAGGGCCGCGAGCAATTCCTCGACATGCGAAATCGGCGTGAACTGCCCGATGCCGTGGCCAAGGTTGAAGACATGCGGGCGATCCTCGAAGGCGGCGATGATGGTCTTGACCCGCGCCGCCAGCGCCGGCCCGCCCGCCTCGAGCAGCAGCGGATCGAAATTGCCCTGCACCGGCATGCCTTCGGGCAGACTCTGGTGTGCCCAGACCGGATCGAGAGTCTCGTCGAGGCCCACCGCATCCACCCCGGTCTCGCGGGCATAGGCGGGCAGCTTGGCGCCCGCGCCCTTGGGAAAGCCGATCACGGGGGTATCGGGATGCGATTGCTTGAGCTTGGCGGTGATCGCGGCGTTGGGGGCGATCACCCACTTCTCGAACTGGTCGGGAGCAAGGCTGCCCGCCCAGCTATCGAACAGCTGCACCGCTTCCGCCCCGGCATCGATCTGCCCGCGCAGATAGGTGACCGAGACATCCACGATCGCATCGATGATCGCCTGCATCCGCGCCGGATCGCGATAGGCCAGCAGCCGCGCCGGGCCGTGGTCCTTGGAGCCCTCGCCCGCGATCATGTAGGTCGCGACCGTCCAGGGGCTCCCCGCAAAGCCGAGCATGGTCACTTGCGGTCCGATCTGCTGGCGGGTCAGGCGCACGGTCTCGTAAACCGGCTCGAACCGCTCGAAGGCGGGGGTGAAGGAGCCCAGCTCCACCTCCATCAGCGTCGGCGCCAGGTGCGGGCCCTCGCCAGCGGCAAAGGTCAACCCCTGCCCCATGGCGTGCGGCACGATCAGGATGTCGGAGAACAGGATCGCGCCGTCGAACCCGAAGCGCCGGATCGGCTGCACGGTGATTTCCGCGGCCGCCTCGCTGTCATAGACCAGCTCGAGGAAGCCGCCCTTCTCGGCACGCAACTCGCGGTATTCGGGCAGATAACGCCCCGCCTGACGCATGAGCCAGACGGGAGCGACGTCCTGACGGACACCTTTGAGCGTATCGAGAAGCGGACCGGGCATAGGACTCCTTAGAACAATTCAATTCAATTTATAAAGAGACTGATGGAGTCTGTTGGCCCTGTGGAAAGCGGGAATTACCGGCCTCTGCCGGGTTACCCCCGTTCGATCCCTTGACCCCTGCCCCCATCGAATCCGCACGGATTGGACGTCAAGCGGGCTTTATCCCCACTCTTCCCAGCCTGTCGACAAAACTTGTCCCGTGTGCGCAAATCGCCAGAGGAAAGGGCTGGGAGCGGGCATGAAAATCTGTCCCCTGCTTGTCGGCCCGCGCCTCCCGTGGTTTATGCGGTGATCTGTCCACAGGGCGCGCGTTGCATGAACCGACTCAATCTCCACCTCGTCTCGGATTCGACCGGGGAGACGCTGGAAATGATCGCCAAGGCGGCGCTGGCCCAGTTCGACAACCCGGCGGTGAACCGCCATTTCTGGCCGATGGTGCGCTCGTTGCAGCACATGGACCGCATCGTCCCCGATCTCGCCGCGCATCCGGGCCTCGTGCTCTACACGCTGGTGAACCCCGAGACGAGGAAGCGGCTGGAGGAGCATTGCCGCCACCTCGGCCTGCCCGCCGTGCCGGTGCTCGATCAGGTCACCGCCGCGCTCGAATCCCAGCTCGGGCAGGAGGCGCATGGCCGCCCGGGCCGCCAGCACATGATGGACGAGACCTATTTCAAGCGCGTCGAGGCGATCCAGTACACCATCGCCCATGACGATGGCCTCGCGCATGAGGAGTGGGAGCAGGCCGATATCCTGCTGGTGGGCGTGTCACGCTCCTCGAAGACGCCAACTTCGATCTACCTCGCCAACCGTGGCTACAAGGTCGCCAACATTCCGCTGGTGGTGGAAAGCCCGCCGCCGCAGACGCTCTACCGCCTGCGCCATCCGCTGGTGGTGGGCCTTACGACCAGCCCCGAGCGCCTGATCCAGATCCGCCGCAACCGGCTGCTCTCGCTCAATGAGGCGACCGAGACGGCTTACGTGGACAACGACAAGGTCAAGGCCGAGCTGCAATTTGCCCGCCGACTGTTCGGCGACAATGGCTGGCCGGTGATCGACGTCACCCGCCGCTCGATCGAGGAAACCGCGGCGGCGATCATCCGGCTGGTGCAGGAACGGGGCCGCAAGCCGGCGAGTGAAGGCGGGGTGGGGACGCCGATATGAACGCCGCACCCCCGCGCCTGATATTGGCGAGCAAATCCGCCTCGCGCCGGGCGATGCTCGATGCCGCAGGGGTGGCTTACGAGAGCATCCCCGCCGATATCGATGAACGCGCGGTTGAGGCGGGGCTCGTGGGTGCCGCACCGCCTGAAGTGGCCGAGGCATTGGCGGTGGCGAAGGCTGCGGCGGTGGCGGCGCTGCATCCGGGGGCGCTGGTGCTGGGGTCGGATTCGCTGGTGGTCTGCGAAGGCCGCCGCTTCGACAAGCCGGGCAGCCGCGATGAGGCGGGCGAACATCTGCGGTTCTTCTCCGGCAAGGTGATGGAGCTGCACTCGGCGGCCGCGCTGGTGAAGGACGGCGGGTGCGAGTGGTCGCACGCCAGCCTCGCGCGCCTCCATGTGCGCGAATTGTCCGAGGACTTCATCGCCGCCTATCTCGACATGGAATGGCCCGCCATCGGCCACACTGTCGGCGCCTTCCGGATCGAGGGGCCGGGGGTGCAGCTGTTCACCGAGATCGAGGGCGACCAGTTCACCGTGCTCGGCATGCCGCTGCTGCCCCTGCTCGGCGCGCTGCGCGAGGAAGGGGTTTTGATCACATGACCCGCCCCTATGCCGAGGTGATCGGCGATCCGATTGCGCAGTCCAAGTCGCCGAAAATCCACAATTTCTGGCTCGGGAAGCTCGGGATCGAGGCGGAATACCGCGCCTGCCATGTGCGGCCCGAGGAGCTTGCCAATTTTCTCACGCGGAGACGCGGAGACGCGGAGTGGCTGGGGTGCAATGTTACGATGCCGCACAAGCAGGCGGTGATGCCCTTACTGGATCGGATCGACTCCCCCGCCGATGCCATCGGGGCGGTCAATACGATTCTTCCACTCGGCGAGGGCGCGTTGGCCGGCACCAACACCGATGCGGCGGGCTTCCTCGAACCGCTGGCGGACGACCTCGCCAAAGCCCATTACTTCCGTATGGCCCGCATCATCGGCACCGGCGGTGCGGCGCGGGCGATCATCAGCGCGCTGGCGGGGCACAACTTCACGCTGGTCGTGGCGGGCCGCGATCCTGCCAAGGCGCGCGCCCTGCTCGATGAACTCGCGCCGCAGGGCGAGCACCACGCCATTGACCTTGCGCACTTCGCCGATCCCACCGATTTTGCCTTTGATGGCCGTGAAGGCTGCCTCGATCTGGTGGTGAACGCCTCAAGTCTTGGAATGCAGGGCCAACCCCCCCTCCCCTTCGACTGGAGCCACGCGCCGCCGGGCGCCATCGCCTACGACATTGTCACCGCGCCGCTGGAGACCCCCTTTCTCCAGACCGCCCGCGCCAGCGGCCATCGTACCATCGACGGTCTTTCGATGCTGATCGGCCAGGCAGTGGTCGCCTTCGAGCGCTTCTTCAGGCAGGCCCCTCCCCGCCAGCATGACGCCGAACTCAGGGCACTTCTGACCTCATGACAAAGCCAAAGATCATCGGCCTCACCGGAAGCATCGGCATGGGCAAATCGACCGTCGCGGCGATGTTCGCGGAAGCCGGCATTCCGGTGTTCGATGCCGATGCCGAGGTGCGCGCGATGCAGGGGGCAGGCGGCGAACTCATCGCGCCTATCGAGGCCGCCTTCCCCGGATCGACCGGCCCCGAGGGCGTGGATCGCGACAGGCTCGGCCATCAGGTGTTCGCCGACAAGGCGGCGCTCGCCCGGCTGGAAGCCATCGTCCACCCCGCTGTTGGCGCCCGGCGCGCGGCTTTCCTCGAAGCCAACCGCGACAAACCCGCCGTCGTGTTCGACATCCCGCTGCTGTTCGAGCGCGGCGGGCACCAGTCGGTCGATCTCGTGGTGGTGGTCTCCGCCCCCGAGGCCGTCCAGCGCGCCCGCGTGCTCGCCCGCCCGGGAATGACGCCCGAGAAATTCGCGCATATCTTCGGCCTGCAACTCCACGACACCGAGAAACGCGCCCGCGCCGATCACATCATCGACACCGGCACAAGCCTTGCGGAGACCCGCGCGCAGGTCGCCGCGCTCATTGCTTCACTTTGACGACAAAGGCCGCTTGCAACTCCCCCAAGATGGGAGGATAGTCCGGCAAATGCGTGAAGTGATCTTCGACACCGAAACCACCGGGCTCGATCCCAAGACCGGGGACCGCATGGTGGAAATCGGCTGCGTCGAAATGGTCGGCCGGGTCGAGACGGGGCGCACCTTCCACGCCTATTTCAACCCCGATCGCGACATGCCGCCCGAGGCCGAGCGGGTCCACGGCCTCAGCGCCGCCTTCCTCGCCACCAAGCCGCGCTTTGCGGAAACGGCCGGCGAATTGCTCGAATTTCTGGGCGACTCCAACCTTGTCGCGCACAATGCCGGGTTCGATTTCGGCTTCCTCAACAACGAGCTGGAGCTGGCGGGCCTGACCCCCATCTCGCTCGACCGGATGGTCGATACCGTCGCGCTGGCGCGCAAGAAACACCCCGGCGCCAAGCTCAGCCTCGATGCGCTGTGCACCCGTTACGGGATCGATCGCTCGCACCGCGTCAAACACGGCGCGCTGCTCGATGCCGAACTGCTCGCGCAGGTCTATGTCGAGCTGACCGGCGGGCGCCAGATCGGGCTGGGGCTGGCAGACGGCCCGACCGAGAGCCCCGCCCTCACCGAAATCACCCCCAATGCGCCCTGGCACCGTCCGTCCGCGGACAAGCCCCGGCGCGAACCCCGCCTTCATATGGCCAGCCCGGAGGAGCTGGAACGGCACCGCGCATTCATCGCGCAGATCAAGGGAGCGATCTGGGCCGACTAGAGCCTGACGCGTCCCATCCAACCCTGGGATCCTCACTCTTGGACAGAGGACTACGCTTCATGGACATTCGGATTTCCGGCCACCAGATGGACACCGGCAGCGCGCTCCAGACGCACGCGTCGGACCGGCTCGGCGCGATCGTCGACAAATATTTCGACCGCGCGATTGCGAGCCATGTGACGTTCGGCAAGGCCCCCGCGGGCGCCTTCACCTGCGATATCGTCACCCACGTGATGCAGGGCCTGATCCTCAAGGCGCAAGGCAGCGCGCATGACGTGCATGTTGCCTTCGACGATGCGGCGGGCAAGATCGAGAAGCAGCTCCGCCGCTACAAGCGCCGCCTGACCGATCGCCACGAACAGGCCGATCACGCGCGCGACGAGGAAGAGGCCGCCTACACCATCTTCATGGTCGAGGAAGACGAGGAAGAGGAGGTCACTGCCGAGGCCCCGCTGGTGATCGCCGAAACCCGCGTCGATATCCCCACCGCCAGCGTCGCCGACGCGGTAATGATGATGGACCTCAGGAACACCGGCGCGCTGTTTTTCAAAAATGCTGGCACCGGACGGCATAATATGGTCTACAGGCGGGCCGATGGCTCGATCGGATGGGTCGAGCCGAGATAGGGCCGGTCGCCCGCTTTGCGCCCCTAAGCAAAGGTGGCGGCAAGGCCCGCTTTCGAAGGTCCAGGCGGTAGCAGGAGGGGGCACCGCCCCGGCCCGTCAATCCCCCATTCGGGCTTGAACGGACCGGACCTTCGCCAGTGAAGGCGCACAGTTTTCGGGATCAGTTGCACCATGGACGTCAACCTCGCTCTTTCCCCCCAGGCGATCGCTTTCGCCAAGCTCGACACCAAGCCGAAGATCCTCGCCCGCACCGCGCAGCTGCTGAGCGCGGCCTATGGCCTCGACGAAAACGAGGTGCTCGAGAACCTCGAGGCGCGCGAGGCGTTGGGGAGCACCGGCTTCGGGCGCGGGGTGGCGATCCCGCATTGCCGCGCGAAGGACATCCGTCGCCCCTCACTGGCGCTGATCCGGCTCGAGGCCCCGGTCGATTTCGCTGCCGCCGATGCGCGGCCCGTGACGCTGGT
>JACESM010000110.1 GCA_013911835.1 Porphyrobacter sp. | reverse complement strand
TCAAGCCCGATTACATCGTGTGCCTTGAAGACGGCAAGAAGCTGAAGATGCTCAAGCGCTATCTTCGCACCAATTACAACATGAGCCCCGAGGAATACCGCGCGCGCTGGGGCCTGCCGGCCGACTATCCGATGGTCGCGCCCAACTATGCCGAAAAGCGCCGCGATCTCGCCAAGAAGATCGGGCTCGGCCGCAAGCCGGGCACCACCGTAGCGCCCAAGACGCGCGGCGCCAAGAAAGCCACCTGAATCAAGCTCAGCGGGTCGCATGCCGCAATAGCTTACCTGGTTTGGCAAGAGGGCCGGAAGTTGGCTTGCAAAGGAAGTCCTGCTCCCATATGAGCAGGACTTCTGATGCTTTCGAGCCGCTTCATCTCACGGTGGTGCCGATACTCTCAGGCAAGCAATGCACTGAATCAGATCGTCTCGGGATCAACCCTGCGCGTGGATCGGCAAGGCCTGTGATCAAGGCATCATTCTCGGCCCCGGTCCAGACCGAACACCTAGGCGCCTAAACATCGACATCAGGGGGGAACATGCCCTTACTCATACATTTGTAAGTCACAAACCGTTGGAGGTCGACCGGGTTTGTCGGCCGTTCAGGACAACGCCTCCTTTCGAGGTTTCAACTCGAGATGCTCTCGAGATATCGGACCATGCCCTCATATCCGGTCGGGGTAAGACTGACATGTAGGGTGCTGCGATCATTCGGGTCTGCATGGGACGCTACAAGCCCGATGTTCTCGAGAACATTGAGCCAGCGCATGAATGTTCCTGTTGGGATGCCAAACGAACTGAGCCCAGCCTCGCCTTTGCCGGTCACATTCGCAGCCTGGCGGACAAAGAGGTCAAGCAGCAGATCCCAGGCCGGCTCGCCGAAGATCTCCTCGCTGCCCAGGAACGATGCTCTTGCTTTCCGGTTTTCCTTGGCGCGCATGGCTGCCGCGAGCGCCGTCTCGATGGGTCGTTGGGGACGCTGACGGTCCGGGCCTAAGGCATCGCAGCCGCATGTAACCCTGATTTCGTCAAGGATGGTTTGCGCCGCCTCGAGCTGCTCCGAGAGCCTCTTTTTATCGATGTCGCTCATAAGGTAACTCCGCAGGCATCCCGCGCGAATTGCCAGCCAAGGCGTTAACGATTATCTCAAGATGGTGATTAAAAATTGACGAATACCCGACGATCAATATCGTCCACTGAAAATTTCGAAGATTCGAGGAAATTGCCCGCTAAGAATTGCCTTCGGGCAACCGCGATCCGCCACAGCGATCGGAGCAAGCACTGGATCAATAGACGAGCAATTTCACCGGCATTTACTTCAATTTTTATCTCTGATCGCCTCCAATGCGTGGATGTGTGGTTCATTTTTATAGTAATTATTCATTACTATCACCTTAGTTTGACAATCAATTACCATCCCGACGGTGCGGCTAATGCATTGAGCATGTCTATTTCTAATGTCAGTCAGAATTCAACACGGTTCAAACACAATCTGGGAGTTAGGATGTTTGCAGGAGATCAAAGAAGGTCGTCAATTCGGCCGGAGGCTGAATATTTGATCAATCGCTTTGGACCTCTTCTCGGAGAGATTGACAGATTGAAAGAGGACCTTCGCGCACGCGTGAGTCTTTTAGATCACAACATATTGGCGAAGAATTTGAATATGCTTTCGAATGTCGCTGAGGATGCCTTTGGCGGCGCGTAGTATTGAGGATTGGCGGATCGAGGCTTGCGAAGGGATCGGGCGCCGGACATCAGGATCCGCAGACAGCAGTGGCTGAGGCTGGCGCGATAGAGTGTGCGGATCGCGAACAGCTTGGCTGGCTACTGTTCGAGCGTAGCCCTGATGGCCTTGAGCTGATCGAGAGCCGAGGAGAGATTGATCGCCGCCAAAAGATAGCCCTGCTCATCGCATTCGTGGAGCGCAGCTTCGGCAAATTTGATGGCGCGATTAAGCGCTTCGAGCGTTGGATCTACCTCAGGTTCGTTCATCAGGTGCCATAATCCCAATCTGCCTCAGCCTTATTCAGTGATTTCGAGCCTGAGCAAGACGGCAGGGGCGCAGCATCTCGCAAAATGCTCAGAATTCCCTGTTTTCAGGACTGGCCACTGCACGACTGCATCGTTTTGGCACATAATCGGGAGCTGGCGCCTTACGAGATCGCAGCGGTGCATTCTCTGGCAAGCTGCATGCGAAGGTGTTCGTCCAATCACAAGGGCTTTCGGCAACAGCAGTTACGCCGCATAGAACATTTTGTTCAGCACCATGCAATGCGGAGTTCGCGAATTGTGGAAGTGCGATGTGGAGAATCACCTTTTCGGCATGCGCCCGACAAAAGGGCCTTCTGATTTCAGAGCGCGCTTGCAAGCCGGTGTCTGGCCGCCAGCTGCAGGGGGCATAGCAGCTGGCGGCCAGTAATCGGCTGAGCGGACCGGGACCTGTCGACCTAGCTTCCGATGCCTCGTATCTTAAGCAAAAAGATTAAGGCCCGGTAAAATTGCGCGCCTAATAACAGACACATTTTGCCAGACATTGACCGCAAACGTTCTCCAGCCGGTATGAGGAGCGTCGACGGCAGCGATTGTCGCTTGAGCGCAAAGAGGGATTTGAACGACTTCCTGAACGCCGCAGCCAGCGACTGCGGTGTCCACGATGTCTAGGCATATTCGCTCAAGGCCGCCTCTACCTTAAGCTTGGCTTGCTCAGTGAGTTCAACGACTATCCGGCGCCTATCAATGTGATCGGCTGTGCGCTCGATGAGAGCGCGCTTCTCGAGAAGCTGAAGCCAGCGCAATCCTGTGGTGGCCGGACAAGCCGCACCGATGCACGCACTTGTCACCGATACTTGCTTGCCCTCCAGTCTTGCCCGGTAGAGGTCTAGCATCATGTCCCAGGCTGGGCTTGCGGAAAAGCCTGAGACTCCAAATATTTCATCGACTTTCCGTCGTGCAGAGTACAGGTTGGAAGCTCGCTCGAGTAGATTCCTTTCAGTACGAATGCTCACCCCATCTTGTCTGGGAATAGTTCTTAACGCGATTGCCAATGCCTGAATTTCATCGGCAAGAGCCAGGTGTCTCTCATGTTGATGCTCCGAACCTCTGTCGGGAGCAACGACAGCTTTTTCACGATCAATGTTGTGCTTCATAGGCTCCTCTTGTATCGCACGGTTAACAACATTCTCTCAAAAGCTGTACGACTTTGTCTTTACGATGAACTACGTTTTTGCGAGCCACATGCGGGACTCGCACGAGGGCGTGGCACCTTGTCGATCTTGTCACGGATTGAAGGTTAACACCAGTTCCGAGGGCACCGCGACGTGCTCCGCTTCATCGTCGCCTGGTTCTGGCGATCCGATATCGCATGCATTGGCACGGTGGTCAGGAATGCCGACGATAGCCTCTGCAATTTTTCTGGAGCGGTTTTCGCAATCGGGCTCAAGAGATCTGTCTATCATTCAGAAGTGGGGATGCGGAACGTACGCTCCGGGGCGGGCACGAAGGGTTCAACAAATGAGAGACAGATCGGAGCAGATGGCGCAAACGGGCGGCTGGATACGGGCAGCGTGACGATCGCCCGCGCCCTCCATGTCTGTTAGATACTGTATTTACGTCAGTTTGCCCAAAAAATTGATGAGTGCAGCACTTGGATGAACCAAGAATATGCCCCTCACCGTTTGACAACGAAATGGCAGCTATTGATCGTGTCATCTCGCTTGTTAGAGCCGCACAAGAGACTTCAGAAGATTATGAATTCATCTTTGTGGCCATAGATTTGTCATCTGCTCTGGACAAGCTGTGGGCGCTGAGGAGCGGGGGCCGAACATCCTAGTAGCGCATTGCTGCGCTGGTTGATTGGGCATAGTATGTTCAAATGTCTCCTGATGATGCTAGCCAAGTCTTTGATTCGCTGTCTGAGAAGCAGCATGCGACCTTGACGCTCGCTGCACGCCATCTCACCTCGAAGCAGATTGCGATCCAACTTGGTGTCGCGCCGATCACGATTGACAAGCGCATTGACGTGGTGCGCTCCAAGCTCGACGCCATCCCACGGGCAGACCTCTTGCGGCTCTACGGTGACTGGCGCACTGCTTATAGCCAAACCATACATGATCCAACCATACTTCCTGAAGGGGGTACGATCATGGAAGGCTCCGCTGCGCAGTCGGAAGGACTCGCGTTCACGTTCGAGGACAGCCTGCGGTTGGATGAGCGCTCGTTCTGGGACAGGGATCCGCGATGGCTGCAGTCGGGGTGGAAACCCTCTGATCTGGGCGTCATCGGCAAGTTGCTCGTGATGCTCGCAGGTGCTGTGGCCATTATGGTGGTGGCGGTGCTTTCGGTTGCCTTCGCAAACGCGCTGATGACAATGATCACGAGGTAATTTCTCCCCGTTCGGCACCGAAAGGAGAAGTTATGTCACTTGATATCAATGCCGCAACCGCGCGCCTTGCGCGCGAGATGAACCAATCGGAAGCCAGCATTGCCGATGCTCTTGTGGCGGTAACCTCGCTGATGCATACGGCTGCAGTTGCAAGTCGCACATTCCAGGACGGCCCGGCGGTGCAGACACAAGCCACCTTTCTCCACCTCAACAAGCTGATCGGCGGCTTGGTCGAGGCGCGCGGCGAAGCCATGCGGGTCCACGGGCAACTGCTCGACATCGGCCGCGAAATGGCTGCGACCGAGATCCCGTGGTGCCCCGATACCAAGGCAGTCGATGACGGCGAACGTCAAGCCGCGTGACTTGTCATTGCGGCGATGAGGCGACACTTCGTACACCATGGTGAGATTTCTTTTCCAAGCCATGGTGGTTTGCATCGTCTTCATCGCCGCGTGGCGCACAGGAGGGAAGCCTGAGCGTTATGTTGCGACGATCTACTTTGTCATGTTGCTTGCAGGATGCCTGCACGCGCTCCTGGTCCCGCCATCAGAGCCGGACAATGTCGACGACGTGCACCAGTTCCGAGCCTGGCTCGATACGGCAGCTCTCGTGGCCGTCGTTCTGGTTGCGATCGGGTATGACAGATGGTGGACCTTATGGGTAGGTTCGGTGCAGTTTATCGCCGTCATGGCTCATGTGCTCCAAGCGTTTCAGATGCCCGTTCCATTGGCGGCATATGCAGTGATGGAACGTTGGCCGGTTTGGGCTGCAGTCCTGTTCACGGGCATCGGCACCATTCTCCACCACCGGCGAACCAAAGCTCAGCACATCGACACCTGACCGGCTTGTTTGCGCGCTTGCACGATCGGCCTGAGGAACTTGCTTCGCGCCTGCTTCATCGCTTCGGTTCGATCGCCAGAATTGTTCAGGCTTCGGAACCTGAGTTGCGTCTGGCTGCGGCTTCGGGAGAGCAATGGGTCGAGGCTCTGCTCGTCGTGCGCCAGTTGATGCACGACGGGTTGCGCGAAACTCTGGTAAGGACCAGGATCGGAGAGGATCGGACCGCGCTTTACAGCTATCTGATGATAACGATGCGAAACCTTGGCGAGGAACGCGTGCTCGCCATTTTCGCAGATGCGGACGGGTACGTGATCAGCGAGGAGATCATCGCCGAAGGCAGCGCCTTGCAGGTCATGCTCACCCCCCGGCGGATATTTGGGCGCGCGCTTAACCTGGACGCCCGTCGAATACTGCTTGCGCACAATCACCCATCAGGATGCGCTAATCCAAGCACGTTCGACGTGAACCATACCCGACGTCTCAGCCGACAAGCAGGAGAACTCGGCTTGCAACTCGTTGACCACCTTGTCGTTGGATTTCACGGCGTTACTAGTATGAAAGACAGGGGGTTTTTTTGAACCGAGGTGAGCCTCGTGATTCTCAAGAAAAGATTGAGGCCTTGTTGAGCTCGGCCGAAGCCCGGGCGAGCACTTCCCGGACCATAGTCGCACTATGTGGCGATCCCACCCCCGCCGATCAGAGCCTGCTCTTGCCGGCATGCCGAGAGCTCGAGCGGCACGCCGTTCGCAGACGACATCTGCCTCTGGACCTTTCTTCCGACAATGTCTGGCTCATTCTTCTCGACCTTTTCGTCGGCGTCGAACAGGGCCAGTCCGGTTTTTTCTCAAGCACTTGCGAGCGCTGGGGATTGTCGAATTCCACTGCAGCTCGTTACGTTGCTGCACTGATCGAAGTCGGGCTCGTGGTTCGACGTCATTTCGGGCCTGAGAACCGCGGTTTCCAACTCTCTCTCACGCAGAGCGGACGGGAGATCATCAGGGCCATTCTGACGCAGTACGGCTAAAGGTGTCGGGAGATCCGCTGGCAGACCCCAACCCTGGCATTACCGACCGACTCAACCAGAGTGGTGAGCAAAGACGGGCCGATCCGTTCGCCGTTTGCGCATCGCAGAGCCGATCATTCCCAAACCGAGAATAAGCATGGCCCAGGTCTCGGGTTCGGGAACTGCCGAAGCAGCAAAGACAACGTTGGCCGACACGCGATCAGTTGCTCGGATCGACAGGCCTTCAAAATTGAAGATGAGGGAATCTGAGGTGAAGCTGAGGCGGCTCTGACCAAAGCCGAAAAGAGTGCTGCTTGGATCAAGGATGAAGTTTGCAATGTTGCTTCTGGACAGGTTCTTCAGAAGAATCCCGTTGAACTCGGCCACCTTGTATCGCCCGTCCCCAGCAAAGGTGATCAGAACATTGGAGGCAGAGATTGTTGCAGTAGGGTTGATGCGTCCGGTCTCCAGCGTGAACCGAGCCACTGGCGAGACTGTGAGGCTTCCCCCATTGATGGTCGATCTCTCAAGCCGGGGAAAACGGTAACTGCCCTCGAAACTGTCGCCAATGAACGTGGCCGCGGAGGCTGGGCTGGCAAGGACGAGTAGCGGCAGCAAAATCTTCGGAGCGATGCTCTTCATTGGCCCCCCCGGCGAGCGACAATTGGTGAACAAGCGGTTTTTCGATTCCCACGTAGTTGTGCCTAGCCCTAGGGCCGAAGCGTTAACTAGTTGCAAATCGTGGTCGTCGAGGAGAACAGCCAAGGCTGTTTGCACCTGCAGCACTGCCAAAGTGTATGATGCCGGTACCAGGGACGAGGGCGAACAGCCCCATCGAACAATGATGGAAGACTATGAAGCCGGCGGGGGCTTATGTTGACTTGCGAGAACAACACCATGGATTTGTTGCCGGGTTTGCGCCGGGAGGAGTCATCGCGTCAGTCCGTTGGTGAGCCCGTCAAGTGAGCATGGCCAAGCACCGCAGACAGCCGCCGGGTTCACGACAAGCCTGACGGCCTTGGCCCGACCGTCAGCGGCCAGGTGTTCTTTTCGGCGGTGTGCTCAAAGCTGAAGCCAGGCCAGTGCGCCTGCAACAATCGCACCGGTCAACAGAACGAGGATCAAATCCGTTTCCCACCACGAACCGTCCCTAGCAGATTCGTCCCGCACCGAAAGCAGGTCCGCTAGTAGTGACCTGAGAAAATGCATGGGACGGGACCTATCGTTGACGTCGCTAAAAGCATGCGCCCTCGGGCTGGGAGCCCACTTGTTATAGGGCACAAAGGCTACCGGAACCAGCGCCATGTTTCGAAGGCCCAATCAATGCAAGACAATTTGCGAACCTCGGAGCGCATCGCCCCGCGCACCCTTCTCCACAATGCGTTGCCGATTGATGTGTTGGCGGCACCAGAAGCTCGTGCCGCGCTCGCGGGATCCATTCCTGTTTCCATCTGGCACATTGGCGGGGCGCCTGTGGCGAAAGGCGGTCTCCATTGAGGAAAAGCCGAAGGTTCCCAAACCGAACTACGCGATTATCGGCGATCAAACATCGGTACGAGTATGATGATGATCGATCAGGGTCACATGCTGAAAACCTCTCGGCCGACTGACAACAGCCAGTTGATCATCGCGGCAGCGCATCACATAGGTGGGCGCAAATACACCAAGTCATTGTCGGCTGGCGCCGCTCTGAACAATAGGTTGAGCTAACCGCGCTGCCCGAAACGATAGCGTAAGAGGCCGTTTCGAAAGGGGTTGAGCGGCTGAGGTTCCTGTGATTCCGGGGGTTTTGCAGACGACCCGGAGAACTTGATGTGGACCCCAGCCACCCGCGCGCAGCATACGCGTGTTTCGAAGCGTTACCAGACGGATTTGAGCGATGCCGAGTGGGCGTTGATCGCGGCATTTGTCCCCGAGGCGCGCACGACGGGGCGGCGACGGCAATGGCCGATGCGCGAAATCGTGAACGCAATCTTCTATGTGCTGCGCGGCGGGATTGCATGGCGGCTACTGCCCAAGGACTTCCCGCCGTGGCAGACGGTCTACCGCTGGTTTGCCCGGTTTCGTGACGAATGCCTGTTCGAGCGGATCAACCACGCGCTGGTCGCGCTCGACCGCGAGCGAGCCGGAAGGGACGCCTCGCCAAGCGCAGCCATCATCGACAGTCAGAGCGTCAAGACCACCGAGAGCGGCGGGCCGCGCGGCTACGATGCTGGCAAGAAGATCAAAGGTCGCAAGCGTCATGCTCTGGTCGATACTGACGGCAGGCCGCTGCTTGTCGAGCCGCACACCGCCGATGTCCAGGATCGTGATGGCGGCGGCGCGTTGCTGCAAATCTCGCGCGGCCTCTTCCCGTTCATTGAGAAGGTCTGGGCCGATGGCGGCTATAACCATCACCGTGTCACCGAGGCGACCAGCATCACCGTCGAAATCGTCAGCAAGATCGCCGGGCAGTCCGGCTTTGTCGTCCTACCTCGGCGCTGGGTGGTCGAGCGGTTCTTCGCTTGGATCAATCGAAACCGGCGTCTGGCCAAGGACGTGGAAGCCACCCTCAAATCCGCCGCAGCCTTCCTCTACGCCGCCGCCGCCATGCTCATGATCCGCCGATTGGCTCGGTCAGCGTGAGTTTCGAAGTATCCATCCGGCGGGGGCCGCCTTGTCTGGGTAGGTATTGAGCGCTCTTTAGCGTGCTCTTGTGAGCGCGCTTAGGAGTGGTCGATGGGTCAGGTGACGGTGTTTTCGGGGCCAGAGCGGCGCCGACGGTGGAGCGAGGAAGAGCGGCTGCGGATCCTGTCCGAGGCTTTCGCGCCGAGCGCCTGCGTTGCCGAGGTGTGCCGACGGCACGATATTTCATCGGCGCTGATCTACACGTGGCGGCGCAAGCTGCGCGAGGCAGATGCGGCGCAGGAGGCCAGCGCGGCCGAGGCGTTGCCAGCGCCGGTGTTTGCCGAAGCTGTGCTGGACGAGGATGCGGTGGCAGTCAGCGCTGCCGAGCACCCCGCGATGATCATCGACCTGCCACGCGGGAAGCGGCTG
>JACESM010000011.1 GCA_013911835.1 Porphyrobacter sp. | reverse complement strand
CGTGGAAATACCGCGATCATGGCCTGTTCGTGTTTTTCGCTCCTTTCGACAACCCGCGCTATGCCGGTGCTGTGGTGATCGAGCATGGCGGCGGTTCGGGTTCGGCCTATCCGATTGCGCGCGATGTGATGACGTTCTTGTTCGACCCGCAAAAAGGGCTCGACGCCCTGCGCGCGCTGGAACAGCAATGGGGAGGCTCGGCGCAGCAACGGCTCGAGCAACGCTATGCCGCCTATGCCGTAGCGCGCGGAGCATCAGTGAAGCCGCCGCCCCGGCGCGAAGAGGAAATCTTCGATCAGGTCGAGGCCGAAGCGCGGCTCGCTGCACGCCAGTCGGAGGCCATTGCCACCGATGCGATCAAGCCACGCGGCGAAACCAGTTCGGCCGCCACCCCGCCCGGCCCGGTTGCATCGCCCCCGATCGATGTGCAAGCTTCGCCGATCACGGCCCCCAGTCCCGCCCCCGTTGTGCCCGAGACCACACCATGAACACCCTTACCGCACGCCGCGGCATCGTACCCGAGCCGATCGCCCGCCAGCCCTGGGAGATGCTGATCCCGCTGATGCTGCTGACCTGTTTCGGCGGGCTCGTGCTCTTTTCGGCGGGCGGCGGGGCGATGGAGCCGTTTGCGCTGTCGCACTTCGTCCGCTTCGGGGTGTTGGCGGTGATGACCGCGATCATCGCCTCGCTCCCGCGCGATGCGGTCGAACTGCTGACCTATCCGGCCTATCTTGCCGTCCTGCTGCTGCTGCTGGCGGTCGAGATCGTCGGCCAGGTGGGCGGCGGCAGCCAGCGCTGGCTCGAGGCCGGGCCGATCCGCATCCAGCCATCCGAGATCATGAAGCCCGCGGTCGTGCTGGCAATGGCGCGCTTCTATGCGACGCTGCCGGCCGGCATGATCGGGTCCTGGCGCTCGGTGCTGCCGGCGGGAATGCTGATCCTGCTGCCGATCGGCCTGGTGCTGATGCAGCCCGACCTCGGAACCTCGGTGGCAATCGCCTTCGGCGGCGTGGTGGTGATGTTTCTGGCGGGGCTGCCCTTGTGGTGGTTTCTGACGGCGGGCGGCCTCGGAATTGCGGCCATGCCGCTCGTCTATTTCTTCGCGCTCCACGATTACCAGCGCGCGCGCGTGACCACCTTCCTCGATCCCGAAAGCGACCCGCTGGGCGCGGGTTACCATATCGCGCAGTCAAAGATTGCAATTGGTTCTGGCGGCATTTTCGGAAAAGGGTTCAACAACGGAACCCAGAGCCATCTCGACTACCTGCCCGAGCCGCACACCGATTTCGTGTTCTCGTCGATGGCGGAGGAATGGGGGCTGATGGGCGGGCTGTTCGTGCTCGCGATGTACACCCTGATCCTCAAATGGGGCTGGAAAGTTGCGACCGAAGCGCAAGATCGCTTCTCGGCCCTGATCGCGGCCGGGGCAACCGCAACGATCTTCTTCTACATCGCCATCAACCTGCTGATGGTGATGGGCATGGCCCCGGCCAAGGGCATCCCGCTGCCGTGGATGAGCCACGGGGGTTCGTCGATGATGACCAACATGATCTGCATCGGTCTGTTGATGATGGTCAATCGCTGGAACCGCATGGCCCCGCGCCGGGGCCTGAGGGTCTGATTACCCGCGCCGGCGAAAAGGGTCTTGCCATCAAGGCGAGACCCGCTAAATGCAGCGCCTCACGCGAATCGGGACACGGCCTTGCCGCCCCGGAATCGCGGTTCCGGCCAGATCGGAATGGACGCATAGCTCAGTTGGTAGAGCAGCTGACTCTTAATCAGCGGGTCCTTGGTTCGAGCCCAAGTGCGTCCACCAAACTTCTCAACGACTTAGGTGCAAATATACACCCCTTCCAAGGGGCTGTCGAGCGCCACTTAATCGCCACGTAATCAACGTGTTTCGTAGGCTGGCGTAGAGGCTGGATTTTCGATGTTCGGGAGGACGCTTCCTCCCTGGTCGAAGCCGCTGTGCGTCTTCTTCACACCCACCTCAGCGGGGGCACCCCGCAACGCCCTGAAACGAGGAGCGGGGCTGGCGACGCGCTCGGTCCCGTGCGGCCTTCCGGCGCACTCCTTCGGGCGCGGCATTTCACCACAAGGGCCCCGCACGCACTCTGAACCGGCGGACATGAAACGAAGCGCAGGCTGGGAAAGCCGACAGGCCCCGCCTTTCCGCCTGCGCGAGCGATGGCGGAATGATCCGCTTGTTCAGGGTGCCGCTTCTTGTCTTGGCAATCTCGCTGGTCGCTCGCGCAACCGTCGGCAAAGTCGAGTGAGAGTGAGAGTCTGGCGGGCTTCGCCGTGACGGATTGAGGGTCGAGAGAGAGACTCCCGGCCAGCCGTCATGGAGATTTCCCATGGATATGCAGGTTCTCAGCAACCGTCCGGATATGAGCGGCGGCTACAAGGTGGATGTCTCGCGCGGCTCGCGCGTGGGTCGGGTGTCGTCGGAATGGTTCTCGCGCCCCGATGATGAGCGGTTTCTGTCACTGGGCGATCTGGCCCGGTCGGTGCGCGGTCGGTCCGACCGCAGCCGGACGCGCGTGGTCGAAACGGCGCTGATCCATGTCGAAGCAAGCCGCAATGATCCGGAACGCCTGGTTCTCATGTTGCCGGGTGCCGAGGCACCGGTGACGCCAACCCACTGGAGCTTTGGGCAACTGGCCAGCCAGGTAGGCGCTCCTGCAGCCTATCTGCGCCAACTTCCGGCGCCGCTCGCCGCGATCAATCTGCAATACGGGCTGACCTCCAACCGAGCCGAGCAGATCAAGACGCTTGAAACCGACGATGCTGGTTCTGGGGGCCGCCTCGAACTGCGCGCCGTGACCGGCCCCGACTACGGCCGGATCTACGACCACGAACTCGTCGAAGCGGTGCAGAAGATCGCTGGCAACGGCACCGGCGACACACGCTGGAAGGTTCCGGGCGTGCTCGACTGGTCGACCGGGGTCTACAACCCTAACGTCGACATCTCGAAGGATACGACCACGCTCTATGCGTCGGATCGCGACATATTCCTGTTTCTGGTCGATGATCTCAACCCGATCGAAGCCGGGCGGCTGCCCGACGGAACGCCCGATCTCTACTTCCGCGGGTTCTACTGCTGGAACTCCGAGGTTGGCGCCAAGACGCTCGGCATGGCGAGCTTCTACCTGCGCGCTGTCTGCCAGAACCGGAACCTGTGGGGCGTGGAGGACTTCGAGGAGATCAGCATCCGGCACAGCAAATATGCCGCGAACCGGTTTGCCCATGAAGCCGAACCCGCGCTGCTGAATTTCGCCAATTCCTCGCCGCAGCCGTTCATCAACGGCATCAAGACCGCCCGGGAGCGAATTGTCGCCCGCAGCGACGACGACCGGCAGGATTTCCTGCGCGCCCGCGGCTTCTCCAAGGCTGAAACCGGGCGGATCATCGAGACCGTGCTGGCCGAGGAAGGCCGCCCCCCGGAATCGATCTTCGATTTCGTGCAGGGCATCACCGCATTGGCGCGGTCCAAGGCCCATCAGGACGCCCGGCTCGACATGGAGGGCAAGGCCAAGAAGCTGCTCGACCGGGTCCACTGAGCCTGGCCGGTCTCATCCTGTTGCTCCTGCGTTGCGCTGCCTTCTCCCAGAGTGAGAGGGCGGCGCTTCGCTTCGTGACGGATGAAGTTTGAGAGAGAGGCTCTCGGACCGTCCGTCATGGAGAAACCCCATGACCAAGACATTGCCCAAGCTCGTGCTTAGCGCCTCGCGCGACATCCCTTTCTCGCAGCTGGTGCTGAGCCAGAAGAATGTCCGGCGCGTGAAGGCCGGCCTTTCGATCGAGGATCTGGCCGAGGACATCTACCGCCGGACCCTGCTCCAGAGCCTCAACGTCCGCCCCGTGCTCGATGCCGACGGCAAGGAAACCGGCAAGTTCGAAGTGCCGGCCGGCGGCCGCCGTTTCCGGGCGCTCGAACTGCTGGTAAAGACCAAACGGATGGCGAAGGATCAGCCGGTCCCTTGCGTCGTGCGCGAAGCCGGGATCGCTGAAGAGGATTCGCTCGCTGAAAACGTCATGCGCGTCGCGCTGCATCCGCTCGACCAGTTCCGTGCCTTCAGCGCGCTGATCGAAGCCGGTCTGTCCGAGGAAGATATCGCCGCGCGGTTCTTCGTGTCTGCCTCGACCGTCCGCCAGCGGCTGCGGCTCGCCTCGGTCTCGCCCACCCTGCTCGAGGTCTACGGCGAGGACGGCATGACGCTCGAACAGCTCATGGCCTTCTCGGTCACCGACAACCATGTGCGCCAGGAGCAGGTCTGGGAACAGGTCAATCAGGGACACCATGTGCCGGCATACCACATCCGCCGCTTGCTGACCGAAGACGCGATTGCCGCGAGCGACCGCCGCGTCCGGTTCATCGGGCTCGATGCCTATACCGAGGCTGGCGGCTATGTGATGCGCGACCTGTTCTCCTCGGACGAAGAAGGCTGGTTGGAGGACCCCGCTCTGGTCGAACTGCTCGTGAGCGAGAAGCTGCGTGACCTTGCACAGGAGATCGCTGCGGAAGGGTGGAAATGGGTCGAGGCGGCGGTCGACCTGCCCTATGGCTGCGAGCGCGGCAAACGCCGGATCGCCGGCACGACCGTTCCTTTCACCGACGAAGAACAGGCGCGGTTCGATGCGCTGGTCGAGGAATATGACGCAATCGGCGAGGAATATCGCGACGGCTGCGACCTGCCCGACGAGGTCGATGCGCGGCTAACCGCAATCGATGCCGAACTGACCGCGTTGAACGCCCGCCCTGTCACCTATGACCCGGAAGAACAGGCCCGTGCGGGCGTGTTCATCTCGCTCACCCATGACGGTCGCCCGCGGATCGACCGCGGCTATGTGCGGCCGGAAGACGAACCGGTGGCCGATGGGCACGACGATGCAGGTACGGTCGGAGGTGCGGCTGCGATGTCCGAAGCCGCGACCGTCACGATCGGCGGCGAAATCCAGGACTCTGGCACTGATGGAGACGAGGACGACGCCGTTCGCCCCTTGCCGGACCGGCTCGTCTCCGAACTGACCGCCGAGCGCACAGTGGCGCTGCGCGATGCGGTTGCGAAGGCACCGCAAGCGGCTTTTCTTGCCCTTCTCCATGCGCTGGTCCTGTCGGTGTTCCGTCCCCACGGCACCCATGGCTGCGTTCAGATCGGCGTGACCCAGGCCTGGCTCGGCAATGTCGCACCGAACTTGCGCGAAAGTGTCTGGGGCCAGTCGATCCAGGCTCGGCACGAGCACTGGGGTGAAAGGCTGCCAGACGAGCCGCAGGCGCTGTGGGAGGCCCTCGCCGCCTTGCCGCAGGAGGAGCAGATGCAGCTCCTCGCGCACTGCGTGAGCCAGGGCGTGAACGCTCTGTTCGAACCGAGCAAGGGCTATGACGGTCGCATCTCGGCGCATGGCGTGGCGCAGCGCATCGCAGCGGCTGATGCTCTGGCATCTGTCGTCGGGCTCGACATGGCCGGGGCTGGCTGGACGCCGACGGTCGACAACTATCTCGGCCGTGTGACCAAGCCCCGGATCATCGAAGCGGTGCGCGAAGCCAAGGGCGATGCGACCGCCGTGCTGATCGAGCACCTCAAGAAGGGCGACATGGCGCGCGAGGCCGAACGCCTGCTCGAGGGCACGGGCTGGCTGCCCGAACCCCTGCGGTTGCCGGTGACCGCGAAACTTGAGCCTGAAATCGCCGACCTGCCCGAGTTCCTCGCGGGCGATGCCGAACAGACAGAGAGCGGCGACGTCTACGCGATCGCTGCCGAATGATCTGTGCGCGTGCGGGGCGGCCACGGCTGCCCCGCACGTCGTAATTCCTTCTTACCAACGAGGAGCTTTGCCATGGCAATTCCTGACCATGCCCGCGCCAATTTCGAGACGCTGCTGAAAGCGGCACAAGCCGGCGACCTCGCGCTGATGGAATGCACCGAGGTTGCCAGCGGCGAGACTCGTTATGTCCTGTGCGCCGTTGGCCGCAATGCCGACGACTATGTGATGACCCCCTTCGGGCACCTCGCGCCCGGCAATCCCTACGAGGCCTATATTCCGCCTGCCTGATCGGGGCTGCCTTTCCCCAACTTCATTCAAGGAACTTCGACATGACCAACTCGCCTTTGGCGGGTGCCTCCGCGCGCCCGCTTGCCGCTGCCTGCCCGCAGCAAACCGCTACCGCGATCATCACCGCAGCCCATGACCTGCTCGGTCACCTTGCCGCCGGTCGCCGGATCGACACGCCCGCCATTCGCACCGCCATGCAGTCCGCCTTTGGCGCAAGCGATGCGACCGGAGCCTGGGACTGGAAGATCGCCTACGAAGCCGTCGAGGTCGCGCAATTGCTGTTCATGCGCCGCTACGGCCCGGCGATCCATTCCAGGACCGCCGATCCGTTCGAACGCCTGAAACTGGTCGAACGGATTGCCCGGCTTGCCCCGACGCAAACCCGGCGTAGCGAGGAAATGCAGGCCTACCAACAGTTCTCGACGCCGCTGGGGCTGGCATGGGTAGCCGGGTTTGCTGCAGACTTCTGCGCGGGCGAACGGGTGCTTGAGCCCTCTGCGGGCACTGGGCTGCTGGCCATCCAGGCTGAACTGGCAGGTTGCCGATCGGCCTTGAACGAGGTCGCCGACGTGCGTGCAGCCTTGCTTGAGGACCTGTTCGCAGGCTCGCCCGTGTCGAAGCACGACGCCGCACAGCTCCACGACCGGCTCGATCCCAGCCTGCTGCCGACTTGCATCGTGATGAACCCGCCCTTCTCGGCAGCGCTGAATGTTGAAGCCCGTGTGGCCGACGCGGCCTTTCGGCATCTGTCATCGGCGGTGGCGCGGCTTGCCGAGGGTGGGCGGCTCGTTGCGATTACTGGGGCCAACTGCACGCCTGATCACACAGCCTGGCGTGATGGCTTCATGCAGATGCAGGACAGGGCACGGGTGGTGTTCAGCGCGGCCATCGCGGGAAGTGTCTTCGCACCGCACGGTACCTCGGTCGAGACCCGGTTAACCGTGATCGACAAGGTGCCCGCAGACGAACCATCGCAATTTCCGGCATCGCCCGGCACGGCACCCGATCTTGCAACCTTGCTGCGCTGGCTGTTGGACAGCCTTCCGCCGCGTCATAGCATCGCGGCATCTGCGGTTCAGCCGCTCGTTGCAGCCAGCGGTCCACAAGTGGCCAAAGCCAGTGCGAAGGCCCGGATACTTGCAGCCCCGGTCGTCGAGCCATCCGGCGTGCCGCTCGACTATGATGTCGCCGACTGGAATCCTCCGAGCGACGGCAAGCTCTCCGATACGCTTTATGAGCCTTACACGCTCCAATCGATCCGCATCGCGGGCGCTCAGCCACATCCGACGCGTCTGGTGCAATCAGCAGCCATGTCCTCGGTCGCGCCGCCCAAGCCGAGCTATCGTCCCCACCTTCCCGCTGGCCTCGTCGAACAGGGGCTGCTGTCGGATGCCCAGCTCGAATCGGTGATCTATGCGGGCGAAGCCCATGCCGACCATCTCGCCGGCAGCTGGTCCGTCGATGCAACCTGGGACAAGGTCGAGGCCGCACCCGATGATTGCGATACCGCTGTCCGCTTCCGGAAAGGCTGGTTCCTCGGCGATGGCACTGGCGCGGGCAAAGGGCGTCAGGTGGCAGGCATCTTGCTCGATAATTGGCTCAAGGGCCGAAGGCGTGCAGTCTGGATATCGAAATCCGACAAGCTGCTCGAAGATGCGCAGCGCGACTGGAAGGCTCTGGGGCAAGAGCCCTTGCTGGTCACCCCGCTCGCCCGGTTCCGTCAGGGCACACTCATCCGGCTCGAGCAAGGCATCCTTTTCACGACCTATGCCACGCTACGCTCCGACGCGCG
This sequence comes from Porphyrobacter sp., assembly GCA_013911835.1. GTDB lineage: Bacteria > Pseudomonadota > Alphaproteobacteria > Sphingomonadales > Sphingomonadaceae > Erythrobacter. Next base: position 24,855 of record JACESM010000011.1, on the reverse strand, counting down.
CGAAAACCGGGTTTCCCGGGTCCAGCAGATCGTCGATTGGCTGGGGACCGACTTCGACGGGGTCATTGTCTTCGACGAGAGCCATGCCATGCAGAATGCCGGCGGCGACAAATCCGAACGGGGCGATTGCGCCCCCTCGCAGCAGGGACGTGCCGGACTGCGTCTGCAGCATGCACTGCCCGATGCCCGGGTCGTCTATGTCTCTGCAACCGGGGCCACCACGGTCGAGAACCTTGCCTATGCTCAGCGGCTCGGCCTGTGGGGCGGCGCAGACTTTCCCTTCGACAAACGCACCGATTTCGTTGCGGCCATCGAAGCGGGCGGGGTCGCAGCGATGGAAGTGCTGGCCCGCGATCTGAAATCGCTCGGCCTCTATGCCGCCCGTTCGCTTTCCTACGAAGGCGTCGAATATGAGCTGGTCGAGCATCAGCTGACACCGGACCAGGTCCGCATCTATGATGCCTATGCCGGGGCGTTTCAGGTCATCCACAATAACCTGGACGCAGCGCTGGAGGCCGCCAACGTCACGAGCAGCGAGGGCACGCTCAACGCACAGGCCAAGTCTGCGGCCCGCTCGGCGTTTGAATCCGCCAAGCAGCGCTTCTTCAATCATCTGATTACGGCGATGAAGACGCCAACGCTGATCGCCGCGATCGAGCAGAGCCTCGCCGATGGCCACGCTGCTGTGGTGCAGATCGTCTCGACGGGAGAAGCGCTGCTGTCGCGCCGCCTCGCCGACATCGATCCCGGCGAATGGAACGACATTCTGGTCGACATCACGCCCCGCGAATATGTTCTGGATTACCTCCTCCACAGCTTCCCGACCCAGCTTCACGAGAGCTTCACTGACAGCGATGGCAATCTTGCCTCGAGGCCAGCCTATGACGATGATGGCAATGTCGTGCAGTGCCGCGAGGCGCTCGAACGACGTAACCGGCTGATCGAGCAATTGGCATCGATGGAGCCGGTGCAAGGCGCACTGGACCAGATCGTGCAGCGGTTCGGAACTGACATGGTGGCCGAGGTGACCGGCCGTTCGCGCCGGATCGTCCGCAAGGTCGATGCAGATGGCGACCGGCTCGCAGTTGAGAACCGGCCTGCCCATGCCAACCTCGCCGAAGCGCAGGCGTTCATGGAGGACCGGAAGCAGATCCTCGTCTTCTCCGATGCCGGGGGAACAGGACGCAGCTACCATGCCGATCTGGGCGCGCGGAACCAGCGGCTCCGCCATCACTACCTGTTGGAAGCTGGCTGGAAGGCCGACACCGCGATACAGGGCCTGGGGCGCACCAACCGCACCAATCAGGCGCAGCCGCCGCTGTTCCGGCCGGTGGCCACCAATGTCCAGGCCGAGAAACGCTTCCTCTCAACAATCGCGCGGCGGCTCGACACTCTGGGTGCGATCACGCGCGGACAGCGGCAGACCGGTGGTCAGGGGCTGTTCCGCCCCGAAGACAATCTTGAAAGCCCCTATGCCCGCGATGCGCTGCGCCAGCTCTATTTGTTGATTTATGCGGGCAAGGTCGAGCGATGTTCGCTCGGCACATTCGAGGGCATGACCGGCCTGTCGCTGACCGACAGCAGCGGGTGTCTCAAGGACGAACTGCCGCCGATCACGACTTTCCTGAACCGGCTGCTGGCACTCACCATCGACATGCAGAACGTGCTGTTCACGGTGTTCGAGCAGTTGCTCAGCGCCAAGGTTGAAAGCGCAATCGCGGCGGGCAGTTACGATACCGGGCTGGAAACCTTGACAGCCGACAGCTTCACCGTGACGAGCAGCGAACCGATCTACGTCCATCCGGCCACCAGCGCAGAAACCCGGTTGCTCACGATTGCAATGAAGGAGCGCAACCAGCCGGTCTCGCTCGAGCGGGCGCTCGAACTGCGGCGTGAACCCGGCGCGCAGCTGTTGGTCAATGCCCGCTCGCGGCGCGCTGCAGTCCAGCTGCCTGCTCGCAGCCTCATGCTCGACGATGGCGAGGTTGAACGCCGTGTCCGGCTGATCCGGCCGATGGAGCGGCTGAACTTTGCCCTGACCCACCTTCCCGAGACCCACTGGGAGGAGGTGGACGAGCGGACATTCGCCACAATCTGGCAGGACGAGCTGGCACAAGTCGATGAGTTCACGACAAGCGAACTGCACATCGTCACCGGCCTGCTGCTCCCCATCTGGAAACAGCTTCCCGAGGAATCGACGCGTGTCTACCGACTCCAGACCGACGATGGCACCCGCATTGTCGGCCGCAGGGTGTCCGCAGCATGGGCAGCGAGCGCGACAGCGAGGCCAGACGCGCCAGTGTTATCGCCACCACAGGCAATCGCATTGCTCCGTGAAGGGCACGCAGTGCTCGATCTCGCCGATGGGCTGCAACTGCGCCGGTCGCGGCTGATGCAGGTCAATCGGATCGAACTCACCGGGTTCGGATCGACGGCGGTCGACCGGCTCAAAGCCATGGGGCTGTTCTCCGAGATCGTCAGCTGGAAACTGCGTCTGTTCGTGCCCGACGACATGGTGACAGGGTCGGCAGTGATCGAGCGGCTGTTCGAACGGCACCCCTTGGCCCGAATCCTTGATCGAAAGGCTGCCTGAGATGGCCAAGCTCTCCAAGCGTGCGGCAGAATTGTCGGAACGGCTTGCGCAGAACGTGCAGGCCGTTTGTCGCCATTATCTGCCCGCAGGCAGGCGTGAAGGCCGTTACTGGATGGTTGGCGATGTCGCGGGAACGCCCGGGCGGAGTCTCTATGTTCGCCTTTTCGAAACCGAACGCGGCGTGATCGGCAACTGGGTCGATGCCGCAACCGGCGAGTATGGCGATCTCGTTGATCTCATCCGGCTCAACCAGCGGCATGGGCGCCTGTCCGAAACCATTGAGGAAGCCGAACGCTTCCTCAGCCTGCCACCATCGGCTTCGGACGATCAGCGCAGTGCCGCGGCATTCGCCAAGCCCGCGCGCGCAGGGTCCACAACCGCTGCCATCCGTCTGTTCGCCGCCTCGAAACCACTGACTGGATCAATCGCGAGCACCTACCTGCGATCACGCGGCATCACACGCGTATCTGACCTGCCAGCCCTGCGCTTTCATCCGCGATGCTACTACAGACCAAATGAGGACGATGATCCAGCAACTGCGGGCGCTTTCCCGGCACTGATCGCAGCAGTTACCGACAACGACGGCGTGCAGACCGGCACCCATCGTACCTGGCTCGATCCATCCGGCTGCGCGAAGGCCATGGTCGCATCGCCGCGCAGGGCGATGGGCAACATCCTCGGTAACGCCGTAAGGTTCGGATCTGCGGATGATGTCATGATCGCAGGCGAAGGCATCGAAACCATGCTGTCGTTGCGCGAAGCTCTGCCAACCATGCCGATGGCAGCCGCAACATCGTCAGCCCACCTCGCCGCCATCCTGTTTCCGCCGACACTCCGGCGACTCTATGTCGCGCGCGACCGCGATGTGGCAGGCGACGCGGCGTTTGGCGTCCTGACTGAGCGCACACAGGCAGCAGGGATCGAACTCCTGTCACTCATACCTGAGCTAGCCGACTTCAACGACGACCTCCGCCAGCATGGCTCTAGTGCACTGGCGGAACGCGTCCTCCATCATCTCCGAAAGCAGGATCAGACACGTTTTTCCGTCGACATTGGCTGAGCCGATACGGGGTTGGAGGATGGGGCGATGGCGGCGTGCATAGGGCTTGAACTGAGACCCGGCCCAGCCCGGCCTTCTTCGAGTGGCGTCCGAGAGACCGGCTGCCGCGAGGCCGCAATGGCGGTCATGCGGCTATTTTCCGGCGGCGCATCCGCGCCTTTCCGTCGCGAACCAAAATAGCCGCCCGTCCGCCATCCTCCGCTGCGCTTCGGCCACAAGGGTGCGGCCTCGCATCAGCCGGTCAGAGGGACGCCCATGAAGGCCGGGCAAGGTGCCCGGTCCCAAGGCCCCAAGGACCGACGCAATGACCATCACGCCCGATTCAGAACCCGAACACGAAACCTCAGCCACCGCCCATCTTCTCGATGAAATCGCCCTCTACGGCTATCGCCCCTTCTCCGACGAAGCCGACCCGCGCCCGCTCCCCGAAGAGCGCATCGCCGCTGGCGCCGTCGCCGACATGTTCGATGCCCTCATCGCCACCATGATCGACACCAGGCTCGAACCCGACCTGGAGGACCTGTGCTGGTCGCTCGCCAATCTCTTCCACCGCGCCGAAGGCCGGATCCAGCGCGAACTCGACGACAACGAAGATGCCCAAAAGCGCAGCCAGCGCGAGCAGGATGGCTCCGAGGTCATGTCGGTCGAACTCGAACGCCTGCTTCGCGAAGGCACCGGCTTGATCGAACGCCGCAACGTCATGGAATTTATGCGCGATGCTGCCGGAGACCAGTTCGAGGCGCATTTCCGCAAGGCCTGGACCCCGCGTACCGGGTCACTCGTCAACCATCGCACCATGACGGCCGCCATGATCGACAGCCGCGACTTCCTCGCTGCCAAGCGTCGCTCAGAAACCGAGCCGCTGCTGCCGGTGGGCACCCGCATCGCGTTAACTTCCGGACCTGAGTATCAGAACCACAACCGAATATGGGCCGTGCTGGACAAGGTGCTCGCCAAATATCCAGACATGGTCCTGTTCCACGGCGGCAATCCCACCGGCGGCGAACACATCGCTACGCTCTGGGCTCGCAATCGCAAGATCACCCATGTCGCGTTCCGGCCAGACTGGAATCGGTTCAAGAAGGCGGCACCATTCCGTCGCAACGACCAGATGCTGGAAGCGATCCCAAAGGCCGTGGTCGCTTGCCCGGGCAATGGCATCAATGCCAATCTGGTCGACAAGGCCCGCAAGCTGGGGATTTCGGTGTGGGCGATTGAGTGAGAGCTATCAGCCCTAATTACCGCCAATTTTTCTACCTCAGCTACGGCAGCTCGCGCCCCAAAGCCGGTCGTTCAAGCTCACCCCATTGAACGTCTGGTTTCCCCAAAAGCCGCCATGTGGTATTCGAAGGCGGGTCTCGGCCTCGCTAATGGCATTGCGTTATGGGACTAGCGGAATTTCCGTTTCGACCTTGCCGAGACTTGCGCCGCATTCTAAATCCTCGGCGACGGGGCGAAGCAACCTCCCGTTCAGGCCGAGAAAAGCCCAAGCGTTGCCTCGTAGCCTTGCCGTTGTTGGCGAGGCCATTTGTGCGAGGTCATCTTGGCGTCATCGGCTCTCACCCATTCCATCGCTTTTCTCGATCTGCTGCGGGCGTTCACTCGCATCGGCCTGCTCAGCTTTGGCGGACCTGCGGGGCAGATCGCGCTGATGCACCGGGAATTGGTGGAAGAGCGCAAATGGGTGGCCGAGGAGGATTTCCTCCACGCGCTCAATTTCTGTCATCTGCTTCCCGGCCCCGAAGCGCAACAGCTCGCCACATGGATCGGGTGGCGGCTGCATGGCTGGCGCGGCGGGCTGGCGGCGGGATTGCTGTTTGTCATTCCGGGCGCGCTCGTCATTCTCGCGCTGTCGATGCTGTATGCGATTGCGGCCAACCTTGCATGGGTCGAGGCGCTGTTTCTCGGCGTGAAAGCGGCGGTGCTGGCGATTGTGGTGCAGGCCTTGTTGCGGATTGCCGGGCGTGCGCTCGATACGGGATTGAAGCGTGCGCTGGCGGTGGCCGCGTTTGTCGGCCTGTTCCTGTTCGATCTGCCGTTTCCGCTGATCGTGCTCGGCTCCGGGGTGATCGGCATGGCGGTGGCTGCCAAGCGGCCTGACCTGTTAGCGCTCAAGCCCGGCAAGGTTGGCGAAGTCCTGCCTGATCGACCCTGGCGCACCACGATCCTGTCGATTGCCCTGTGGGGCGCGGTGTGGGGCGCGCCGATGCTGCTGATCGCGCTGACGCTGGGGCAGGATCATGTGCTGTGGGACATCGGCGCGTTCTTCTCGCAGCTCGCCATCGTCACCTTTGGCGGGGCTTATGCGGTGCTCGCCTACATGGCGCAGGAAGCGGTGCAGGGGTTCGGGTGGCTGCGTCCTCGTGAGATAGCCGATGGGCTTGGCCTCGCCGAGACCACACCGGGCCCGCTGATCCTTGTGACGCAATTTGTCGGTTATCTCGCTGCCTTCCGCGCGCCGGAGCCGTTCTCGCCCGTGGTGGCAGGACTGCTCGGTGCGGGGCTGACGACATGGGTGACCTTTGCGCCGTGCTTCCTGTGGATCTTCGCGCTTGCGCCGTGGATCGACCGGCTTGGTAATGCCGTGCGCCTGAAGGGTGGGCTCGCAGCAGTGACGGCGGCGGTTGTCGGCGTCATCGCCAACCTCACCGCATGGTTTGCGCTGCATGTGCTGTTTGCTGAGGTGGGCCAGCGCCAATTCGGCCCGCTGCGGCTATACTGGCCGGACCCGGCGAGCTTCGACTGGCGCGCAGGCGTGCTGGCGGCAATCGCCTGCGCACTGGTGTTCGGGCTGAAATGGTCCGTGCTGCGGGTTCTGATGGCCGCCGCGCTGGGCGGCATGGTTCTGGTCTTGGCAATCTGAGGAGGGCGACATGAGCATCATCACGCGCAGGCAAGCCATTGGCACGGCAGCGCTATCGGCCACGGGCATCGCACTGGCAGTAACGGCAAGCGCAGCCTCGGCGCAAGGCCCTGCCGCAGCCGCTTTCCGTGCCGCTGCCTTTGCCGGCAAGCACACCCCCAAACCGCTGCGGTTCAATCCGGCCAAGCTCACCGGCCTGTCCGAGCGGCTGATCACCTCGCACTGGGAGAACAATTACCAAGGCTCGGTGCGCGGCCTCAACACCATTGAAGCCCGGCTTGCCGCAGCGATGGCGGACCCCGACTTCCCGCCGGTCGCTTATGCAGGGCTGAAGCGCGAGGAACTGCACCGCACCGGATCGGTGGTGCTGCACGAATATTACTTCGATGCGCTGGGCGGCAACGGCAATCCGGGCGGATCGATCTACGAGGCGCTCGATGGTTGGTTCGGCAGCTTCAATGCCTGGCAGGACGAATTCCGCCGCACCGCCATGTCGCTGGCTGGCGGATCTGGCTGGTGCATCCTCAGCTACAACCGCCAAACCCGGTCACTGCACAACTACTGGGCCTTCGATCACATGCATGGTGCAGCCACCGGCGCGCCGCTGATCGCGCTCGATATGTATGAGCACAGCTTTCACATGGATTACGGCGCGGCGGCAGCGAAATATGTCGATGCCTTCATGGCCAACCTCGATTGGGAGGTGGTTGACGCAAGGTATCGGGCGGCGATGGCGTGAAGGGACATTCTGCAAATCGGCTCTTGATCCTTACCTTGTTGGCCTTTGCCGTTGGCGGAGCCTGCCTCGCAGTTCAGGGGCCATTGCCCGGTGACGTCGGGGCTACGCGCACATTGCAATCGCTGTTTGGCAATGCGCCGCGTTGGGCTGAATGGCTTACCGATACAGCCAAGCCGCCAATGGTGATTGCGACCTTGGGGGTCGGGGCAGGGCTGGCATGGCTTGCAGCTGGCTGGCGCTCAGCGCTTTCGGTGCCGCTTGCCTTCGGCCTCGCCTGGCTGATCGACAAGGGCTTGCGCACTGTGATCTTTGCGCCGCGGCCTTCGGCGGATCTGGTTGCCGTTGCCAGCGCCAGCAGTTCGAGCGGGCTGCCCTCCACCTTCGGGCTCGTCTATGGAAGCATCTTCGGAGTGGTTGTCTTTGCGGCAGCAACGGGCAGGTCGGCGAATGGGCTGCGCGCCCTTGCGCTCGCTCTGATCTTTGCCGGAGTGGCGGCCCGGGTGGTGCTCGGGGGACACTGGTCGAGCCAGATGCTCGCCTCAGTTCTGCTGGGCCTGCTGGCGGCCGCTGCTGCAAGCGAAGTAGCTAATCGATTGCTCATGAAAGAGGGCGCACGATGACAGAAGAACCCCAGCAGCACTGGGATCGGGTCTATTCCAACAAGGCACCCAGCGAGGTCAGCTGGTTCCAGAGCGAACCGCGCCCTTCGCTTGCCGCGCTTGTACGCTTTGATGTGCCCCACACGACACCTTTCGTCGACATCGGAGGGGGCGCCTCCAATCTCGTCGACGCCTTGCTGGCAAACGGGTGGAGCGATGTGTCCGTGGTCGATATTGCCGCCCGGGCGCTGGAGGCGGCGCAAGCCCGACTGGGCGAGGCTGCAGCGGGCGTCCACTGGGAGATCGCCGACATAACCCGCTGGGACCCGCCACGGCGCTACGGGGTATGGCATGACCGGGCCGTCTTCCATTTCCTGACCGAGCCGGAGCAACGGGCCGCCTATCGGCGCGCTTTGCTGGCCGGAACCGCGTCCGATGCACTCGTCATCATTGCCACCTTCGCGCCCGATGGGCCAGAAAAATGCAGCGGCCTGGCAGTGCAGCGCCATGATGCGGCAAGCCTTGCCGCTGCAATCGGAAGCGAGTTCACGGTGCTCGACGACTGGCGTGAGGAACACCTCACCCCGTGGGGCGCTGCGCAGAAGTTCATCTGGTGTGTGTTCCGGCGAGAGGGATAGCCCCTCTCGCAAGGCGCTCTGCCGGGACGCAGACTACGGCTCCTTCGCCTGGGGCTTCCTGCGCGGCATTTATGTGCGCAAGCGACATCGCGGCTCCCACCAGTATCAGCGCGGGGCCGTCCCCCAGCGCGGTCCGCGCGGCGAGCGGCAGCAGTTCGAGGCAGGTGGTGAAAATCCGTTCCTCCGGCAGGCTGGCATTTTCGACCATCGCCACCGGCGTATCGGCGGCGAGGCCAGCGCGCTGCAATTCGCGGGCGACCAGCGGGGCGGCCGCCTTGCCCATGTAGATCGCCAGCGTCGCGGCAGGATCGGCCAGCGCGCTCCAGTCCAGATCGAGCGGTTCGGTCCCACGCGCATGGGCGGTGACGAAGGTCAGCCGCCGGGCAAGCCCGCGCAAGGTCAGCGAGGTGCCAAGGCTGGCGGCAGCCGCGCTGGCGGCGGTCACGCCGGGACAGATGCGGGTCAGCACGCCAGCGGCGCGGCAGGCGGAGAGTTCCTCTGCCGCACGCCCGAAGATGGCAGGGTCGCCGCCTTTCAGCCGCACCACCCGCTCACCCGCCAATGCGGCGGCGACCAGCAGTGCGTCGATCGCTTCCTGAGGTTTGGAATGGCGGCCGAATCGCTTGCCCACCGGCACCCGGCGCGCATCCAGCGGGATCAGGTCGAGCACGCCGGGGCCGACCAGCGCATCGTAGAACACCACGCCGGCCGCCGCGATCAGCCTTGCGGCCTTGACCGTCAGCAGATCGGGATCGCCGGGGCCTGCGCCCACCAGCCACACCTCGCCCGGCGCGATCATGCGGCGGTGTCCAGCGCGCAAGGCTTGCTGTCGGGATGACGGCGCGGCGCCAGTACCGCTTCGCGCAGCAGGAAAATGCGCCCGCTCTCCACCTTCAAGGGGATCGTCGGCGTGCACCCCCGGTCATCACCCAGCGCCTCGCCCGTGCGCAGTGAGATGCGCCAGCTGTGCAGCGGGCAGGTGACGCTGTCGCCATGCACCAGACCTTCGCTCAAGGGCCCGTGCTTGTGCGGGCATTTGTTGACCAGCGCGAAATATTCCCCGCGGGTGGTAAGGAACACCGCGATCTCCTCGCCCCCTGCCACCGGAAGCGTGCGGGCGCTGCCAGCCTTGATCTGGGTGACGGGTCCGATATCGAGCCATTGGCCCACAGTATCGCTGTTCATTGTGCCTTCTCCAGATCAAGCGGGCGGACTTCGGCAAGGTGCTGGTGCAGATCGTGATGCGCGCCTGCTGCGCGGCTTGCCCAGGGGTCGATCTGCCAGTATTTCTGCGACAGGCGGAACCGCGCGGCGAGCCTGCCGATCCGGTCAGGATCAGTGAACAGCTGCGCTTTCAGCCATTCCAGACCCTTGCGTTCAATCCACGGCGCCGTGCGTTCAAGATAATGCGCGTCTTCGCGGTAAAGCTGGATGAAGGCGAGGCAGTGCTCCATCGCCTCGGCCTCTGTTTCGACCTTGCAAAGAAGATCGGTGACCCGCACCTTGATGCCGCCATTGCCGCCGACGTGGAGTTCATAGCCGCTGTCGACGCAGACGATGCCGAAGTCCTTGATTGTCGCCTCGGCGCAATTGCGCGGGCAGCCGCTGACCGCGATCTTGAACTTGTGCGGCATGTAACTGCCCCAGGTGGCCTGTTCAATCTTCACGCCCAGCCCGGTGGAATCCTGCGTGCCGAAGCGGCACCATTCGCTGCCCACGCAGGTCTTCACCGTGCGCAGCGCCTTGCCATAGGCGTGGCCCGAGACCATGCCGGCCGCGTTGAGATCGGCCCAGACGGCGGGCAGATCCTCCTTCCTGATCCCGAAGATATCGAGCCGCTGCCCGCCGGTGACCTTGACCATCGGCGCGTTGTATTTCTCCACCACGTCGGCGATCGCCCGCAATTCGCGCGGGGACGTGATGCCGCCCCACATGCGCGGGACGACGGAATAAGTGCCGTCCTTCTGGATATTGGCGTGAAGCCTTTCGTTGACGAAGCGGCTGGTTTCGTCGTCCTCATATTCGCCGGGCCAGGCACACAGCAGATAGTAATTGAGCGCCGGACGGCATGATGCGCAGCCTTCGGGCGTGGTCCAGTGCAGTTCCTGCATGACCTGCGGGATCAGCTTTAATTCGCGTTCCGCGATCAGGCGGCGCACATCATCATGGGTGAAGCTGGTGCAGCCGCACAGCGTTTTCGGCCCAGCCTCAACCTCGGCGCCCAGGGTCAGGGCGAGCAGGCTTTCGACGATATTGGTGCACGAACCGCAGCTGGCCGAAGCCTTGCAGGTCGACCTGACGGCGGCAACGCTGTGCGCGCCTTCGTTGATGGCGCAGATGACCGCGCCCTTGGACACACCGTTGCAGCCGCACACCTCGGCATCATCGGCGAGTGCTGCCACGGCAGCGTGCGGATCGCCGCCCGCGCCGCCTGCGGCATAGGCCTGCCCGAAGATCAGCGACTGGCGGATGTCGGCGATATCCTCACCCTTGCGCAGCAGATCAAAATACCAGTTGCCGTCCGCTGTATCGCCATAGAGCACTGCGCCGATCAGCCGGTTGTCCTTGATAACGAGCCGCTTGTAGATGCCATGCGCCGCATCGCGCATCACCACATCCTCGCTCCCCTCGCCGCCCGAAAAATCGCCCGCAGAGAAAACATCGATGCCGGAAACCTTGAGCTTGGTCGAGGTGACCGAGCCTTCATAGCCGCCCCCGCCACCGCTGCCGGTGAGGCAGTCGGCCAGCGCCCGGCACATCTCCCAGATCGGCGCGACGAGGCCGTAGCAGGCCCCGCGATGCTGCACGCATTCGCCCACCGCAAGGATCACAGGATCGGACGTTTGCATGTGGTCATCGACCACAATCCCGCGCTCGCAGGCGAGACCGGCGCTTTTGGCCAGCGCAGTGGCAGGCTTGATCCCGGCGGCCATCACCACAAGATCGGCGCGGATGCGGGTGCCGTCTTCCAGCACGATGCCGGCGACCCGGCCCGCCGCGCCAAGGATCGCCTTGGTGTTGGCGCTGGTGAGGATGGTGTGCCCGCGCCGTTCCAGTTCCTGCCGCAGCAGCCATCCGGCGGCTTCATCGAGCTGGCGCTCCATCAGGGTCGGCATGAGATGCACCACGGTGACCTGCATTCCGCGCAGGGCCAGCCCGTGCGCTGCCTCCAGCCCCAACAGGCCCCCGCCGATCACCACCGCAGCGTTGCTGCCTTCACCCGCGCCCGCCTCGGCGGCGGCGATCATGCGGTCGACATCATCCAGATCCCGGAACGTTACCACACCGGCCAGATCACGCCCCGGCACCGGGATGATGAAGGGATCAGAGCCGGTGGCGATCAGCAGCGTGTCATACGGCAGGGCAAGACCCGAACGGGTGATGACCATGCGCGCTTCGCGGTCGATCCGTTCTGCCGGATCGCCGCTGATGAGCGCGATGGAGTTATCCGCATACCATTGCGGGCCGTTGATGATGATGTCGTCAAACGCCTTTTCGCCTGCCAGCACGGGGGACAGCATAATGCGGTTGTAATTGACCCGCGGTTCGGCCCCGATGATGGTGATATCGAACCGGCCGGGGGCGCGGGCCAGCACGTCTTCAACCGCACGGCACCCGGCCATGCCGTTGCCGATCACCACCAGCTTTTCGCGGCTGCTGGACGTATCGGGGAAGGGAAAAATCGCGTTCATGCGCTGTGATCCTGTGCCGACAACGCACGCAAAAAAGCCGCCAGGTCATCCAAGGGACCGGCGGCGCCATTGCCACGTTGATATGGGGAGAGAGTAAGGTCAGGCGCGTTCCTCCGTTGGAACGCTGACGATGTAGAAACTACCCGAGTTGCATCGGCTTGCCAACCTCCTTTTTGCATTGCAGCATGATCAGCGCATCAGTGCGATCACCAACGCTGCGGCCAGACCTGCGCTGACCACCTGCCACAGCACCACCGGATTGCGCATCAGCAGCGGGGCAGGCTGGGGGTGGGTGAGCGCGGTGTTGGGGACGCTGAGATCATGCACAAAGGCGCTGACCTCCTGATAACGCAGATGCGGTTCCACGTGCAGCGCATGGGCAAGCGCGGCGTCAACCCAGTCAGGCACGTCATCCCGATAAGTCGCCACCGGCACATACCGCAGGCGGCGCTGGCGCGACAGGGTATCAGCCGCGCCCGCACGCGGGCCATAGGGCAGGTGCCCGGTCAGCAGATAATAGGTCATCGCAGCGAGCGAATAGAGGTCGCTCTGCTCGCTGGCGGGCAGGCCGCGATACAGTTCGGGCGCGGAAAATTGCAGGGTTCCGGCAAAGGCATCCTCGCCAGCGTGCGGCGCGTGTTCGGCAAGCCCGTCGATCCGGGCCGATCCCAGGTCAATAATGATCGCGGTGCCGTCGTCATCGATCATCACGTTGGCGGGCCGCAGATCGCGGTGGATGATCTGCCGCCGGTGCAGCGCATAGAGCCCGCGTGCCACCTGAGTAATGATGGCGCGCACAGCGGCAATATCGGCGCTGGGGTGATCGCGCTGCCATTGTTCCAGCGTGACGCCATCGCAATAGCTGCTGACGGCGTAGAGGAAACGTCGCGGGCGGGTGCGGGGCGGGCAGCCGAGCACATGCGGGCTGCGCACCCGGCCAAGCGCCCATTCCTCCAGCAACAGCTCGCTGCGGGCCTGCGGATCGCCCGCCCGCTCGGCCGAAAGCCGCTTGATCGCCGCCGCGGCCCCGGTGGCCGTATCGCGGGCGAGCCATACGTGGCTGCGGCCACCGATATGGAGCGGGCGCAGCAGGGTGTAGCCATCACAGCCCTGCCCGGCCTGCCATTCGGGCGGATCGGGCAGTTGGGCCTCGGCCGCGACCAGATCATCTGCCGCGCCCTGGCGAACGCTGTCCACCCGCACCAGTTGCACGGTGAGGTTGTCCTCGGCCCCCGCTGCCAGCGCGGCCTCGCACAGCTGGCAGGCGGCGGCGGTGAGATCGGGGTTGGCTTGCACCGCCTGCGCAATCTCCCGGTCCGTCAGGCCGTCGCCGATCCCGTCGGTCGCCATCAGCAGGATATCGCCGGGCTGGACCATGATGCAGCTGTGATCGATCTCGACATGGCGGCCCATGCCCAATGCGCGGGCAAGCAAATGCGCGCCGCCGCCGGCGGGCACGCGGTGCGCCTCGGTCAGGCGTTCCAAGCCGCCTGCGTTCACCCGCGCTGCAACGCCATCGCCAAGGTGCAGGATATGCGCGGCGGCATCGCGCAGGATCAGCGCGGTGAAGGTGGTGACGAGCCCCTCCGCCTCACGCGCGCGGTCACTGTCGGCAAAACCGCCGAGCGCGGCGTTCTGGCCGTGCATCCAGCTGTTGATCGCCGCAATCACCCGCTGGGCGCTGGTCCGGGGCGACCAGGCATCGGGCGTGGCGTAGTAATCGGTGAGGAAACTCGCCACCGCCGTCTCCGCCGCCTCACGCCCACGGCGGCTGGTGCTGATCCCGTCGGCCACCACAAAGGCCATGCCCTTGTTCGCCAGCAGATCGCCGTCGGGCAGGATGCAGCCGTAAAAGTCCTGATTGGCAGGCTTCGCCCCGGCGCAGGAATATTGCCCCACCGTCACGGTGAGCCGGTCGGGCGGCGCATTGCCTTGCGCCGCCCCCACAGGTTCAGCCCGCTCAGGCGGCAATCTTCAGTTCCGCCGCGTTGCGCTTGGGCGAGGTGCGGTAGTGGGTCGAATAGAGCATCAGCCCGGTGAACGTCAGCCCCCCGACCAGATTGCCCAGCACCACCGGCACTTCATTCCACAACAGGTAGTCGGCGATGGTGAATTCGCCGCCCAGCATCAGGCCGGTCGGGAACAGGAACATGTTCACGATCGAATGTTCGAACACCATGTAGAAGAACAGCATGATCGGCATCCACATTGCAATCACCTTGCCGCTGACCGTGCTCGACATGCTGGCGCCGACCACGCCGGTCGATACCATCCAGTTGCACATCACCGCGCGCACAAAGATCGTCAGCCACCCGGCCGCGCCATAGGCGGCATAGCCCAGCGTGCGCTTTTCGCCGGTGATCGCCATCGCTTGGCCGACCGGATCAACCTCGGCGGCAAAGCCATAGGTCCAGTAGATCGCCATCATCACCGCGGTGGTCAGCGCACCGGCAAAATTGCCGACGAACACCAGCCCCCAATTGCGCAGCACCCCGCTCCAGGTGCACCCCGGACGCTTGGCCCACACCGCCAGCGGGGCAAGCACGAACACGCCGGTGAGCAGGTCATAGCCGAGCAGATACAGCAGGCAGAACCCCACCGGAAACAGCACCGCGCCCGCCAGCGGCTGCCCGGTCTGGACATTGATCGTCACCGCAAATGCTGCCGCCAGCGCCAGAATTGCGCCTGCCATGAAGGCGCGGATCAGCGTGTCCTTGGTCGACATCATGATCTTGGATTCGCCGGATTCAATCAGCTTGGGCACGAATTCACTCGGGGCAAGATAGGCCATTAAGCGTCTCCTTGAGGTCAGAATGCGATTTCGGTCTGGAGCCAGAACTTGCGGGTATCGACGGCAAAGCCATCGGCCCGGTAGCTGGCAAAGCGAGCGAGGAAGGATGCGCGGCCCACGGCAAGGCCGGCGGACAGATCGATCTCGTCGCCGTAACGCTGGCTGCCGAAATCGCTGTCGAAGCGGTGGTAGACGGCGAGCAGATCGACTGTGCCGAGGCCTTTCACAGCAAACTTCTTGCCGGCGCGGGCGAAGGTGTCGGTCAGGCCCGCATCGGGCGTGCGCAGGAACAGATCGGCCCAGCCATTGAAAGCGAACAGCGTCGCCAGCGGCGTCTGAAATCCGGCGCGCCCGCCATCGCTGCCGAGCTGTTCGACCCCGGCCCCCAGCGAAAAACCGGCCCATGTCGCGCCCAGATCGCCTTGCAGATAGCGAGCGGTATAGCCGACCGGATTGCCGCCGGTGTCGGACTGGGTAGCCAGTGTCGCCTTGGCATTGAGCGTTACCGGGCCGACAGGCAGCCTGAAGGCGGCTTTCGCGCCGAAGGTATTGCTCGATGCGTTCAGCCGGGTGTCGAAATCGAGCAGATAGGCAAAGCCCGTCACCTCGCCCCTTGGCAGCTTGACCCCGGCGTTGAGGAACACAAGATCGCCGCTGAACCGGAAATTGGGGCTATCCGCGCCGAACACGGTCTGCACCGCGCTGGCATAGGTTGCATCGAGCCGGACCGGTCCGATCGCGGTCTGCCCGCGCACGGCATCATAGGTCTGTTCGTTCTGCCGCCACACGACATTGCCGACGAAGCGCGCATCATCGAGGATGATCCGCTGCCGGCCCAGCGTGACGCTGCTCGCGCCATCGCGCCAGGCGATCTGGGCGCGGTTGAGTTCGAGGTTCTCAGGGTCGGCCACCACCGAAAAGCCGGTGCGGCCATTGCCGGGGATGGTGTTGTTGAAATTGTCGGTCAGTTCGGTCGTGGCCTCGCCTTCGACCAACAGCGAAAACGCGCCGCTGGCCAGTTCGAACCCGGCCTGCACCCGGGCCGTCAGCGCGTCTGCCGGTTCCAGCGGCCTGTCTTCCTCGACCGTTTCGTAACGCACCTTCAGCGCAAGGATCGGATCCAGCGTCACGCCATCGGCAAGCGCAATCGGATCGCCGGGCGCAGCCAGCGCCGGGGCGTTGCAGCAAGCGGCTGTCAGGGCAAGCAAGCAGTGTGGGGATGCGCGCATGGATCACCTCTCTGGCTAAAGCCGGTGCCTGACCGGCCACGAGAGGCGAGCGCCGTTGCCCGCCGGATGCAGCATCGACAGGGGCCGATGCCAAAAATCAAAAAGCCGCCACGATGCACCTTTGTCAGGTGTGGATCGGGCGGCGTCGTTGCCGTAAATCGTTCAGAAATAACTGCCCGCGAGCACATCCGGCACTGGATTGCTCAGCAGCTTCGGGACAAAAGATAAGCCAGCCGGTGCCGCCGCGTAAAGCCTTATTTTGCAGCGCAGCATTTTTTCTGGTCAGGGCAAGGCGGCAAGATAGGCCTCGATCTGGTCGGGATCGAAGGTCAGCCCGTCGAAAAAGCGGTTGGCAGACAGCGTCAGCGTGCCTTGCTGCGCGCCGACCTGCGTCAACTGCGTTACGCTGCCTTCAACCTTGGAACTGGCATTGGGCAGATCATCGCCGGTATTGATCAGCGCGGCGCGGTAGACATCGGGCCGGAACACCCGCATCGCCCGCGCGGCGTCGGCCGAATCAAACGCCGTATGCCCCCAGCGCACCATCTGCGAATAGAGCCACGCTGCCTGGCTCATCCACGGAAAATTGGCCGCCTCGCTGTGCTGGAACATCAGATCAGGCAAGTGCACCGGCGCAGCATCATGCGCCAGCACCAGCCGGTCCGATATCGCCCGCAGCACCAGCGCAGGGTCAGCATCAAGATAGGGCGCCGAGGCAAGGATGCGGGCGTTCTCGGCAAAATTGGCCGGGTCGATGAAGTGGCGGCCCGCCCGGCGCATCGCCCGGATCAGCGCAGCAAAGGCTTCGGCCTTTTCGGCCAGCACCGGCTCGCGCACCGCCAGCACCTTTTCCACCCCGCGCCGCCAGATCTGCGCCGTGGCGAGCACGATGGTGCCGACATCGCGTTCGACGCAAACCGAGCTCCACGGTTCGCCCACACAAGACCCGTCAATCTCCCCGCTCGCCAGCGCATCGGGGACGAATGGCGGGGCGATGGTGACGATCTCGACATCGTGATCAGGCCGGATGCCGCAGGCGGAGAGCCAGTAGCGCAGCTTGTAATTGTGGCTGGAGAAGCGGTGCACGACGCCAAACCGCAGCCGCCGCCCCTGCTCCTGCGCCGCCGCTGCTGCTTCGCGCAGCTGCGCGCCAACCGCTGCGGGATCGCCATACTCGCCCGGTGCCGCCACCCGTGCCGCCAGAGGTTTGCTCAAGGTGATCGCATTGCCATTCAGCCCCAGCACAAAAGGCGCGGCGAGCGGCTGCGCTGGCCGGCCCAGCCCCAGCGTGGTCGCAATCGCCAGCGGCGCGATCATGTGCGCGCCATCGGTGTGGCCATAGAGCAGCCGGTCGAGTACGGTCGCCCAGCTCACATCGCGCACAAATGTCAGCGCCACGCCCTCGTCAGCGGCAAAGCCGTGTTCATGCGCCAGAATCGGCAGGCAGGCATCCACCAGCGGCAGGAACCCGATGGTCAGCTTGGCATCGGCCATGGTCAGTCCCCTCCCAGCAGATCATGCGCGGTGACGACCGCTTCGGCGATTTCGGCGATCCGCTTGTTCGAAGACATCGCCTTGCGCCGCAATTCGGCATAGGCTTCCGGCTCGGTAATGCCGCGGCTGCGCATCAGGATGCGTTTGGCACGGTCGATGTGATCGCGCTCGGCCAGCTTGCCCTGCGCATCGGCCAGATCGGATTGCAACCGGGCAAAAGCGTGGAACCGCTTGATGCACAGATCAAGCAGCGGCTTGATCCGGTGGCTCGCCAGCCCGTCGACGACATAGGCTGAAACCCCGGCATCGATCGACGCTGCGATCGAGGCATCGTCGCTTTCGTCGACAAACATCGCAATCGGGCGCGACAACGCGCGGCTGACCGCGAAATATTCCTCCAGTACATCGCGCGACGGGTTGCCGAGGTCGATCAGCACCACGTCAGGCGCAATCTGCTCAATCGCAGCGAGTAGTCCGTGGCGCTGCGTGAGGGTAAAGATTTCGGCATTTTCAAGCCGGCCAAGCCCTTCTTCGATGATCGAAGCGCGCATGGAGCTTTCATCGACGATGGCGATCTTCATGACCACGCTATCGCATCGCGCCCGTCAGGCGACAAGCGCATTTGCGGCTCGCAACCTCCGACCGCGCTTGACAGCAATTGACAATCATTCGCATTTGCATAAAGAGCGCGAAAGACAAGCAACGGGGACAACATGAACAGGTTTCGCAACACTACCTCTCTCGTCGTCCTTGCCATCGCGTGTGCAGCAGCGCTGCCACAGGCGGCCCAAGCACAGTCCAGAAACGAGGAGCAGGCCGATGCCGATGCTCGCGCCGATCAACGCAAGACCGCTGAAGGCATCCTCGTGGTCGGCAAGCGCGAGAGTGGCTACACCTCGGACACCCAGTCGGGCGCCAACTTTGGCGAGCAAAGCATTTTCGATACGCCGTTCTCAGTGACGACCATCCCGCAGGAAGTGCTGCTCGATCAGCAGGTGCGCGCGCTTGGCGATATTGCCCGCAACGATCCCTCGACCACGGTCAGCACGCCCCCGGGTTTCAATGACACGGTCAACCTACGCGGGTTTAATCTCGACAATTCGACCAGCTACCGGCGCGAGGGGCTGATCTTCCAGAACCAGGTGCAAAGCCCCTTCGAGAACAAGGCGGCGGTGGAGATCATCAAGGGGCCGGCCTCGGTGCGATACGGGTTCACGCCGCCGGGCGGGGTGATCAACTATGTGCTCAAGCGGCCAACCGATACACCCTATCGCTTTGTTCAGGCGTTTGGCGACAGCTTTGGTTCGGTCGGCGTCCATGCCGATTTTGGCGGGCGGATCAGCGATACGCTGGGATACCGCGTCAACGCGGTGGCCTCGCACGAGGCCACCTTTGTCGATGATGTTGCAGGGCCGCGCTACATGGTCAGTGCGCTGTTCGAATGGCAGCCGACCAACCGGCTCACCATCGATTTCGAAGGCGAATACCAATATCGCGAGCTGGAGGAACAGGCGAACCTCTCGCTCGGCTCCTTCGCCGACGATGTGACCCCCGACGAGCGCCGCGCGCTGATCGAAAGCTTCGACCGCACCACCTTCATCGGCCAGGAATGGGGCACCTACCCCACCTCCAATTTCGTCGGCTCGATCGGTGCGCGATACGAAATTTCGGAGAAGTGGACCGTCGAGGCCCGCGCGCAGCAGATGCGGCTTGAGCGCGACCAGCAGGCCGCCGGGATCGCCTTTGGCACCTTGCAGGCCAATGGCGATTTCGAACAGGACATCTTCTTCGACGCTGATCAGGTGCGCGATCCCTTCTCGGCGGAAATCTTCGTCACCGGGCAGGTCGATACCTTCGGCATGACCCATGACATCGCCTTCGGCGGCGCGATCAGCCGCAATCCGCTGCGCTTCTCGCTCGGCGGGGATTGCTGTCTGGTGGCGGGCACATCGAACATCTTCAATCCCGTCGCCCTGCCCCGCCCGCCGGTCAACGAGACCCCTGACGTTGATGCGATACGCTTCAACCAGGATGCGCTGTTCGTATCCGATCTCATCACGCTGAATGACCAGTTCAAGCTGTTCGCTGCCGTGCGTTGGTCACGGCAGGAGAACCTTGATCGCTTCAACGATGCTGAAACGCTCGAGACGACCTACGAGGACAGCGATTTCGTGCCCAGTTTCGGTGTGCTCTACACGCCCACCGAGCGGCTGACTGTCTATGCCAGCTATGCCGAAGGGATCACGCAGGGCGAGCAGATTCCGGAAGATGCCGCCAATTTCGGGATCGACGGCGATGCCTTCCTGCCGCCTGCCGCCACCAGCCAGTTCGAGGCCGGGGTCAAGGCCGAGATGGGCAGCGGCGCGATCATCACCGCTGCCTATTTCGACATCAGCCAGCCCCTGGCGACGTTCAATGAGGATGACATCTTCGACTATCTCGGCGATCAGGTGCATCGCGGCGTCGAAGTAACGCTTACCGGCGAAGTCGTTCCGGGCCTGCGGCTTATCGCGGGCGGGCTCTATCTTGATCCCACCATCGACAACCCCAATGACCCGGTGCTTGATGGCAATCGCCCCAGCGGCGTGCCCGAATACCAGATCAACCTGTTTGCCGATTACGAGGTCGCCGCTGTGCCCGGTCTGGCACTCAACGGCGGGGTGTTTCTGACCGGCGAGCGCTTTGCGGACGAGCTCAACACCTTCACCATCGATGGCTATGTGCGGGTCGATCTCGGCCTGCGCTATGCCTTCGATCTGGGCGACCAGCGCCTGACCGCGCGGGTGAATGTCCGCAACGTCACCGACGCGAACTTTGTCGAGGGCACCGCATTTGGCAGCTTTCTGTTCGGCTCGCCGCGCGCGGCGTTCTTCTCTCTGGCGGCGGAGTTCTGATCGCGAATGGCGGGCACCATCCAGCACGATGGCGCGAGACGCATCGTCTGGCGGCTACTCGTCGGGTTCGGCGGCGGTTACGCGCTGGTCTCTGCCCTCGTGGCGGCGAGCGGAAAGCTGCTGCCGCTGCTGGGCATGGCGCGGGGCGAGGCCGTTTCTCTCGCTCTGATGCTGGCGCTCTTGGTTTATGTGCCGATCTGCCTGATGATGTTCGCCACACGGCATCCCGTCCGTGATGGCATTGCGGTGCTGGTGGTTGCCACGGTGTTTGTCCTTTTGGCGCGGATAAACTGAAAGCGAGGGCGCGATGGCACGGATCAGCGCTGAGTTCCGCCACGCAATGCACTGGGCGCACAGCTGGCTGGGGGTTGCGCTGGGCATTGTCATGTTCGCCGTCTTCTGGATGGGCTCGCTCACGATCTTTGCGCCCGAGATCGACGGGTGGATGATCCCCGAAACCCGGATCGTTTATCAGGAGCGCGAGATTTCATATGACCGTTTGCTGGCTGAGCTCCCCCCCGAAGCGCGGGCAAGCGACTACATCAACTTCGTGGTGCCGACCGAACGCCATCCGTCGATCGGCTTCTTTTACGAGGGCACCGATGGCAATTTTCAAGACAGCGCGCTCGACCCGGCGACCGGAAAGCCGCTGGAACTGACCGACAGTCTGGCGGCGAGTGGGTTCTTTTACCCCTTCCACCTGTCGCTGATGATTGAGTGGCAGAACCTCGGCACCTGGATCGTCGGCCTCGCCGCGCTCGCCATGCTGATCCTGCTGGTCTCGGGGCTGTTCATCCACCGCAAGATCATCGCCGAGTTCTTCGTCTTTCGCCCGCACCGCAAGGCCCGGCGCGCGACGCTCGATCTGCACAACCTGTCGTCGCTGATCGGCCTACCGTTCTATTTCCTTATGCCCTTTTCAGGCCTGCTGATCTTCGCCTTCCTCTACCTGCCGTGGGGTATCGGCGAAGCCTTCGATGGCGACATGGACGCAGCGTATGCCGAGATGACGGGCGACTACGCCGCGCCGCCAAGGAGCGGTCGGCCTGCGCCGCTCGCATCAGTCGATGCCATGAAGCGCGAGGCCGAGGCGCTATGGTCTGCCGAGGAGGGCGTGCCGGTCAAGACCAACCTCGTTCGCGTGCTCAACCATGCCGACGAAACCGCAGTAGTCTATTTCCGCAACACCTTTCCCGAAGACCGCGTGGTGCTCAGCGAATATGTCGCGGTGTTCGACGGACCGAGCGGCAAGCTGATTCGCAATTTCAGCTTGCCTCCGATAGGCGAGGCTGGGGCGTGGATTCAAGGCGCGCACTTCATGCAGTTCGGTCACTGGCCGCTGCGCTGGCTCTATTTCCTCGGCGGTCTCGGCGGCTGCGTCATGATCGCCACAGGCATGCTGTTCTGGCTGAGAAGCCGCGAGGGCAGATGGGCGGAAGGCTCGCTAGGCTATCGCACCGTCGAGGCGTTGACCATCGGCGGAGTGACGGGCATCATTGTCGCTACAGGAGTCTTTTTCGTGGCCAACCGCCTGCTACCGACAGACATCGGGAATTGGGCCGATGGACGAGCTGAACTCGAAGTCCGAATGTTCTGGCTGGCGTGGCTCGCTACTTTTCTCCACGCTGCCTTCCTTCAAGAAACCGCTTGGGTCCACCAATGCTGGGCGATTGCCGCCCTCGCCCTCGGCGCGGTTGTTCTCAACGCGGCCACCACCGGTGATCAAATCGCAGCTACAATCAATGCCGGGCAATGGGCAGTCGCAGTGATGGACATGCTGTTGCTGCTCACGGCCGGGATAGCGGGGTGGTCGGCGCTCAAGCTGGCTCCTGCAAGCATACCTGCCATCATTGCCCCTGCTGAATGAGCGCTGCGTTGCTGATCGCCGCCGCCGTCACGTCCGTGCTCGGTAGCGCCATTCTTGCCCTATCGCAGCCGCGACATTGGCAGGCGGTGACCGGTACGATGTCAGCGCCGCGCCGTTCGACCGGCCGGATTGGTTGGTGCCTGATCGCGGCGAGCCTGATGCTGGTGATCCTCCGAGATGGGTTCAGTTTTGGCACATTGTTTTGGCCCTTGGTCGTCGGGTTCGGAAGCCTGCTCACAGGCATTGCTCTCACCTGGATGCCAACCCTGATGAAACCGCTGGCGAGGTTGTTTGGCCAATACCACTGATTGGCCGCTCAGGGGTCGATTCCAGCATGTCGGCTTTCAGAAAACGAACACTTGGTAGCCGCCATCGATGCGGCTGGACATGGCCGTGTCCGCATCTGGCGAAACCGGCCTTCCTGCCCGCTGTTTTTGAATGGCAGAAAAGTCCCAGATTTAGACATTCAACCCTTGGTGTCGAACTTCGGCTCCTTCGTTGACCACGCAAGGCCCACCCTGCTCTTCGTGGCCAATCCGTTGGCCGACCCCAAGCCTCCTTCAATCAACCCGTAAAGGGTCCGCTACGCTATGCGTGCGGCCACTGTGTCTGCGCCTTCGTGGTGATTGCGGCTTTGCGTCGTCTGTCCGGGGCCTGTCGAGCGGGGATGGTCCCTGCTCCGAGACAGGAGCTCGAACATGTCACTCACCGTCGCACAGCGTCACGCCTGGAGCCTCGCCCGCACACTAATGGTCTGCGTTACCCTGTTCCAAGCCGGTAATGGCTATGCCGCCGTTCCCACCGCCGAATTCGATGGCGATGCCGACAGCGTCATCCATGAATATGACCCGTTCAATCCCTGATCGCGTCAGATCGCGTTGCGGCGCATGGCTGGATGCCCATCGGGTATTCCAGCCGATGCGCATTTCTGCTATTGCTTCCATGCACATTGCGCTGCGGTGGAGGTGGAGAGCGCGTCCCTTGCCCTTGGTTCCAAGGAGGACGCCATGCTGATCGGCTTTGCCCTGATAATCGTCGCAGTATTCCTGTGCTGCGCGCTTCTATTCCGCCTTTCGATTTACGCCCTTCCGCTGTTCGTCGCGTTTCTTGCGGGTTCGGCGACTTACCGCACCGATAGCGGCATTCTCGCTGCGCTCGCCGCCGCAGCCATATCCGCGATCATTCTGCTCGCTGCAGCCCGGTTAGCACTGGCGTTCGCTAAGTCCGACCTGACGCGGGCAGCGATCGGCCTTGCCTTTGCCGCGCCCGCAGCCATTGCAGGCTATCTAGCAGTCCACGGCATTGTTGCGGCGACCATGCCGCCAAGCGCATGGCAACACGCCTTTTCATTGCTTGGCGCTGCGACAATCGCGGCTGCATCCTGGACGCAATCGAACCGCGCCCGGCCCTAGCTTTGCCATTTTCGAACGCCCGCCCGGCAGGTGCCCGGCGGGGCTCGCACGGCCAAATCGGCCAGTACGAGGCAGGCGTTGTGTTCGAGTGGCAGTTTCTGCGTCCCTCTTCTTAGGTCAGCTTGGTCTGGGCGTTTGCGCGGTCGGAGCGAGGCCGAGAATTCGCAGCCGGTTTTGAGCTGGCCAGTGGCGGACCGATTGCGCTGATCTCAATCAGGCCCGGATTGGCGCATGGCCGTTGCCGATATCTGCGATTGCAGTGACGACTAGGCAGCACACCGGTGACGACACCTTTGTCATCGCAGTTCGGGCTTGGAAGTCCGGGAAGTGCCATTTCTCCCGGTCAAGTGTGACCCGAGCCCACTGCTGCCTCGTCAATGGCTGTGGTTGGCAGGGGATGGCTTCGCCGCTTGATCCCTTGCTGCAACGCCGTCTCCGCCAACTTTCTTCCCCTGGGCGTGCCGCCCATTCCTCGCGAGGCAAGAAAGCCGTCTGGCCGTCGTCCTCCACTGCGTTTCGGCCGTTCCAGTGCAGCGGGCGCAAGCCCCTGCCTTCAACCAGCCATCGAGGCCGCGATGGGCGCGGGTTCGACCAACTTGAAGGAATGCATCATGGCCAACATCGGAACTTTCACCAAGACCGGCAACGAATACAAGGGCGAGATCGTCACCATGTCGGTGCAGCAGAAGAATATCCGCATCGTCCCCGAAACCAGCGACAACGAAAATGCGCCGTCGCACCGGGTTTTCGTCGGCCGCGCGGAAATCGGCGCCGCCTGGACCAAGACCTCCAACGAAGGCCGCGAGTATCTCTCGGTCAAGCTCGACGATCCCAGCTTCACCGCTCCCATCTTTGCCAACCTCTTCGATGACGAAGACGGCAAGAGCTTCAACCTGATCTGGTCGCGCGCCCGCCGCACCAACGGCGACTGACCGAACAGCCAGCCCCGCCCGGCACCTGCCGGGCGGGGCTTCCGGCATTCTC
>JACESM010000109.1 GCA_013911835.1 Porphyrobacter sp. | reverse complement strand
AAGCGCGCCCCGCAGGACGAGCACTGGCGACGGCGCCGGATCGAGGCATTGTCCTCGGTCGGGCGGCTGTCCTTTACCTGGGTATCGTCATGGGCGCAGAAGGGGCAGCGCATTCAGGGAGTTACTTCTTGACCCTCTGATAGAGCGCGATGCCAGCGCCCACCGCCAGACCGACCGGCAGCGACACGAAGGGCAGCAGCCACCCGGCCACTGCGCCAATCGCGGCCCCGGTCAGCACCGGCGCAGTCGATGGGTGGTTGACGCCCCCCTTGGCCATACCGGTGACTTCGGCCTTCACGTCTTCGACCCAGTCTTGCGATCCGTTCGGTTCGTTCATGTCGGCTGTTCCTTACATTCCGGGGTAGACGGGGAAGGCGGCGCACAGGGCGCTGACCCGCTGGCGCACGCTCTCTTCAACCTGCGCGTCGCCCTCGGGGCCGTTTTTGGCCAAGCCTTCAACCACTTCGGCGATGAGCTTGCCGACGGTGCGGAACTCTTCGGGGCCGAAGCCGCGGGTGGTGCCGGCGGGCGTGCCGAGGCGGATGCCGCTGGTCACGAAGGGCGAGCGGGTATCGAACGGGATGCCGTTCTTGTTGCAGGTGAGCCAGGCGCGGTCGAGGCCCTTCTCGGCGTCCTTGCCGGTCACGTCCCCACCCCACTTGTTGGCGCCGGTGAGGTCGACCAGCATCGAGTGGTTGTCGGTGCCGCCGGAGACAATCCTGAG
This sequence comes from Porphyrobacter sp., assembly GCA_013911835.1. Classification (GTDB taxonomy): domain Bacteria; phylum Pseudomonadota; class Alphaproteobacteria; order Sphingomonadales; family Sphingomonadaceae; genus Erythrobacter. The sequence goes on along the minus strand of JACESM010000109.1, from coordinate 8,534 downwards.
GCCGTTCTCTTCAAGGCTGGCAGCCAGCGCGCGGGCGTTTGCGACGATCCGGTGCGCGTAGGCGCTGAAGCTCGGGTCGAGCGCTTCCTTGAACGCCACCGCCTTGGCCGCGACGATGTGCATCAGCGGGCCGCCCTGCAGGCCGGGGAACACCGCCATATTCAAGGGCTTGGTATACTTCTCGTCATTCCACAGGATGATGCCCGAGCGGGGACCGCGCAGCGACTTGTGGGTGGTCGAGGTGACGATGTCGCAATGCGGGAAGGGCGAGGGGTGCGCGCCGCCCGCGACAAGGCCGGAGATGTGGCTCATGTCGCACAGCAGCACCGCGCCCACTTCGTCCGCGATGGCGCGGAAGGCGGGGAAGTCCCACAGCCGCGAATAGGCGGTGCCGCCGCAGATGATGATCTTCGGCTTGCTCTCGCGCGCCTTGGCGGCGACCTCGTCCATGTCGATGGTCTCGGTCTCGCGGCTCACGCCGTAGGAAACCACGTTGAACCACTTGCCGCTCATGTTGACCGGCGAGCCGTGCGTCAGGTGCCCGCCTGAATTGAGGTCGAGCCCCATGAAGGTGTCGCCCGGGTTCAGCAGGGCGAGGAACACCGCCTGGTTCATCTGCGAGCCCGAGTTGGGCTGCACATTGGCAAAATTGCACCCGAACAGCTGCTTGGCGCGGTCAATTGCGAGGGTTTCCACCACGTCGGCATAGTCGCAGCCGCCGTAGTAGCGCTTGCCCGGATAGCCTTCGGCATACTTGTTGGTGAACACAGAACCCGCCGCTTCGAGCACCGCGCGCGAGGCGATGTTCTCTGACGCAATCAGCTCGATCTTGTCGCGCTGGCGGGCAAGCTCCTTGCCGATGGCCGCCGCGATCTCGGGATCGGCGTGGGCCAGATTGTCATTCCAGAAGCCGTCCATCGGAGAAGTGCGGGCGGCAAAGTCGAGAGGGGCGGTGCTCATTGGTGGGTCTCGATGTGATCGGGCTGAAAGGGCGGCTTGCCGAGCTTGCCGACTCGGCGCTGGTGGCGCCCGGCCGGATCGCCGGCATCGGCGAATTCGGTGTCGAGAAAAGTGGCAACGCAGGACTTCGCCATTTCGATCCCTACGAGACGCGCGCCCAAAGCGATGCAATTGGCATCATTATGTTCGCGCGCGAGGGCCGCGGAAAGCGGCTCGCTGACCAGAGCGCAGCGCACCTGCGGGTGGCGGTTGACGCTGATCGAGATGCCGATGCCAGAGCCGCACAGCGCAATCCCGAATTCGACCGTGCCTTCCGCGATGATCTCGGCAAGGCGGTACCCGTAATCGGGGTAGTCGACGCTTTGGCCGGGCTCGGGGCCAAGGTCGGCGACCTCATGGCCCTCTTCGACGAGCCATTCGGCAAGGTCGGCTTTCAGCTCCACGGCAGCGTGGTCGGAGGCGATGGCGATGCGCATGGCAGGGGCTATAGGCGTTGGGGGAGAGATTCTCCACCCCTTGCGCTGGGCTTTTCGACCGGGTCTGAGAAGGTAGCGACAAACATTGCCAGAATGCAGGCCACCAATTAAGTTCGAGCGATGTTCATTACCCACCTTCGGCTGACAAACTGGCGAAATTTTCGGGATGTCGACGCAAATGTGTCCGACATCACCTACATTGTCGGAGCCAACGCATCAGGTAAATCGAACCTATTGGATGTCTTCCGCTTTCTTCGAGACGTTTGCAAACCTGAAGGAGGTGGGCTCCAAAAGGCCATTGCGCAACGCGGCGGACTTTCAAAGCTCCGCTGCCTTCACGCGCGACGAGACCCTGAAGTCGGCATTGAGGTAACGCTAGAAGACGCTTCGGGGCTGGAGTGGCGGTATGTTTTGGCTTTTAAGTCTGAAGGCATGGGAGCTCAGAGAACGCTCATCTCCAAAGAAGAGGTCTGGCGTGGAGACAAACGTAAACCGCTTATTAAGCGACCCGACGAATTTGATCAAAGTGACAAGGCCCGTCTTACGCAGACCCATTTAGAACAAATTCAAACCAATCAAAAATTCCGCCAAGTTGCGGAGTTTTTTTCTGAGGTCACCTATCTTCATCTTGTGCCCCAACTCTTAAAGTTTGGGGATCAGATTGGTGGGCAAAGACTTGAGGACGACCCGTTTGGACAGGGCTTTCTTGAAAGAATTGCTCGAACCGATAGGCGCGTTCGTGCGTCAAGATTGAACAAGATCCAAGAAGTGTTGCAAAAGGCAGTGCCGCAGTTCGATAAGCTTGAATTCGAACAGGATAAAGTTACAGGTCGCCCTCACTTAAAGGCGAAATATCGGCACCACCGACCGCAAGGGGCTTGGCAACGCGAAGATCAATTTTCAGACGGAACTTTGCGTCTCATTGCTCTTCTATGGTCATTGCTCGAAGGTGACTCTCTGTTATTGCTTGAAGAGCCTGAGTTATCTTTGAATTCTGCGATCGTGGCTGAAATTCCTCTGATGATGCATCAGATTAGAAAGAGGGCAAAAAGGCGGCGTCAGGTCCTTATTACCACCCATAGCGATTCTTTACTGGAGAATCAGGGGATTGACTCGAATGGTGTGCTTGTAATCGAACCTGGAGCAGACGGATCAACCGTCCGCGGAGCTTCGGACAAAGAGCAAGATACGATCCGTGCCGGGTTTTCAGTCGCGGAGGTGATCCTGCCGGCGACGAAGCCAAAGTTGGCCGATCAACTGGCATTCACGCTTTGAATGTTTATCGTGCTGGCGACAGAAGACGAGCTGAGTGAGGCCGTTAGTCTGCGGTTGATAGCACACGCCTTCGGAAATGACGTAGAAGTTCAAGCGCTTGGTAGAAAGGGCAATGGCTACCTTCGGTCGAAGTTGGGTAACTTCATTGAAATAGCGCAAAGATACCCCGTGTTGCTGCTCACCGACTTGGACGCGCTTCCGTGTGCAGGAGAGCTTGTTACAGACTGGATCAATGGACGTGTATTACCTGATAATCTGCTCCTGAGGGTGGCCGTCCGGGAAACTGAAAGTTGGCTACTCGCAGATCGAGATAACTTCGCCCAATTTCTTGGGGTTGGTTTCAATAAAATCCCACAGGATCCAGAAGCGCTGCCGGATCCCAAGGCGCACCTCTATACGATTGCCCGAAGAGCTCAAAAGAGTGTGCGCGCAGAACTGATAATCCAAAGAGGGGCAAATGCTTCTCGAGGTATCGGTTACAATCGGTTGCTCTCAGACTACGTTCGGACGGCTTGGGATTTCGAGAGCGCCGCTGAGCGCTCTCAAAGCTTAAGGCGAACCGTCAACCGGCTCGCAGAATTGGCAGAACGTATTCGTTACTGATCCAGAAACGACCGCATCTTCCGCGACCGGCTCGGGTGCTTGAGCTTCCGCAGCGCCTTGGCCTCGATCTGCCGGATACGCTCGCGGGTCACCGAGAACTGCTGACCAACTTCCTCGAGCGTGTGATCGGTGTTCATCCCGATGCCGAAGCGCATCCGCAGCACGCGCTCTTCACGCGGGGTGAGGGATGCCAGCACGCGGGTGACGGTTTCCTTGAGGTTCGCCTGGATCGCGGCATCCACCGGGATGATCGCGTTCTTGTCCTCGATGAAATCGCCGAGGTGGCTGTCTTCCTCGTCCCCGATGGGGGTCTCCAGAGAAATCGGCTCCTTGGCGATCTTCATCACCTTGCGCACCTTCTCGAGCGGCATGGAGAGGCGCGCGGCCATTTCCTCAGGGGTCGGCTCGCGGCCTTCCTCGTGGAGGAACTGGCGGCTCGTGCGCACCAGCTTGTTGATCGTTTCGATCATGTGCACCGGAATGCGGATGGTGCGGGCCTGATCGGCGATCGAGCGGGTGATCGCCTGCCGGATCCACCAGGTCGCATAGGTGCTGAACTTGTAGCCGCGGCGATATTCGAACTTGTCGACCGCCTTCATCAGGCCGATATTGCCTTCCTGAATGAGATCAAGGAATTGCAGGCCCCGGTTGGTGTATTTCTTGGCGATCGAGATCACCAGGCGCAGGTTCGCCTCGACCATTTCCTTCTTGGCGATGCGCGCCTCGCGCTCGCCCTTCTGCACCATGTTGACGATGCGGCGGAACTCGGTGAGGCTCATGCCGGTCTGCGCGGCGATGTCGGCGATTTCCGAGCGGATGCGCTCGATCGCGTCTTCCTCGCGCTCGAGGAAGGCGGCCCACTTCTTGTCCTTCTTCGCGCGTTCCTTGATCCAGGCATCGTCCATCTCGTTGCCGACATAGGCGGTGAGGAAGTCGACGCGCTTGACCTTGTGGCGCTCGGCAAGGCGCAGCATCTGGCCGCCGAGCGTGGTGAGGCGGCGGTTGAAGGCATAGAGGTTGTCGACCAGGAATTCGATCTTGGTCGCGTGGAACTGCACGCTTTCAACTTCGGCGGTGAGTTCTTCGCGCAAGTTCTCGTACTTGGCTTCCTTGCCGCCCGGGAAGGCATTGCCAGCCGCCAGCGTATCGACGCGTTCGGCCTGCAGCTTTTCGAAGGCGTTGAACAGCGAGGTGATGCGCGCGAAACGCTCCAGCGCCTCGGGCTTCAGCGCGGCTTCCATCTGGGCGAGGGAGAGGGTGTTGTCCTCCTCCTCTTCCTCTTCGCGCTTGGGGCGGCCTTCGCCGTCTTCATCCTCGTCGGCGTCCGCTTCAGGCTCGTCGGCCACTTCGTCATCCTCACGGATGGTGGGGCCGGCGGTGGCTTCGGAGATCTCGTCGTCGTCATCATCCTCGGCGCCCTCGGCCATCTTTTCGGCCGGGGGTTCCTTGGAGAGCATCGCGTCAAGATCGAGGATCTCGCGCAGCTGCATGTCGCCGTTGTTGAGGGCTTCGGACCACTGGATGATCGCGTGGAAGGTGATCGGGCTTTCGCACAGCCCCATGATCATCATGTCGCGCCCGGCCTCGATGCGCTTGGCGATGGCGATTTCGCCTTCGCGGCTGAGCAGTTCGACCGCGCCCATTTCGCGCAGGTACATGCGCACCGGATCATCGGTGCGTTCCCCGGTGGCGAGCTTCTTGTTGCCGGCGCGGGCATCCTTGGCCGGGCCCTTGCGCTCCCCGTCATCATCGTCGTCATCGTCATCGGCGACGACGTCCTCGACCTCGCCATCCTCGCGGTCTTCGGCCTCGGCTTCGGCATCCTCGTCACTCTCGACGATCTGGACGCCCATTTCGGAGAGCGCGGTCTGGATGTCCTCGATCTGGTCGGGGCTCATCTCGCCCGAGGGCAGCGCCTCGTTGAGTTCGTCATAGGTGACGTAGCCGCGCTTCTTCGCCTTGCTGATCAGCTTCTTGATCGAAGCCTCATTGAGGTCGATCAGCGGGGCATCTTCCTTCTCGGCCATATTTCTCGTGTCAGTCCGTTGCCGGGCGGCCCGCTGTTCGCAGGGCCGCCTGTTGATCCCATATCCGCCGCGTCAGGCGGTATCATCCGTGTTCGCCTCGAGCTTCGCCGGCGTTGCAGCCTTGCGACGCCCGAAGGCCTTCAATCTTTCTTCGGTTGCCATGAGCTGTGCACGCAAACGCGTCTGCTCGGCAAACGATCCTTCCGGATCGCTGTCGAAACGCGCGATCGTGGCCGCGAGCGCAGCCTCAAGCGCCGGCCTTTCGACCAGCAGCGACACAGCTTCAGCCAGTTCCTCGCACGCAGCGTCGGGATCGGTGCCTTCATCAAGAAAGGCGTAGCGGATATCTGCCGACGGGGCGGGTTGGCCTTGCGTGGGTTGCCATATGGCGGTTGCCTCGCGCGAATCAAGCGTTTCCGCAAGTTCGAGCAGCGATTCGATGGCGGATGCGGCCTCGGGCAGCAGCCGGGCGAGGCTGATCAGCGCCTCGGTGTGCCGCGCAATCTGCCCGGGATAGCGCGCGAGACCGGCCAGCACGGCCTGCATCAGACCCTGCCGCTGGCCGCCAAAAATCACAAACCTCTCGAGGGCGGGCTTATTGATCCGACTGTTCGTCTCGGCTTGCCAATCGACTGCCTTCTTCTTCGCATGCTTCTTGAAATCACGTGAATTGAGAGCCCTTTGAAGTTGGCGAATGCGCTGATTTGCTAAACCGAAAAACTTCCGGCTTATCGATTTGTCCGCAATTGAATTGATTTTCTTGACCAGCCGGGCTTCTAATTCAGCTACGTCTGACATCGTCTCCGAAGGATGCGAATCCTTTTCAAACTCCCATAAGAACTCAAAAATGTCTTGAGGCTTTGCAAGCAGCCGCTCCATCGCCTTGGCGCCCTGCTGCTTGATGAGATCGTCGGGATCGAGCCCAGCAGGCAGCCGCACGATCCCCAGCGAGCGCATCGGCGCCAGCATCGGCAACGCCCGCGCAATCGCCCGCATCGCCGCGCGCTGGCCCGCCGCATCGCCATCGAAGCACAAGACCGGCACTTCGACCATGCGCCACAGCAACTCGAGCTGCATTTCGGTCAGCGCCGTGCCGAGCGGCGCAACCGCATCATTGATGCCCGCATTGGCGAGCGCGATCACGTCCATATAGCCCTCGACCACCACCACGCGCCCGCTCTGGCGCGCGGCGGGGGCGGCGCGGTGGAGGTTGTAGAGGGTGCGGCCCTTGTCGAAGAGATCGGTGTCGGGGGAGTTGAGGTACTTGGCGACGCCATCGCGCTTGTCGAGGATGCGGCCCCCGAAGGCGATCACGCGGCCCCGCGCATCCTGGATAGGAAGCATGACGCGGCCGCGGAAGCGGTCGTAACGCTCGCCCTGTTCGTTGGCGGCGCGCATCCCTGCGCCTTCGAGCATGTCCTCGCCGAACTGCTGAAGCGCCTTGGGGAGTGCCTGCCGGTCATCCGGAGCCCAGCCGAAGCCGAACTCGGCCATCACCTGTGGCGAGAAACCGCGCCGCTGGAGGTATTCGCGCGCCGCGCCGCCGCTTGGCCCTGCAAGGCTGGTCACAAAGAACGTCTGCGCGGCTTCGGTCACATCGATCAGGCTGGCGCGTTGCTCGGCGCGTTTGGCCATGACCGGATCGGGGGCGGGGACTTCCATCCCGGCCATCGCGGCAAGCTCCTTGACCGCGTCCATGAATTGCAGGCCTTGGCTGTCCACCATCCAGCTGATCGCATCGCCATGCGCCCCGCAGCCGAAGCAATGGTAGAACTGCTTCTGGTCGTTGACGTAGAAACTCGGGGTCTTCTCCTCGTGGAACGGGCAGCACCCCTTCCACTCGCGCCCCGCGCGGGTCAGCTTGACGCTGCGCTGGACAAGCGTCGAGAGCGTGATCCGCGCACGCAGCTCGTCCTTCCATTGCGGGGTGATGGCCATGGGAGTTCATTGGTCCTCTAACGGGGGCGTGTCGAGGCGGAGGGCAAAGGGACTGTGCACCTCATGTGGATACTACGAAACGCCTTACCGGGTTCTCCCTTCGACCCGCCAACGGACGGGCCGCGAGCGCACGCGCGCGAGCCGCAGGTGCCCGGACCCCGGACTTGATCCGGGGGGAGGGACAGCACCGAGGACGTGCCCGCGGAGGCGGGCACGCAAACATTTACGTAAGCGCCGCCTTCACCAGCCCGCTCGCGAGCTTGCCATCGAGCACCGCGCCGTGGCGGGCGCGCAGTTCGGTCATCACCGCGCCCATGTCCTTCATGCTGCTCGCGCCGAGCTCCGCCTTGATTGCTTCGATCGCAGCCTTGGTGGCCGCCTCGTCCATCATCTGCGGCAGGAATTCCTCGATCACGGCCAGTTCCGCGCGCTCGACTGCGGCGAGTTCCGTGCGCCCGCCCGCATCATACATTTCAATCGATTCGCGGCGCTGCTTGGCCATCTTCTGGAGCACGCTCGTCACCAGCACGTCATCGTCGGTGACCGGGGCCGCGGCGGTGCGTTCCTCGATGTCGCGGTCCTTGATCTTGGCGCTGATCTGGCGAAGCGCGGCGGTGCGGTCCTTCTCGCCCGCCTTCATCGCGGCGATGGTTGCGGCCTTGATATCGTCACGGATCATTTTTCTGGGTCATTCCTGTGGAAGGGGTCAATGGCCTGCGCCCCTAACGCAAATTCAGCGCCAAGCCTAGGTTGACGCGGGGGGGCGAGGGGCCTAGCGGGCAAAACTTAGCACCATCGCCGGAAACACTCGAACGGAGCGCCCCATGGCCGACCCCGCATCCACTCGCGCGCAACCTTCAGGAGCGACGGGAGTCCTTGTTCTGGCCGATGGCACCGTGGTGTGGGGTCGGGGCTTCGGTGCTGTCGGATCGGCGGTGGGTGAGGTGTGCTTCAACACCGCCATGACCGGCTATCAGGAGGTGATGACCGATCCCTCCTACGCCGCGCAGATCGTCACCTTCACCTTCCCGCATATCGGCAATGTCGGCGCGAATGGCGAGGACGTGGAGAGCCGCGTGGAAGGCGCGGTCGGCTGCGTGGTGCGCGAGGACGTGACCGAGCCTTCGAGCTTCCGTTCGCTCGAGCGCTTCGCCGACTGGATGGTGCGCAATGGCAAGATCGGGCTTTCGGGCATCGACACCCGCGCGCTCACCCGCCGCATCCGCCAGAGCGGCGCGCCCAATGCGGTGATCGC
>JACESM010000108.1 GCA_013911835.1 Porphyrobacter sp. | reverse complement strand
GCGAGCTGATCATCGGTGACCGCCAGACCGGCAAGACCGCGGTCGCGATCGACACCTTCATCAACCAGAAGGAAGCCAACCAGGGCGACGACGAAGGCAAGAAGCTTTACTGCGTCTATGTCGCGGTCGGCCAGAAGCGCTCCACCGTGGCGCAGATCGTCAAGCAGCTCGAAGAAAACGGCGCGATGGAATATTCCATCGTCGTCGCCGCGACCGCTTCGGAGCCCGCGCCGCTCCAGTACCTTGCGCCCTACACTGGCTGCGCGATGGGCGAGTATTTCCGCGACAACGGCATGCACGCCGTGATCGTCTATGACGACCTTTCCAAGCAGGCCGTGGCCTATCGCCAGATGTCGCTGCTGCTGCGTCGTCCTCCGGGCCGCGAAGCCTACCCCGGCGACGTGTTCTACCTCCACAGCCGCCTGCTCGAGCGTGCGGCGAAGATGAACGAGGAAAACGGCCACGGCTCGCTGACCGCGCTGCCGATCATCGAAACCCAGGCGGGCGACGTGTCGGCCTACATCCCGACCAACGTGATCTCGATCACCGACGGCCAGATCTTCCTCGAAACCGGCCTGTTCTATCAGGGCATCCGCCCCGCGATTAACGTCGGCCTCTCGGTGTCGCGTGTGGGCGGTGCTGCCCAGACCAAGGCGATGAAGAAGGTTTCGGGCTCGATGAAGCTCGATCTGGCGCAGTACCGCGAAATGGCGGCCTTCGCGCAGTTCGGTTCGGACCTCGACGCCGCGACCCAGAAGCTGCTGAATCGCGGTGCGCGCCTGACCGAGCTGCTCAAGCAGAAGCAGTTCTCGCCGATGCCCTTCGAAGAGCAGACCGTGTCGATCTACGCCGGCACCAACGGCTTCCTTGACGGGATCCCGGTGAATCGCGTCAACGAATACGAGAGCCAGATGCTCGACTACATGCGCCGCGAACATGGCGACGTGCTGACCGAGATCCGCACCTCGAAGAAGTTCGAAGGCGAAGTCGCGGACAAGACCAAGGCCGCGCTCCAAGCCTTCGGCAAGCAGTTCGCGTAAGGACGCCCCGCAGTGCCCTCACTCAAGGAACTCAAGGGCCGGATCGCCTCGGTCAAATCGACCCAGAAGATCACCAAGGCCAAGCAGCTGGTCGCGGCGGCCAAGCTGCGCCGTGCTCAGGCCGCGGCCGAGGCTGGGCGACCCTATGCCACGCGCCTCAGTGCGGTGATGGCGTCGCTGGCGGGCAAGGTGTCGGGCTCGGCGGCACCCAAGCTACTCAGCGGCACGGGCGCGGATCAGCGGCACCTCCTCGTAGTGGTCAACACCGACAAGGGGCTGTGCGGCGGGCTGAACTCGAACCTCGTCAAGGCTGCCAAGGCCAAGGCGCGCGAGTTGCAGACAGCGGGCAAGACGGTCGAATTCTACCTCGTCGGCAAGAAGGGCCGCGCGCCGCTGAAGCGCGAATTCCCTTCGCTGATCGGCGCAGGCTTCGACACCAGCACGGTCAAGACCCCGGGCTTCACCGAGGCCGAAGCCATCGCCGATGAGCTCATCGCGATGTTCGATTCCGGCCAGTTCGATGTCGCGCACCTGATCTTCCCGACCTTCAAGTCGGCGCTGGCGCAGGACCCGACGGTCAATCAGCTGATCCCCGTGCCTGCTCCCGCCGAGGCTCCCGTGGCTGACGCGGTGGTGCAATACGAGCCCGGCGAGGAGGAAATCCTCGAGGAGCTGCTGCCGCGCTACGTGCGCACCCAGCTGTTCGGCGCGCTGCTCGAGCGTGAGGCATCGGAGCAAGGCGCCTCGATGACCGCGATGGACAACGCCACGCGCAATGCGGGCGAGCTGATCCAGAAGCTCACCATCCAGTACAACCGCAGCCGCCAGGCCGCGATCACCACCGAACTCATCGAAATCATTGCGGGCGCAGAAGCGCTCTAATTGAAGGCAAGGAACTCCAAATGGCCACCGCCGCTCTCAACCAGACCACCAACGGCACGATCAGCCAAGTCATCGGCGCCGTCGTCGACGTGCAGTTCCCAGGGGACCTGCCCGCGATCCTGACCGCGCTCGAAACCAGGAACGGCGACAAGACGCTGGTGCTCGAAGTCGCCCAGCACCTCGGCGAAAACACCGTGCGCACCATCGCGATGGACGCGACCGAGGGCCTGACCCGCGGCAGCGAAGTTGTGAACACCGGCGCGCAGATCAGCGTTCCCGTGGGTCCGAAGGTACTCGGCCGCATCATGAATGTCGTCGGCGAAGCGATCGACGAGCGCGGGCCCATCGGCGCGGAAAGCACCGCTCCGATCCACGCCGAAGCCCCGGCCTTCGTCGACCAGTCGACCGAAGCCGCGATCCTCGTCACCGGCATCAAGGTGATCGACCTCCTCGCGCCTTACGCCAAGGGCGGCAAGATCGGCCTGTTCGGCGGCGCGGGCGTCGGCAAGACCGTGCTCATTCAGGAACTCATCAACAACATCGCCAAGGGCCACGGCGGCGTGTCAGTGTTCGCGGGCGTGGGTGAGCGCACCCGCGAAGGCAACGACCTCTATCACGAATTCCTCGACGCCGGCGTGATCGCCAAGGACGCCGATGGCAATGCCACCAGCGAAGGCTCCAAGGTGGCGCTCGTGTTCGGCCAGATGAACGAGCCCCCGGGCGCCCGCGCGCGCGTCGCCCTCTCGGGCCTGACGATGGCGGAGTACTTCCGCGACGTAGAAGGCCAGGACGTGCTGTTCTTCGTCGACAACATCTTCCGCTTCACGCAGGCCGGTTCGGAAGTGTCGGCGCTGCTCGGCCGCATTCCTTCGGCGGTGGGCTACCAGCCGACGCTGGCGACCGACATGGGCAAGCTGCAGGAGCGCATCACCTCGACCACCAAGGGTTCGATCACCTCGGTGCAGGCGATCTACGTGCCCGCGGACGACTTGACCGACCCGGCGCCTGCAGCGTCTTTCGCTCACCTTGACGCGACCACGACGCTGAACCGCGCGATCTCGGAACTCGGCATCTACCCGGCGGTTGACCCGCTGGATTCGACCAGCCGCGTGCTCGAGCCCCGCGTCGTCGGTGCCGAGCATTACGAAACCGCCCGCCGCGTTCAGGAAACCCTGCAGAAGTACAAGAGCCTGCAGGACATCATCGCGATCCTCGGGATGGATGAACTGTCGGAAGAGGACAAGACGATCGTCGCCCGCGCGCGCAAGATCCAGAAGTTCCTCTCGCAGCCCTTCCACGTCGCTGAAGTCTTCACCGGCATTTCGGGCGTGTTCGTGCAGATCGAAGACACCGTGAAGAGCTTCAAGGCAGTGGTCGACGGCGAATATGACCACCTGCCCGAGCAGGCCTTCTACATGGTCGGCGGGATCGACGATGTGGTCGCCAAGGCCAAGAAGATGGCCGAAGAGGCGTAATCCGCTTCCCCTCCCGCTTGCGGGAGGGGAGCGAGACTTGCCAGCTTGCTGGCTAGTCGCAGCGGGGTGGGCCTCCACCGGCCCATTCCCACCCCCAGCCCCTCCCGCAAGCGGGAGGGGGGTTAGGAAGAGACAATGCCCCTCCACTTCGAACTCGTCACCCCCGCCAAGCTCGTCCGCTCGGAAGAGGTCCACATGGTGGTAGTCCCCGGCACCGAGGGCGAATTCGGCGTGCTCGAGGGCCACGCGCCCTTCATGAGCACGATCCGCGACGGCGCGGTCCAAGTCTTCGCCAAGGAAGGCGCGGCCCCCGAGATCATCCAGGTGCGCGGCGGCTTTGCCGAAGTGAACGAGAAGGGCCTCACGGTTCTCGCCGAACACGTCGAGGGCTAATTGGAAGGCGTGATCGGGTTGCGGCTCGACCCCGAGGCTCTGGCGCACACCCCCGGGCTGCGCGACGATCTGCTCGCACTCAACAACCGCAGCGCGGTGGAAACGTCCTGGCTTGAACCGGAGCGGTTCGGGCTCATGCTTGCCAGCGCCTTCGCGGCGCTCCACGTGCCGGATGCGAGGGCGCTGCTCATCACCTTCGACCAGAGCGCTGACTACGACAGCCCCAACTTCCTGTGGTTCAGGGACCGGTTCGCGCGGTTCGTTTATATCGACCGGATCGTTGTCGACGAAGCAGCGCGCGGCCTCGGGATGGCACGCAAGCTCTACGTTCAATTGTTCGGACTCGCCCGCGCGGTCGGGCACGACATGATCGCCTGCGAGGTCAATTCGCAGCCGCCCAACCCGGGTTCCGATGCCTTCCATGCCGCGATGGGCTTTGTCGAGGCAGGCTCGGCCAGCCCTGCTCCCGGCAAGACCGTCCGCTACCTAACCAAGGCGCTCGGCTGACCGCCAACGGAATTTGCCGCCACCCTCGCGGAAAATTAACCATGTCCGTGGCAAGCCTCGCGGCCATGTTCATGTCTTCGGATATCCGCCCTGCCGCTGCGCCTTCGCTGCGGGCTCGCAGCGACCTTGCCATTGTGCTGGCGCTCGCGCTGTTCACCTTCTTCGTGCGCGGCGCGTGGATCGGCGATCCCAATGCGGACGTGGACGAGCAGCTCTATTCGCTGATCGGCAACCAGATGCTTGTCGGCGCAGTGCCCTTCGTCGACCTGTGGGACCGCAAGCCCTGGGGCCTGTTCGCGCTGTTCGCGGCCTTCCACGCCATCGGCGGCCCGGGTTCGGCGGCCTATCAGGTGGCAGGTGCCCTCTTCACCCTCGCGGGCGCGGTGATGGTGTTCCACCTCGCCCGCGCGCAGGCCGACCGGATGACCGCCGCTGCGGGGGCCGCGCTCTACGTTGTGCTTTGCACGATCAACGATGCGCATTCGGGCAATTCGGAAGTCTTTTTCATCCCGCTGATGATCGCGATGGCCGTGCTGGTGCGCGACACCGACCACCTCCGCGCCTTGTCCCGCGCGCTGTTTGCCATGCTGATCGGCGGCATCGCGCTCCAGATCAAATATACCGTGATCCCACTGTGCCTGTTCTTCGGCCTGTGGGCGCTGTGGGGCCAGTGGCAGCGCGGCATGAACCTGTGGCGGCTGACAGTGCTCGCCGCAGGCTTCGGCGTGCTCGGCGTCCTTCCGACCGCCCTCGTCAGTGCGGGCTATTGGGCGGCGGGGCACTGGGACGCCTACGTCTTTGCCAATTTCATCTCCTTCTTCGACCGCCTGCCCGCTGACACGGGGCGCGTGCATCCGCTGATGCTTGCCTATCTCGGCCTGCAATTGTCGCTGAGCTGGCTCGGCTTCCGTGCGGCGCAGCGCGTCTGGCCCGAGGGGCTGCCACGCCATTACGTATTCGTGATCCTGTGGCTCGTAGCAGCGGTGGCGACGGCTTATCTCCCCGCCACGGTCTACCGCCACTACCTCGCCGCGCTGATCCCGGCGACGGCGCTGCTGGCCCTGCCGCTGTTCCACCGCGTGCCGAGCGAGCGGATCAACCGCGCCGCGCTGCTGCCGGTCGCGGTGTTCCTGCTGATCGTGCCCTACCAGTACTGGGTCAGCCACGAGAACCGCTCGGCGACCTTCCGGCTGGCTGAGGCGATCACCCCGCATCTCGACCGACAAGCGGGCAAGTGCCTGCTGATCTTCGACGGGCCGACCTCGCTCTACGGCCTCACCAATAGCTGCCTGCCGACCAAGCTGATCTACCCCGATCACCTCAACAACGCGCTCGAGATGGATGCGCTGGAGATGCGGCAGGAGGACGAGGTGCGCCGCATTCTGGCCACCCGCCCGCCGGTGATCGTCACCGCCGACCTGCCGCTCACGCCGCAGAATTTCGCGGCCAAGGACCAGGTCGATGCGGCGATCGCGCGCGACTATCGCCTGCTCGCGAAAGAAGAACTCCACCACCGCGACATCTTCGCCTGGGTGCGCCGCGAGCCCTGAGCGTTCCCGCGCTTGCATGCGCGCCAACTCCCTGCAATTCTGATGCTTCGCGCGGGGCCCCATGGGCCAACGCAGCATCCGCCAAAGGGAGAGACGCACTTGAAACTCGCATCGAGGCTGGCCATGGCACTTGCCATGAGCACATCGACCATTGCCCTTGCCGATGACGGCATCCCCGGGCCCGAACAGGATCCCTTTATCTTCCTCGAGGAAGCGCGCAGCCCGGAGGCCCTCGACTGGGTCGCCAAGGAAAATGCCCGCACGCTTGCCGCCTTCGAGGCCGATCCGCGCTATGCCCAGCTAAAGGCCGAGGCGCTGGCGATCTTCGACAGCAACGACCGCATCCCCTTCGTCAGCTTCCGCCCCGATGGCCTGTATAATTTCTGGCAGGACAAGGCGAACCCCAAGGGCCTGCTGCGCCGCACCACGCTGGAAAGCTACCGCACCGACAAGCCGGAGTGGGAAGTGATCCTGGATGTCGACGCGCTGGCGAAGGCCGAGGGCAAGGAGTGGGTCTATCAGGGCTCGACCTGCCTGCCGCCCGCCATGAACCGCTGCATGATCGCGCTGTCCGATGGCGGCGAGGATGCGACCATCCTGCGCGAGTTCGACACCAGCACCAGGCAGTTCATCGAAGGCGGCTTCGTGCTCGACAGCAAGAGCCAGGGCGGGGTCGAGTGGGTCGACGAGAACACCCTGCTGGTCAGCCGCAACTTTGGCGAAGGCACGCTGACCGAGAGCGAATATCCCTTCACCACCCGCGAATGGAAGCGTGGCACGAAGATCGAAGACGCGCCCGAAATCTTCCGCGGCGATGCCAAGGATGTCTCCTCCGGCGCGGCGCTGCTGCGCGACAATGAGGACGTGATCCACGCCCGCATCGCCTATCGCGGGATCAGCTTCCACGAGCGGCTGTGGTATGTCTGGCAAGGGGGCAAGTGGCTCCAGCTCGAGCTGCCGACCAAGGCCAACCCCGTCGGGATCGTCGACAAGCACCTGCTCTTCTCGCCCGATGTCGACTGGACCGTCGACGGCCAGACCTTCCCCGCCGACAGCCTCGTCGCGGTCGATCTGGAGGAATGGAAGGCCGATCCCAACGGCGCGAAGAAGGCGCTGGTGTGGGCGCCGGGCTACCGCCAGACCAAGCAGGGCAGCACCGTCACCGCAGGCGGGCTTTACGTGGCGCTGCTAGACAATGTCGTGGGCAAGGTGCTGAAGTTCAACTTTGCCGATGGCAAGTGGGCGAGCACGCAGGTCGACCTGCCCGACAACGCGACAATCGGCATCGCCGCCTCCTCGGACGATACCGACCAGATCATGTACACGGTGAGCGGCTTCCTTGAACCGACGACGCTCTATTACACCGACGGCAAGGCCGCGCCCGCGGTGCTGAAGACCTCGCCCTCCTATTTCGACCCGGCGGGCGCCACGGTCGAGCAATACGAGGCGATGAGCAAGGACGGGACCAAGATCCCCTACTTCATCGTCAAGCCCAAGGGGATGAAGGCCGATGGCAGCACCGCGACGCTGCTGACCGGCTATGGCGGGTTCCAGGTCCCGCGCCTGCCCGCCTATCTCGGCTCGACCGGCAAGCTGTGGGTCGAGAAGGGCGGCGCCTATGTGCTCGCCAACCTGCGCGGTGGGGGCGAGTTCGGCCCGCAGTGGCACCAGACCGCGATCCGCGAGAACAAGCAGCGCACCTGGGATGACTTCATCGCGGTGGCCGAGGATCTGGTGAAGCGCGGCTTCACGAGCCCCGAGCACCTCGGCATCCAGGGCGGCTCGCAAGGGGGCCTGCTGGTCGGCACCGCCTTTACCCAGCGGCCCGACCTGTTCGGCGCGGCGATCGTGCAGATCCCGCTGTTCGACATGCTGCGCTATCACGTGATCGGGCGCGGGGCCTCGTGGATCGGCGAATATGGCGATCCGCGCATCCCCGAACAGCGCGCCTGGATCGAGGACTATTCGCCCTACCAGAAGATCGCCTCGGGCGTCGATTATCCCGAGCCCTTCCTGTGGGCCTCGACCGCCGATGACCGCACCCACCCCGCCCACGCGCGCAAGGGAGCGGCCAAACTGAAGGCGCTCGGCCAGCCCTATTACTACTTCGAGGACACCACCGGCGGCCACTCGGGCGGGGTCGACAACGACCAGCGCGCCAAGCTCCAGGCGCTGCAGTTCATCTACCTGATGAAGCGCCTGATGGATGAACGGCCCGCCAAGTAAGCGGCATTTCTCGTCACGAGAAAGGGGCGGCGCCACGCAGGTGGAGTCGCCCCTTTTCTCGTTAACGCCGACAGCCAACGTGGCTGCTTGTCAAGGCGCCCGACACTTGGCCTTCCGTTCGTCGCGCACACAGCACGGAGCGTTTCATCAACGCCTCGCTAACCATCTCCGGCAAGGTCTGGTTAGGGCCGCGCGTCAACAGTCAGGCCATCGGGGGCGATGAAACAGACTCTAACGACAGGAGCATCACCGATGGCCTATGACCGGAACATCTCGATTGCCGATGCGATCAGGAGCTACAACGCCCTGCCCAAGCACCACCGTGTCCACTGGTCCAAGGCCCGCAAGGACGAGGTCGTGCGCGCGGTGCGCGAGCGAGCGCTGAGCTTCCACGAGGCGCGGACGCGTTACCTGCTGAGCCGTGCCGAGTTCGACCAGTGGGAGGCGGACTACCTCGCGACCAGCGGAGACGACGCCCGGATCGAGCATGACGCCTGAGGCTCATGCCTAACGCGTCGGCGCGTCGAAATCGGCGGGCTTGTTGGCGATCCAGGCGACGAACTTGGCGATGGCGGGGTTGGCGCGGATCGTCTCCGCATCCTCGCCGATCCGCGCCAGCTCGTTGTTGGTGAAGTTGGCGTGGATGGTCTTGTGGCAGATCGGGTGGATCGGCACCTTGACCTTGCCCTTCTTCGCCTTGGGCACGGGGTGATGCCACTGGACGATGTCGCCCAGCGGGCGAGAGCAGAGCCAGCAGGTCAGATCCTCGCTCACCCCTTCTTCTCCGCCGCCTTCTTCTTCTTCATCGCATCGTGGAAACGGTCGGCCCAGCCGTCCTTCACCAGCTGTTCGGCGCGCACCATCCGCAGCTCTCCCGGAGCGACGTCGCGGCTGACCGCCGATCCTGCCGCGACAATCGCATCCGCACCGATGGTCACGGGAGCGATCAGCGACGAGTTCGAGCCGATGAAGGCCCCCGGGCCGATCACGGTCTTGTACTTGAAGTAGCCATCATAGTTGCAGGTGATCGTGCCAGCGCCGATATTGGCGCCAGCGCCGATGGTGGCGTCGCCCAGATAGGTGAGGTGGCTGGCCTTGGCGCCCTGCCCCAGCACGGCGTTCTTCACCTCGACGAAATTGCCGACGAAGCTGTCCTCTTCCAGCACCGCGCCGGGCCTTAGCCTCGCGAAGGGGCCGACCTTGACGC
>JACESM010000107.1 GCA_013911835.1 Porphyrobacter sp. | reverse complement strand
CAAAGTCCTACCGGGCCTATCTCGATACGCTGGCACGCTCGGTGCGCGCCACGAATTCGGAAACCCTGACGCGCCAATCGCTCGAGCGGGCGCGCCAGACGCGCGGCTATCTCGACACGATGCTCGCAGATTCGAAAGCGGCGCTCCGCTGATCACGGGGTCCGGGGCCAGGGAGGGGGTGTGGTGGACAGGGCTGGATTCGAACCAGCGTACGCTTGCGCGGGCAGATTTACAGTCTGCTGCCTTTAACCACTCGGCCACCTGTCCACACAGTCCCCCGCACCGCGGAGGGGCATCTCGAAGCGTCAGAAACGCTGAAATTGCGCGAGTCCCCAGGGGGGCCCGCTGCCGAGAGGCGCCCCTTTGGCGAAGCGGTGCTTGCCTGTCAATGCCCCTGCTGGCAGGGGGCGCGCTTCAATGCCTGTGAGGCGCTAGGAAAGATCATGAGCAAAGGCGAAAAGAAGCGCGCGCTGCGCGGGCGTGCGGGGCGGATGAAGGGCGGGCGCGGATCGGGCCGGGCGTCGAGCGGGCAGGTGAGGCTCTGGGGCCGTCACGCGGTCGAGGCGGCGCTCAAGAACCCCGAGCGCCAGCACAGCAAGCTGTGGGCGACCCCCGAGGGGCTCGAAAGCCTCGACGGCGAGCTGCCGCCCGATTTCCCGATCGAGCGCGCGCAAGCGGCGGACCTCGCACGGCTGGTGGCGAAGGACGCGCCGCATCAGGGGCTGGTGCTGGAATGCGCGCCGCTGGAGGACGTGTTCCTCGATGAGATCGCGCTCGGCGAGGCGGAGCGGCCGATCGTGGTGCTCGACCAGGTCACCGATCCGCACAATGTCGGCGCGATCCTGCGCTCGGCGGCGGCCTTCGGCGCGGCGGCGATCGTCACGCAGGACCGCCACGCTCCGCCCGAAGGCGGCGTGCTGGCCAAGGCGGCATCGGGTGCATTGGAGACCGTGCCCTGGGTGCGCGTCGTCAACCTCGCCCGCGCGCTGGAGGAACTTGCCGAGGCGGGCTATTGGCGCATCGGCCTCGCGGGCGAGGCGCAGGCGGTGTTGGCCGATATCCTCCCCACCGGCCCGGTCGCGATCGTGCTCGGCGCGGAAGGCGAAGGCCTGAGGCACAATATCGCCGCCCATTGCGACGTGCTGGCGAAGCTGCCGATCTCCTCGGCAATCGAAAGCCTCAATGTCTCCAACGCCGGCGCGATTGCGCTTTATGCCGTGGCCTCGCGCGGGTAGAACCGCCGGGACAGAGGGGGAGATAGCATGACCATGTTCTCGCAAATGCGTCTGCGCGCGGCCGCGCTGCTGGCGGGCCTCGCGCTCGCGCTCGGCGGCTGCTTCATGACGCCGGGCAAATTCACCTCCGAGCTCGCGATTACCGGGCCGGACAGCTTTACCTTCACCTATGAGGGCGAGATCTTCTTCCTCGGCCTCTCCAAGCTTGCGCAGATGGATGCGGGCAAGGAGGAATTCACGCCCTCCGATTGCTACAGCGACGAAAGCTTCGAGACGCGCGATTGCACCGAGGAGGAAATCGCCGCGCAGCGTCTTGAATGGGAGGCGGGCGCCGAAGAGCGGGCCGAGCAGGCCAAGAAGCAGGCGCAGCAGATGGCAGCGCTGATGGGGGGGATCGACCCGTCCGATCCCAAGGCTGCTGACGAGCTCGTCAGGATCCTCCAGCGCCAGAAGGGCTGGGAGCGCGTGGTCCACAAGGGCGACGGGGTGTTCGATGTCAGCTACAAGATCACCGGCACGATGGGGCACGACTTCATGTTCCCGCTGATCGAGGGCTTCCCGACCACCAACCCCTTCGTGCAGGCCTATCTGCGCAAGGGCGGGCAGGTGCGGATCAACGCGCCCGGCTTTGCGGTGCAGAACAGCGAAACCGGCGGGCTTGGCACGCTGCTTGGTGCAGGGTCCTTCGCCGGACTCGCCGCGATGGGCGCGGCCGAGGAAGCGGCCAAGAACGGCGAGGAAGCCAGCGCGATCCCCGGCGTTCCGCAGATCGACGGCACCTTCACCATCCGCGCCGCGCCCGGCATGCGCATTCTCGCCAACAACACCGATGAAGGCCCGGTCGCCGGGACGGCGGGCGAAGCGCTGGTGTGGCAGATCAACCCACGCACCGCGCAGGCCCCGACCGCGCTGATTGCCGCCGGAAACTGAACGGGCGAGCATCCCATAGAAAAACCCCGCCAGCAGGAATGCTGGCGGGGTTTTTCATGCCCCTGTCGAAGTGCCGCGCGTCTTAGTTGACCGCGTCCTTCAGCCCCTTCCCCGCCTTGAACTTGGGCTGGTTGGAGGCCTTGATCTTCATCGGCTCACCGGTCCGCGGGTTGCGCCCCGTGGAAGCCTTGCGCTTGGCGACCGAGAAAGTGCCGAAGCCGACCAGCCGCACCTCGTCACCGCCGGAGAGCGCCTTGGTGATCGCGTCGAACACGCTTTCGACCGCGCTCGATGCGTCGTTCTTCGAAAGACCGCTCGCGTTGGCAACTTCGCTGATCAGGTCGTTCTTGTTCATATGGGAACCCCCTCGCTTCAGGATTACGATATTCTGGTGAATCGCGTTCGTCGAAAGCCTGCAAATTGAGACCTTTTTGCCAAGCCTGTCAAAGCCTATCGGCCTCGGACACAGGCATGCGCAAAAAGACGTGAAACTTCGCACGCCTAACCGGGTTTGGACGCGAGTTCAGCCTCGCTTCGCCGACTTGCGGGTAAATGCGCCCCTGCGGCGAATCACCGCAAGTGGGCGCGTTCTAGAGCCTGTTTCGGTAGGGTGGAAGCGTCTGCACGGAGCCGATTTTGGTCCAGCGCAAGGAGAGAGGAGGGAGCCATGCCAAAGCATAGTGACCGACGCCAGAATCCTTTGGCTCCGCGGCGATGGGCCAAAAGTGGCCCGCCCCTCCGGGGTCGCGTCAGGAAGCCCGCTGGGCAGGAGTGGTCCGCAGCAGGGGCTTGGTTGCCCCTGCAAAGGGCCGCGACGCAGCCAGCGGGCTTCCTGACGCGATGCAGGTGCTTCCACCCTACTGAAACAGGCTCAAACGGGTCAGTGCGCGGTTGGCACCTCTCCTGACACGCCCGATCCACCCGAAGTGGGGGAGGCGGCGGCCGGCTGACTGGCGAGATCATCGGCCTCGGTCCACTCGATCGGCGCGAGCGGTTCCACCAGCGCGCGGGCCAGCACCTCGTCGACATGGCTCACCGCCACGATCTCGAGACCTTCCCGGGCGTTAGCCGGAATTTCGGCGAGGTCCTTGACGTTTTCCTCGGGGATGAGGACGGTCTTGATCCCGCCGCGCAATGCCGCCAGCAGCTTTTCCTTGAGGCCGCCGATCGCCAGCACGCGTCCGCGCAGCGTGACCTCGCCGGTCATCGCCACATCGGGGCGCACCGCGACGCCGGTCAGGGTCGAGACGATCGAGGTGACCATGCCGATGCCCGCGCTCGGTCCGTCCTTGGGCACAGCGCCTTCGGGCAGGTGGATGTGGATGTTCTTGCGGTTGAACACCGAAGGCTTGATCCCGTAAGCGGGGGCGCGGGCCTTGACGAAGCTGAAGGCCGCCGCGACGCTCTCGTTCATTACCTGCCCCAGTTTGCCGGTGGTCTTGACCTCGCCCTTCCCGGGGGTGGTGACGCTCTCGATGGTGAGCAGCTCGCCGCCGACCGATGTCCACGCCAGACCCGTAACCGCGCCGACCTGCGCTTCTTCCTCCGAAACGCCGTGCTTGAACTTGCGCACGCCGCTGAAGTCGCCGAGGTTTTCAGGCGTCACGGTGACGCTCTTGGTCTTGCCTTCGAGAATCTGGCGCAAGCTCTTGCGCGCCAGCTTGGCGATCTCGCGCTCGAGCGTGCGCACCCCGGCCTCACGGGTGTAGTAGCGGATCAGATCGCGCAGGGCCTCCTGCGTCAGGGTGAATTCGCCCTTCTTGAGCCCGTGCGCCTTGACCTGCTTTTCGATCAGATGCCGCTCGGCGATCTCGACCTTCTCGTCCTCGGTGTAGCCTTCTAGGCGGATGATCTCCATCCGGTCGAGCAGCGGCTGTGGCAGGTTGAGGCTGTTCGCGGTGCACACGAACATGATGTCCGAAAGATCGAGATCGAGCTCGAGATAGTGATCCTGGAACTTGGCGTTCTGTTCGGGATCGAGCACCTCGAGCAGTGCCGAGGCCGGATCGCCGCGAAAGTCCTGACCCAGCTTGTCGATCTCGTCGAGCAGGAACAGCGGGTTGGACGTGCCGGCCTTCCGCAGGTTGGCGACGATCTTGCCCGGCATCGATCCGATATAAGTGCGTCGGTGCCCGCGGATCTCCGCCTCGTCACGCACGCCGCCCAGGGACTGGCGCACAAATTCGCGGCCGCACGCCTTGGCGATCGACTTGCCGAGGCTGGTCTTGCCCACGCCCGGCGGGCCGACGAGGCACAGGATCGGCCCCTTGAGCTTGTTGGTGCGCGCCTGCACTGCGAGGTACTCGACGATGCGGTCCTTGACCTTCTCGAGCGCATAGTGATCGGCATCGAGCACGCCTTGGGCATGCGCGATATCCTTCTTCAGCTTCGATTTCTTGCCCCATGGCAGGCCGAGCAGCACGTCGAGATAGTTGCGGATCACCGTCGCCTCGGCGCTCATCGGCTGCATCGAGCGCAGCTTCTTCAGCTCCGCCAGCGCCTTGGCCTTGGCTTCCTTGGAAAGCTTGGTCTTCTCGATCTTCTCGGTGAGTTCGGCGATCTCGTTGCCGCCCTCCCCGTCATCGCCGCCGCCGAGTTCCGACTGGATCGCCTTCAACTGCTCGTTGAGGTAATATTCGCGCTGGGTCTTCTCCATCTGGCGCTTCACGCGCCCGCGGATGCGGCGTTCGACCTGGAGGACCGACAGCTCGCCTTCCATGAAGGCCATGACCAGTTCGAGCCGCTTCAGCGGATTGCCCTCGGTCAACAGGCTCTGCTTGTCCGACACCTTGGCGCTGATCGCGGCGGCGATGGTGTCGGCGAGCTGGCCGGCATCGTCGACCTCGCTGAGATCGATACCCGCATCATCGCCCATCTTCTTGTTGAGCTTCACATATTCGCCGAACTGCTCGGTCACCTGGCGCATCAGCGCGGTAACCTCGCTGCCCGAGACGGTCTCGGGCTCGATCGTCTCGACCTCGGCGAGCAGATGCGTGCCGACATCCTCGAGCGCCGACAGGCGCGCGCGGGTCTTGCCCTCGACCAGCACGCGCACCGTGCCGTCGGGCAGCTTCAGCAGCTGGAGCACCTGCGCGATCACGCCGACATCATACAGGTCATCGCCCTCGGGATCGTCGCAGCTGGGGTCAAGCTGGGCGAGCAGGACGATATCCTTGGACGCCTCCATCGCCGCCTCGAGCGCGGCCACCGATTTCTCGCGCCCCACGAACAGGGGCACGACCATGCCGGGGAAGACAACGATGTCGCGCAAGGGAAGGAGAGGGAAGGTCTGAGTCATGTTTCACATTCCAGCAGGCGGCAGGGGCGCTACGCCTTTGATGCGAATATGGGTGCGCCCATCAGGCCTCGCAATGGCTTTTGCCGGAGAAGCTGTGGAACGCGGGTGCTGCGGGCACCGGGCGTTAACCCTCGCCCGCTATTCTGGGCTCCGTGCGAACCGGAGCGACGCGCGATGAAGACGGTGACCTGGATTGCCTGCGGCATTGGGCTGAACATCGCGGCCGCCGCGCTGCACGGCGGCGGCGCGCCCCAGGCGATCATGACCACGGGCCTTGCCGGCACCCTCCCCAAGCTACTGCTGGTGGCGACCGGCAATATCTGCATCTGGCGCGGCCTGCGCAGCGCCATGGGCGATCTGTGGGGCGCGGCGACGGGCAAGAGCTATCGCAAGCCCGA
Organism: Porphyrobacter sp.; assembly: GCA_013911835.1. GTDB lineage: Bacteria > Pseudomonadota > Alphaproteobacteria > Sphingomonadales > Sphingomonadaceae > Erythrobacter. Next base: position 3,437 of record JACESM010000107.1, on the reverse strand, counting down.
GTCCCGCAGCCGCTTTGCCGAGGATGCCGAGCCGGTCTCGGACTTCGATGCCGACGAGGCTTTTGCTCGCTATCTGGAACAGCGCAAGGTCCGCGAGGCCGAGCCGGAGCCGCAGGCCGCACCTTCGCCCCGCCGTCCCGTTTCCACCCGCACTCCCGCGCAGGGCGGCTTCGGCCGAAAGGTCATCTAAAGGCAGGTGCCCCACTGCGGCGGTCCGGGCCGGGCAAGCATCGCCTCGGTTGTCGCGCGCAGATCTGCTGGGTCCGCGCTGGCAAAGCCGCGATACATCTGCGCAGCGTCGGCATTCGCGCAGAGCTTTTCGGTGGGCGTGTCAGCCTCGCCCATCTGGCGGCGGAAGCCCTCCAGTTGCTGCGGTGTCCAGCCGCGCTCCACGAATATCGCGCCAAGCTGCGCATTGGCCCGATCGAGTTCGGCGGCAAGTGCGGCGTTCTCTCCCGGATAGCAGCGCGTGCCGACCTGGCGGATCGACTCCACAATGGCCGCCCAGCACAGAGGGCCCATCCTTGTCTCGCGAAGGGCTTGCATGACAGCGACGGGCGGAGGCTGCACCGCCTCCTCCTTCTGCGCACGGCCAGAAGAGCCAATCGCGGCGACCGAGAGCAGCACCCCGGTCACCAGCACTGCACCACGCACCGCCATGCCCTTCACCCCAGTCCGGGCAGGTTGAACCCCGGCGGAAGGCCCATCGAGGACTGCATGTCCTTCATCTGCTGCTCCGAGACGCGGTCCGCCCGGTCGCGCGCGTCGTTGAAGGCGGCCGCGACGAGATCCTCGAGAATCTGCTTGTCGTCGGGCACCATCAGGCTGTCGTCGATGCTGACACCAAGAATGCGGCCCTTGGCGCTGGCGCGGACCTTGACGAGGCCGCCGCCCGCCGTGCCCTCGACCTCGATCGAATCGAGCTTCACCTGCATCTCGTTCATCTGCTTCTGGATGGTCTCGGCGGCCTTCTGGGCGGCGGCCATCATCTCTTCCATCGACTTCATAAGGGGGACTCCATCAATTCCACGGGGGGCTTCCCGATCCCGCTGCGGCCTTCAGGGGAGCGTCCAGCAGCTCGGCATCGGGGAAGGCTTCGAAGGCGGCCCTGACCAGCGGGTCGGAGCGGATGCGCGCGTCCTCGGCAGCGGCTTCGGCCTCGGCAGCTTCACGCAAGGAGGGCTGCGCAGTGCCGGTGCCGCGCTCGACCCGCCAGCGGCGTTGGGTCACCTCGAACAGGGCCTGCCGGATTTCGGCGCCGGGATCATCGGGGAACTTGTCCGCCTGTTCGTAGATCAGCAGGTCGGAACCGAGCGCGATCACCCGCACCCGGCTGCGCATCATCTCGGCGACATGCATCTTGCCCGCGCGGTCGACTTCTTCGACCAGCGCGGCCCAGCCTTGCTGCGGGGCGGCGGCGACGGGCGCGGGTGCCGGTGCGGCGCCGGGGGGAGCGGGCGCGGCTGCGAGGCCGCTCGCCGCAAGCTCCTCGATCCGCCGCGCGAGCTTGCCCGGGTCGGGCATCTGTGCGGCATGGAGGATACGCAGCAACGCCATCTGGAGCGAGACCAATGGGTCGGGTCCGGTGCGGACCTCGTCGTGCCCCTTGAGCAGCAGCTGCCACAGCCGGTGGAGTTCGGCCGCCCCGAGCCGCGCGGCGAATTCGGCAAGCGCGGCGCGCTCGTCCTCGGCGGGCGCATCGGGCTCGCCGCCCGAGACCTGCGCCAGGGTAACGCGGTGGACGAGGTCCATCAGCGCCCGCATCAGCGCGAGCGGTTCGACCCCGAGCGCATATTGTTCGTCAACCGCAGCAAGCAAGGCTTTGGTATCGCCTGACAAAAGGTGCCCGAGCAGGCGGCGCTGCGCGCTCTTGTCGGCAAGGCCAAGCATGTCGCGCACACGGCTCGCGGCGACCTTGCCCTCCCCGTCCAGGTCGGCGTGCGCTATCGCCTGGTCGAGGATCGACAGGCCATCGCGCACCGACCCTTCGGCGGCGTTGGCGATGATCCCGAGCGCCTCTGGTTCGGCCTCGACGCCCTCCATGGCGCAGACCTTGGCGAAGTGTTCTGCGAGCAGCGCGGCGGGGATGCGGCGCAGATCGAAGCGCTGGGTGCGGCTCAGGACCGTCACGGGCAGCTTGTCGACCTCGGTGGTCGCGAACAGGAACTTCACATGCGGCGGCGGTTCCTCAAGTGTCTTGAGCAAGGCGTTGAAAGCATTGCGCGACAGCATGTGGACTTCGTCGATGATATAGATCTTGTAGCGCGCCGAGACCGCCGCATAGCGCACCTGTTCGATGATCTCGCGCACGTCATCGACGCCGGTGTTGGAGGCCGCGTCCATCTCGATCACGTCGATATGGCGGCCCTCGGCGATCGCGGTGCAGGGTTCGCACACGCCGCAGGGGTCGATTGTCGGCCCGCCCTGCCCGTCCGGCCCGACGCAGTTCAATGCCTTGGCGATCAGCCGCGCAGTCGAGGTCTTGCCGACCCCGCGCACCCCGGTCATCAGGAAGGCGTGCGCCAGCCGGTCGCGGGCGATAGCGTTCGCAAGCGTGCGCACCATCGCCTCCTGCCCGATCAGCTCGGAGAAGGTCTGCGGGCGATATTTGCGGGCGAGCACGCGGTAGGCCTGACCGGTGCTGCGAGGGGGCTGCGCAGGCACTGGCGGGAGTTCCACGGGCGCAACCGCGGGCAGGGGCGCCTCCGGCACGGGCACGGGATCACCGAACAGCGCGCTCTGCCCCGCCGCCTCGAGCTCGGCGGCGGTCGGTCCGGTGTCTTCCTCGGGCAGTTCGGGATCGGAATCGCTCATTGAGCCAAGCTAGGCGCTCGGGGGGCGTTTGTCATGCAGCGCATGCCAGCGAAGTGGGCAAGAAGGAGCCGGGCGACCCGCCGCAATCCACCTGTGCTGCTGCCTTCCGGCCCTGACACGGTGAGCGGACGCAAACGTCCACCCGACTCCCGGGCGGGCATATGGCGGGGGTTGCAGGGGATTTCAACCGTGATTGTGGCGCAAGTCGGCACGGAGGGCCGCAAGCGCGAACGCGCGCCCGCAGCGGGCGCAGCGTAGCTGCGCGTCTAGCGAGGATGCAGCCCCGGACGGGGCTGCACAAAACAATCAGCGAAAGTTATCTGCGTAGGCCTGCAGCTTGAGTCGCTTGGGCGGAGTAGCGATTACGCGCGCGGGGATGCCATATTTCTCGGCATAGGCGCGAGCGGCGTCCTTGTCGGGGAAAGTGAGGCGCACCTGCGACTGGGTGTCGGCGCTGCCCGTCCAGCCCATCAGCGGATCGGCGAAGCGGGCCTCCGACTGCTCGAACTCCAGCACCCATTCATCGGTATGGGCCTTGCCGGACTGCATGGCATGCTTTGGCTTTTGATAGATGCGGGCGCTCATGAACTGCCCCTTAGATCACGAATCGCTGCGGTTGAAGG
>JACESM010000106.1 GCA_013911835.1 Porphyrobacter sp. | reverse complement strand
CGGGGCCGCTCTGCCAAGCAGGAGAGAGCCATGCCGCATGCCCTGAAGCGCCCCAATCTCACCGCCCCCCGCCCTCAGCCCCCCCGCTCCCAACTGATGTCGGCGATGAACGTCACCCCCTTCATCGACGTGCTGCTGGTGCTGCTGATCATGCTGATCCTCGCGATCCCGATGGCGGTGAACGTCACCGAAGTCGATCTGCCGACCGATGGCCGGCCCAAGCATCCCGTGCTCGCGACCAACGTGCTCACCATCGACGCCGGTGACCGCCTTGCATGGAACGGCCATGTCGTCACAGCCGCCGAACTGCGCGCCCAACTCGCTGTGGCGAGCGACCTGCCCGTGCCCCCCGTGCTTCGTTTCGAGCCCGATGCGCAGGCAAGCTACGACAAGTCCGCCCGCACCCTCGCGCTGATAAGGGAAGAGGGGGCTGGCAGCTTCGTCTTCTCGGGCAACGAGAAGTATCGGGACTTCCCCTGATGCCCCACCCCTCCATGCGCCGCGGCCCCACCCCGCGGCGCTTCGACCACGGCGAACCGATCGCCGCGATCGACACGCGCCCGATGCTGTTCGTGGCGCTGTTCATCGCGGTGGTGTTCCTGCTCGCAGCGAGCCAGGCGCGCACCCATGCCCTGCTGGTGGAGTTGCCGCAGCCTGACGCTGGCTTTCGCGGAACCGTCCTCATGCCCCTTGCTAATCGTCTCGAATTGACAGCGTCGGGCCAGTTGCGATTCAATGGTGAGGCCGTGGACGCGCGGCAGCTCGAGGTCTTGCTCGGCGAAGTTAGCAAGCTCGAGCCGCGTCCCGTCCTCGCTTTCGAACCCGACGGGGCGGCGAGTTATAATCTCGCTGCGCACACCCTCGCCATCATTCACCGCGCGGGCGTGAATGGCGAATGGTTCTGCATCAACGGTTTGGAGAAGCATGGGGAATTCGGCAAGGGCCGCGGACACCCACTGCCGCTGCTGACTTCGCTTGTGCCGCGGGAGGAAATAGTCCCGCCGCGAAATCCCCCCATGCCCGAACCGCCGGACATCGACACCTGCGCGCCGGAGCTGTTCGGCACAACCGGACGCTAATCCCCCTCCAGCGGAGGATCCGGCCGCATCGCCGCCGCGATCAGCCCCTCGGCCTCGAGCAGCAACTCGTCGTCCACCGCGCCCTGCGGCACCGCCTCGCGGCCGATCATCGTCATCACCGGCACCGCGAGCGGCGAGACGCGGTCGAGGGTGACGTGGACCAGCTCGCGCTCCGAGCGTTCCAGCAGGTCGGCCAAGCGGCCCACATCGGTCATCCGCGCCCGCGCATCGGCCCAGGCGGCTTCGATCAGCACATGGTCGGGCTCGTATTTCTTGAGCACGTCGTAGATCAGATCAGTCGAGAAGGTGACCTGCTTGCCGGTCTTCTTCTGCCCCGGATGCTGGCGCTCGACGAGACCGCTGATCACCGCCACCTCGCGAAAGGCGCGGCGCAACAGGTGGCTTTCGGTGACCCACTCGACGAACTCACCGGTCAGGATATCGGGAGAGAGCAAAGGTGCCGGATCGGTGACGGGTTTCAGGCCCCACACCGCAAGGCAGTAATCATTCGCCACGAACCCGCCGGGGAGCAACCCGCGATCCTCCATCCGCCGGGTGATCAGCATGCCGAGGCTCTGGTTCGCATTCCAGCCCTCGAAGGTGTAATAGGCGGTGTAGTGCTTGCCCCCATGCGGAAAGCTCTCGACCAGCAGCTCGCCCGGCGCAGGGAGGCGGGAGCGGTAGTCCTGCATCTCCAGCCATTCGCGCACATCATCCGGGAAGCGCCCCCAGCCCGCGCGGTCGGACAGCAGGCCCCGCACCCGCTCGGAAAGGTGCGTTGTCAGGGGCAGACGCAAGCCGCCGTAACTCGGGATCGTCGCGGACTTCTTGGCGGCGCGGACGGTCACGTCCATGTCCTTCACGCCCTCGACCTCGAGGCTCATGCCGGCAAAGAAGAAGGTGTCGCCTGGGGATAGCGAAGCGGCGAACCGCTCCTCGACCTTGCCGAGGCTGCGGCCGTTCCGGAAGCGCACGGTGAGCATCTCGGAATCGACGATGATCCCGGCGTTCATCCGGTGGCGCTGCGCCTGATTGGGATGCGCTAGCCGCCACACGCCGTCCTTGCCCCGCACGATCCGCTGAAACCGGTCATAGGCTTTCAGTGCGTAGCCGCCGTTCGAGACGAACCCCAGCACCCGCTGGAACGTCGCGGCATCCACCCAGCTATAAGCGAGGCTGGAGCGCACCTCGGAAAGCAAGGCATCCTCATGGAACGGCCCCGCGCAGGCGCAAGCCATGACGTGCTGGGCGAGCACGTCGAGACTGCCGGGGCGGAAGGCCTCACCATCACGTTGGCCCTCGTCGACCGCTTCCTTGGCCGCGATGGCTTCAAGGAACTCGAAGCGGTTGCCCGGCACCAGCACCGCGCGGCTCGGCACATCGAGCCGGTGGCCTGCGCGCCCGATGCGCTGGAGCAGGCGCGAGGATCCCTTGGGCGCGCCCATCTGCACCACCAGATCAATGTCGCCCCAGTCGATCCCGAGATCGAGGCTCGCGGTGCAGACCAGCGCGCGCAAGTCGCCCCGCGCCATCGCCTCCTCGACCTTGCGCCGCGCCTCGGTGCTGAGCGAACCGTGGTGGATGCCGATCGGCAGGTGGTCCTCGTTCGCTTCCCACAGGCACTGGAAGATGAACTCGGCAAGGAAGCGCGTGTTGGTGAAGACCAGCGTGGTGCGGTTGTCCTTGATCGCCTCGTAGAGCTGCGGGACGGCCCAGCGGCCCGCGTGCCCGCCCCAGGGAACACGCTCCTCCTGCGGCAGGAGGATCTCGACTTGCGGAGCCGCGCCTTCCTCGCCCAGCACAAGCGCGGCCGCCGCGATCTCGCCGTCGTCACCGGTCTGCGGGGCGAGCCATTCCTGGAAGTCCTTGGGGTTCGCCAGCGTCGCCGACAGCGCCACCCGCTGCGCCTGCGGGGCCAGCGCGTGGAGCCTCGCCAGCGACAGCGCCAGCAGGTCGCCGCGCTTGTCGGTGGCGAAGGCGTGGACCTCGTCGATCACGATGCGCTTCAGCCCAGCGAACAGATCGGCGCTTTCCGGGTAGGAGAGCAGCAGCGAGAGGCTCTCGGGCGTGGTCAGCAGGATGTGTGGCGGTCGCTCGCGCTGGCGTTTCTTGCGGTCGGCAGGCGTATCGCCGCTGCGCGTCTCGACCCGGATGGGCAGGCCGATGTCCTCGATGGGGGTGAGCAGGTTGCGCTTCACATCCTGCGCCAGCGCCTTCAGGGGCGAGACGTAGAGGGTGTGGAGGCCATCGGGCGGCGCGCTGTCACCGGCAAAGTCGCACAAGGTCGGCAGGAACCCCGCCAGCGTCTTGCCCGCGCCCGTATCGGCGACGAGCAGCGCATGTTCGCCTGCATTGGCCTTGGCCAGCATCTCCCACTGGTGCCGCCGCACCCGCCAGCCGCGCTGCGCGAACCACGCGGCAATGGCGGGAGGAAGGGTCGATTGCGCGGGGGTCACGCCAGCCATGTGGCCCGTAGCCCTGAGCCGCGCAAGCGCGCACAGGGTCGCGCGGCTCAGGTGATCGGGTCTTCGTCCTCGCTCTCGATCATGATTTCGAGCACCAGCGCGTCGAGCTCGCGCTCGGACTTGCCGATCAGCCGCGCCGCCCGGGTCCGCTCGGCCGCGCTCAGCTCGGAAAAGTCGCGGCTGCCCCCGAACTCGGCCTCGATCGCGGCAAACTCCGCGGTCATCTAGGGCACGAGCTTCGCAGCGGCCGGCCCCATCGCCTCCATGAAGCCCATGATCTGCGGGTCATACTGGACGAGGAAACTCTGCGCCGCGAACTTGGCTCCGAGCGGGGTTGCGAAGAAAGTCAGCAGCTCGCGTATCTCGGCCTCGTCGAAACGGCGGGCGAAGGCACGGGCGAGGCCTTCGCGGTAGGCGGGCTCAATCGCGACCATCAGCTTGCCCATCAGCCCGGTGAAGGCCTCCGAGGTGCGCTGGGTGCGCGCGGCGAATTGCGGATCGAAGATGTCGAGCGCCTCCTGCGCATCTTCGTCGGAGAGGCGCTCGAGCTCCTCCGCCGCGACCCCGCTGATCTCTGCCAGGCGCACGCGCGGGCTGTTCTCGGGATCGCCCAGCATCATTTCCATCATCGGCTCCGTCACCCCATCCATCGCGGTGCGGAAGCTGCCATCGGGCATGACGTGAGCCGCCATCCGGGTGGCGAGCGGCAACAGGGCCTCCTGTTCGGGGGTGAGCGGATCGGCCTTGAACAACTCGCCGAACATCGAGAAGGCTTCGGCCAGTTCCTGCTCAAGCTGCGCTTGCGCTTCCTCGTCCTCGGTGAGGAACTGGAACTCCTCCTTGCGGTTCTCGGAGCCGGTCTTTTCGGCCATGCCATGCTCCTGCGAGGCAAGCGGCGGGGCGGCGAGGGCGAGCGCGGCAAGGCTGGCGGCAAGGCCAAGGATAGCGTGGCGAATCATGGTGATGCTCCCCGGATAGGCGTCCATAGTGCCGTAGTGCGGGGTACGGCGATAGCCCCTGCGGCGCGACTAGAGCGCGCGCAGCAACTCGATCGAGACCCGGCCCGGCTCGGCGAGGATCACCTCGGCCATGGTCAGGTCGACAAGGCAGCGCTTGGGATGCTCGGGGTCCTTGAGCGCGGCGGTCAGCTCGTCGATCCCGAGCCCGCTCTGCTTCAGCATCTTGTCGACCGCCCAGCCGGGCACGCTGAAGCTGGTTGTGCGCTTGCCGCCGATGTGCCCCAGCAGCTTCGCATCGAGCAACCGCCGCAGCAGCTCCCGCTCGCGCTTGGCCTCGGTCGTGCCGAGCAAAAGCGGGAGCGAGCGGAAGTCGCCCGCCAGCACGTTCTTGCACTGGCCGGGCACCTTGATCGCCGCCGCGAGCCACATCTGCTTCAGCTCGCCGAGCGCAACCAGCTCCTCGAACTTTGCGATTTCGGCGGTTTGCACCGCCTTGTTGCGCACGAAGGCAAGGGTGCCTCGGGTTGCTTGGCGAGAGGTGATATTCTGTGAAAACTGATCGGCGAAGACCGGATCGGTGCTGCGCAGCTTGGCCATGTCCATGTCCGGGCCGAAAATCGCAACGGCCTGAGCGTCGCGTTCGCCGGGGCTCATGTCAAGCACGGCGACCGGCGGCGGCAGGGTGCTGTCAGCATCGCCCCCCACTCCGCCCAACGCCCCGATCGCGCGGATCAGCGCGAAGAACAGCACCACGAACAGCAGCGCGCCGGAAAAGCCGCGACCCGCGTTCGAATAACCCTCGGCGCTCGCCGCGCCTGCGCCTTCCCACGAAGCGACACGCTCGGGATCGAGATAGCTTTCCAGCTCGGGATAGCGTTCGCGCATCCCGACCAGCAGCTTGTGGACATCAAGTCGGCCCACCCGCAGCCGATCAAGCACGCCCGCGCGCCCGGGCCGCGAAAGCTCCACCCACGCCTTGTGGAGCGGGTGTCCCGGCTGCTGCACCTTGTCGTGGAACCGCATCCCCTTGAGGCGCTGGTTCAGGAACCGCAGCGCGGCGCGTTCCTCGAGGATGCCGGATTCGTCGAGCCAGCCGAACGCGGCATTGGCGGGCTCGACGAAAGGTGCCGATCGCGGCCAGGTGCGGGCGAACAGGTCGGCAAGCGCCCCGTCGAGCGCGTCGTGTTCCTCGATATCGGCTTCCTCGGCGCGGGCGGTCAGCACGGCAAGCGCATCGAGGCCATCGGCGAGCTCCGCGTGGGTGACCGCGTCCTCGCTGAAATCGCCGCCGGGGTAGAGCACGTCGAGCAGCCGGTTCCACGCCGCCTGCGCGCGCTGCTGGGCTTCGCTAAGTGCGGGGCTCAGCTCGGGCGCGGGGGCGAGTGCCGCGCCGGGGGTGAAGGCGGGGGCGATGTCCCAGCCGCCGTCATCGCCCTCGTAGTCATCGTCCCAGCCGTCGTCCTCATCGAGGCCACCGAGGCCGTAGAGCTCGCCTTCCTCCTCGTCGGCGCCGTCATCGGCCTGCCGCGCTTCCAGCCGTGCCGCTTCCCACAGGGCCTGATCGCGCGCGCGGCGCAGTTCGGCAAAGCCGGCGATGTCCTCGTCCGGATTGATCGCGCGCAGCGCATCGGCATAAGCCTTGCGGATCGCGCCCGTGTCGCTGGTCGGGTCGATCCCGAGACGGCTCCAGGGAAAGGCGCGGCGGGTCATGGCGCGGAAATCACAAAGGGGATTGCGCGTCGATCTGGTCGAGCAGCCGGGTCAGCCCCTCGCGCGCATCGGCGATGATGCGCGGGTCCTGCTTGTCGAGCGCGCCCTGGAACTCGGTCAGCCCCTGCCCGATGTAATCGCGAACCGGCCCGGTGAAGCCTTCATAGGCGCGTTCGGCGCGCGCCAGCAGGGCGACGTTCTCGGCCTCGTCGCGCGGGTGGACCTTGAGCTTCTCGAGGCGCTTGCGGCTTTCGGAAATGTCCTTCTTCGAGCGCCGGTCTTCTTCGTCGACGATCACCAGACTGCGCGTGAGCCCCGTCAGCGGCACGTTCACATCGACATCGAGCAGACCGCTGGTGTCATAGGTGAAGCGCACTTCCACCCCCACCTCGCCTGCCGGTTTCGGGGGGACGGGGACGGTGAGCTCGCCCAGCTTGACGTTCTTCTTCACATCGCGCGCCTCGCCCTGATAAATCGCGAAGGTCACCTGCCGCTGGTTGTCGCCAAGCGTCTGGAAACGCTCCATGCGGCTCACCGGCACCGGGGTGTTGCGCTCGATGATCGGGGCGAAGATGTCGTCGTGGAAGCGCCCGTGCGCGTCGCGGGTCGAGGTGCTGACGCCGAGCGTGAAGGGCGCCACATCAGTGATGCGGATTTCCTCGAGCCCGTCCCCGCCCGAAAGCAGCCCGGCCTGGATCGCCGCCCCCAGCGCCACGGCGTGATCGGGATGGACGGTGGAATTGGGGAAGCGCCCGAACATGCGGGTCAGCGCCTTCCTCACCACCGGCATGCGCGTGGCACCGCCGACCAGCACGATGTCGGACAGGCTCTTCACGTCGATATGGCTGTCACGCAGCGCGCGGATGACGGGATCGCGCAGACGCTTGATGAGGCCCGCAGCGGCCTCCTCGAAGCCATCGGCGGTGACGCGCGCGGTGAGCGGGGTGTCGTCCGCGACCACGGTGAAATCGGCTTCCTCCGAGGTGGTGAGCGCCCGGCGGGTGCGTTCGGCCGCGAGGTTCAGCAGCGCGCGGCGGCGATCCGCGGGCAAGCGGGCGAGCGCATCAGCCGACAGCAGCGGCTCGACCAGCTTGACCAGCACCTCGTCGAAGTCGTCACCGCCCAGCCGGTTGTCCCCCGCCGAGGCGCGCACCTCGACGATGCCTTCGAACATCTCGACGATCGAGACATCGAAGGTGCCCCCGCCGAGGTCGAACACCAGAAACGGCTCGCGGTCGCCCTTGTCGGCGAGGCCGAAGGCGAGCGCGGCCGCCGTCGGCTCGTTGATCAGGCGGCGCACTTCGAGCCCCGCGATCTCGCCCGCGCGGCGCGTGGCGCGGCGCTGGCGTTCGTTGAAATAGGCCGGGACGGTGATCACCGCCTCGGTGGGCCGCGTGCCGGTCGCCGCCTCGACATCGTCGGCAAGGCTGCGCAGCACCATCGCCGAGAGGTCCTCAGGGCTGAGCGTCGTCCCCGCCAGCGTCACGGTGGAGGCGGTACCCATCATCCGCTTGAAGCTGGTGGCGGTGTCGGCCGGATTGGTCGCCATCCGGTCAAGCGCGGCCTGCCCCACCCAGGTCTCACCCCCCTTGGCGAGGCTGACCGCAGACGGCGTCAGCTCGCGCCCCAGGGCATTGGGCACAAGCTGCGGCGCACCGTCCTTCCACAGCGCAACCGCGCTATTGGTGGTGCCAAGATCGATCCCGACGAGCATGTCGCCCGTCATAGCGCGGGCCGCGTGTCAGGCAATTGGAATTGCGGGCGGAATGGTGGCTTAGTGGCTGACCGATTCCCCGCGCTCGAGCCCCGAGGCGGCCAGCTGCGCGTCGATCTGGGCGAGCAGGCGGTCGAGGCCTTCCTGCGTATCGCTTTCCGCACGCGCGACCAGCACGTCCTGCGTGTTCGAGGCGCGCAGCAGCCACCAGCCATCCTTGGTGTTGACGCGCACGCCATCGGTGGTGTTGACGCTCTCGACCTCGGGGCCGGGGCTGGTGGTGAGCCGCCCGGCGATTTCGGCCATGGCGGCGAATTTGCGGGTCTCGTCGACCTGGAAGCGCAGCTCCGGGGTGTTGAGCATCGGCGGGATCGCGCCGCGCAGCTCGGTCACCGATTTGCCGAGTCGGGCCGCCGCCGCCAGCAGCCGCACGCCGGCATAAAGCGCGTCGTCGAAGCCGTAATATTCGTCGGCAAAGAACACGTGTCCGCTCATTTCGCCGGCCAGCGGCGCGCCAGTCTCCTTCATTTTGGACTTTATGAGCGAGTGGCCGGTCTTCCACATCAGCGGCTGTCCGCCGAGCGCCGCGACATGATCGAACAGCGCGCGGCTGGCCTTCACATCGGCGATAATCGTCGCATTCGGACGGGTTTTGAGCAGATCCTCGGCATAGATCATCAGCAGCTGATCGCCCCAGATCACGCGGCCCGTGCCATCGATCGCCCCGATCCGGTCGCCATCCCCATCGAAAGCCACTCCGAAATCGAGGTTCTTTGCCGCGACGAGCGCGCGCAAATCGGCAAGGTTGGCTTCCACAGTCGGATCAGGATGGTGGTTGGGAAAATGTCCGTCAACTTCGGTAAAGAGCAAGTGGTGTTCCCCCGGCAGCCGCTTGGCCAGGGCTTCAAGCGCGGGGCCGGCGGCGCCGTTGCCCGCATCCCAGCCGACGCGCAGACCTTCGAGCTTGCCGGGCTCGATGCCGGCCAGACCCTCGAGCAGGCGCTCGACATACTCGCCAAGGATGTCGCGCGAGGTCACGGTGCCGGTGCCGCTGGCGAACGCCCCGTCTGCTGCCAGTTTCCCGAGCTTCTGGATATCGGCGCCGAAGAACGGACGCCCCCGAAATACCATCTTGAAGCCATTGTAATTGGGGGGATTGTGGCTGCCAGTTATCTGAATGCCGCCATCCACCTGTTCGTCTGAGGCTTCCGCGTAATAGAGCATCGGCGTCGCGCCGAGCCCGATCCGCACCACATCGCAGCCGCTCGACGTCAGCCCCTCGACCAGCGCATGCTCGAGCATCGGCGAGCTGACCCGCCCGTCATATCCCACCGCCACGCTTGTGCCGCCCGCCTCGCGCAGCAGCGTGCCGAAAGC
>JACESM010000105.1 GCA_013911835.1 Porphyrobacter sp. | reverse complement strand
CCACCCGATACGACCGCATACCGCAAAACTACATGGCAAGCCTATGCCTCGCAGCAATCAGCTTCTGGTGCTGAATGTCGATTCAGCCTAGAGCTGCACGCCCCACGAGAGTTTGGGGAAGTCGATCAGGCCGAAGCTGATGAAGCGCGGGAAGAGCCAAATGCAGAATGTGTAGAACCCGGCAGCCACGGTCACGCCGAGGAGCACAAAGGCGACAGGCGGTCGGCTGGCAGAGCGGTCGGTAAAAAGTAGCGCGCCGAATGATCCGCCAAGCAACGCGCCGCTCGGCCAGAGCTGCGACCACGAGTACTTGTCGCCGAATATCTGACCGAAAATCAGCGCGAAGATTCCATAAGCGATCGCGAGGATGGTCAGGAATAGTGGGAGCACTTTCCAGAGTACTGGCGTGCCAGCGCGCAATGGCAAAACCACTCCCATCAGCAATGGGAATGCAATCCAGATCACCATGTGCCACAGCGTCAATGTGCCCCACACATAGGCCAACGGCGCGAACTCCATCACGCCGCCGCCTGCCACAGCGGGAAACGCGCGATGCGGCCCTTGGCGGGCATCAGTGCCTCGATGCGGGCGGCCGGTTGCAGCGCGCCGAGGATCTCGGGATGGCCTGCGTCGAGCCCGCCGGTGAGCGAGCCGAAGGCGGGGAGGATCATGCGCTCGGCCCCGCCGTTGCTGCTGCCCCTGACCGCGCCCAGAACCGCGCAAGGCCGGGCGATGTGGCGATTGCGCACGTTCACCCGCAGCTTGGGGTGGTAGTGACCCGAAAGCTCGGGCGCGGTCTCGCCGGCTCGCGCCTCGTGGCGCAGGATCACGCCGCCTAGTTCCAGTTCGGGCAGGATCGCCCCGCCGAAGCCCTTGGGCAGCGCCTCGTCGTGGTTGCCGGTGATCCACACCCAGTCGAGCGACCGGGTCAGCGCTTCGAGCATCCCGGTGCAATGCGCATCCAGCCGCAGCGCGCCCGCATCATCGTGAAAATTGTCGCCCAGCGTGATAATCCGCCGCGCGCCCGTCGCCTTTACCGCGTCCGCCAGCCGCTCAAGCGTGTCGCGGCTGTCGTAGGGGGGGAGCATCTGGCCCCGCTCGGCAAACCAGCTCGCCTTCTCCAGATGGAGGTCGGCGACCAGCAGCGCACGCTCGGCCGGCCAATAGAGCGCGCGGCCGCTCCCAAGCGCAAGCTCGTGTCCGGCGAAGGGGAAGGGGGCGAACATAGCGCGAACCATGCCCTCCCTCTGCCTCCAAATCCCGCACTTGGCAACAGCGCCGCGCACACCCGCCGGGGCTTGTGCCGCGCGCGCCTTCGCCTATTGTGCGCCAGGATTACGGACGGGGATGTATGACGGACTGGACACCTTACACGGACCGCGCGCGCGTGTGGTTCGAAGCTTTGCGCGACGACATCTGCGCCGAATTCGAAAAGATTGAGCGTGAGGCGGGCTCTGACGCCGCGTTCCAATACACCCCCTGGCAGCGCGAGGAGGAAGGCAACCCCGATCCCGGCGGCGGCACACAGGGGCTGATGAAGGGCAAGGTGTTCGAGAAGGTCGGGGTCAATGTCTCGACCGTGCGCGGCAGCTTTGCCAAGGAATTCGCCGGCTCCATCAACGGAGCGAGCGCGGAGAACCCCGGCTTCGTCGCCACCGGCATCAGCCTCGTCGCGCACATGAGCAACCCGCATGTGCCCGCGGTGCACATGAACACCCGCTTCCTCACCACCACCAAGGCATGGTTCGGCGGCGGCGCGGACCTCAATCCGCCGCTCCCCTATGCGGAGGACACCGAACAGTTCCACGCCGCGATGCGCGCGGCCTGCGATCCGCACAACGAAAGCTATTACGAACGCTATTCCAAGTGGGCGGAGGAGTATTTCTACATCCCCCACCGCAAGGTCGGGCGCGGGGTGGGCGGGATTTTCTGCGACCACCTCGAATGCCCCGACGATGCCGCCTGGGAGCGCAACTTCGCCTTTATCCAGGACATTGGCAAGCAGTTCCTCGAAGCCTTTCCGGCAATCGTGAGGAAGCGCATGAACACGCCCTTCACGCCCGAGGACGAAGCGCAGATGTTCGAATATCGCGGCCGCTATGCCGAGTTCAACCTCGTCTACGACCGCGGCACGATCTTCGGCCTGAAGACTGGCGGCAATATCGACGCAATCCTGATGAGCCTGCCGCCGCGCGCGACGTGGAGTTAGGCCGCCACCACCCGCTGCCGGAACCAGTCGGCGAGTTCGTCTTCTGAAAGCTCCCCGGCGGCGAGGGCGATGAAGGCAACTATCATGTCGGCGTCATCTGCCTCCACGCGCCAACCATTTTTGAGCAGGAACAATAAGCTAACCACGTTGGCAGTTCGCTTGTTGCCGTCCACAAAGGGATGGTTTCGCGCCAAGCCGAAAGCATAGGCCGCCGCCAAGGCCGCCGCATCCGGTTTGCCATAAGCCTCCAACTGCTGCGGGCGTGCCATCGCGCTTTCGAACAGCCCCATATCCCGAATGCCAGCGCCGCCGCCATGTTCGGCAATCTGTTCTGCATGAGCCGTCAGCGCCGCGCGGTGGCTGACCCACCTCCAGTCCGACATGCGCCTACTTCGCCAGCTCGCGCAGCACCTTGACGCGCTCCCGCATAATCTGGCGGGCGAGGCGCATTTCTTCTTCGAACTCGGGGTCCACCGGGGTCAGCGTCACACCGTCATCGGTCATGGTCAGACTGATTTCATCGCCGATATCGACGTTGAGCGTGGCCAAAAGCTCCTTACTCAGGATAATCCCGGCGGAATTCCCGATCTTGGTGATCTTGAGGCTGCGAGTGCGGGGAATGGGCTTGTTCATACGTCCGTTATAACACATGGCCTTCGCGCCCGCAACAATCGTGCTTGCCCCCGATACGCCCCCGCCCCATATTCCGACACGATGCTCCGCCAGTACGAACTCGTCGAGAAGGTCCTCGATTACGACCCGCAAGCCGACGAGGCGATGCTCAACCGTGCCTATGTCTATACCGTGCAGAAGCACGGCAGCCAGAAGCGCGCCTCGGGCGATCCCTATTTCAGCCACCCCGTCGAAGTCGCGGGGTTGATGACCGACCTCAAGCTCGATCAGGCAACCATCATCACAGCGCTGCTCCACGACACCGTGGAGGACACCCTCGCCACGATCGAGGATATCGAGGCGCATTTCGGCCCCGAGGTTGCGCGGCTGGTCGACGGGGTGACCAAGCTCTCGAAGATCGAGGCCATGCCCGAGAACGAGCGCGCGGCCGAGAACCTGCGCAAGTTCCTGCTCGCCATGTCGGAAGACATCCGCGTGCTGCTGGTCAAGCTCGCCGACCGGCTGCACAACATGCGCACGCTGCACTTCATCAAGAACCCCGACAAGCGCAAGCGCATCGCCCGCGAGACGATGGACATCTACGCCCCCCTCGCCGAACGGGTGGGCATGTACGAATATATGCGCGAGATGCAGGCGCTGGCCTTCCGCGAGCTGGAGCCGGAAGCCTGGGCCACCATCACCGGGCGGCTCGAACAATTGCGCTCGCAGGACGGCGGGCAGGTCGACGACATTGCCCTCAAGATCAAGCAGCGCCTCGCCGAAGCGGGCCTCAAGGTCGAGATCTGGGGGCGCGAGAAGCACCCCTTTTCGATCTGGCACAAGATGGCCGAACGCCATGTCAGCTTCGAACAGGTCACCGACATCATGGCCTTCCGCGTGCTCACCGACACCGAAGAGGACTGCTATCGGGCACTCGGCACGCTGCACACCACCTGGCAGTTCCTGCCCGGCAAGTTCAAGGATTACATCTCGACCCCCAAGTCGAACGGCTACCGCAGCTTGCACACCTCGCTGATGTACGAGAATTCGATGCGCGTCGAAGTGCAGATCCGGACGCGCGAGATGCATCGGACCAACGAATTCGGCCTCGCGGCGCACTGGGCCTACAAGCAGGGCGACAAGCCCGATGGCGCGGTCGGCTGGCTGCGCGATCTGATCGAGATCGTCGATGCCAGCCACGATGCCGAAGAGCTGCTCGAACACACCCGCATGGCGATCTATC
Organism: Porphyrobacter sp.; assembly: GCA_013911835.1. Lineage (GTDB taxonomy): Bacteria > Pseudomonadota > Alphaproteobacteria > Sphingomonadales > Sphingomonadaceae > Erythrobacter. The sequence goes on along the minus strand of JACESM010000105.1, from coordinate 5,382 downwards.
AGGATCGCATCTTCGCCTTCACTCCCAAGGGCGCGCTGTTCCAGCTGCCCAAGGGGGCGACGGCGGTGGACTTTGCCTTTGCGGTCCACACCAATCTCGGCCTTCAGACAGCGGGGGTGAAGATCAACGGGCGGCACATGCCTTTGCGCACGCCGCTCGCCAATGGCGACGTGGTCGAGATCATCAAGAACCCCCACGCCTCCCCGCAATTGTCATGGCTCGCTTTCGTCGTCACCGGCAAGGCGCGCGCCGCCGTGCGCCGTGCGGTGCGGATGAAGGAGCGCGCCGAAGTCGCCACCATCGGCTCGAAACTGTTCGACGAAATCGCCGCGCGCGTCCCCGCCCGGATCGGCAAGAAGGCGATCCGCGCCGCGGTCGAACGGCTCGGGCTCGAGGAGCCTGACGACCTGATGTATGCGATCGGCGCCGCCAAGATCGCCGACCGCGAGGTGATGGAGGCGCTCGTCCCCGGCTGCACCGCAGGGATCGAGGAAGACGAGCACTGGGAGCGGCGCGAGCGCGCGATCTCGATCACCGGCCTCACCCCCGGCGTCGCCTTTGAACTCGCGCCGTGCTGCCACCCCGTCCCCGGCGACCGCATCGTCGGCATCCGCCGCAAGGGCGAACCGGTGCTGGTTCACGCGATCGACTGCATGGAACTGGCGAGCGGGGTGGACAGTGACTGGATCGACCTTGCCTGGGGCAAGCAATCGGTCGGCGCGACCGGGCAGCTATCGGTGACGATCTACGACCGGCTCGGCACGCTCGCCGAGATGGCGGGCATCTTCGCGCAGAACAAGGCCAACATCATCACGCTGATGCAGGCGCATATCGACCATCCTTTCGTGACCTACGACGTCGAAGTCGAGGTCGAGGATGTGGGGCACCTCAATCGCATCGTCTCGGCCCTGCGTGCGAGCGACGCCGTGGCGCAGGCGGAGCGGCAGTAGGGTGGGCGTCGTCGGGCTTGATCACGTCCAGCTCGCGATTCCCGAGGGCGGCGAGGATCGGGCGCGGCGGTTCTTCGCAGGGCTGCTCGGGATGACCGAGGTGTCCAAGCCTGCCAACCTTTCAGCCAGCGGGTGCTGGTTCACCAGTGGCGGCGCGGCGCTGCACGTCGGCGTCGACCCCGATTTCCGCCCGGCGAAGAAGGCGCACCCTGCGTTGTTGGTTGACGACCTTGCTGGGTTGCGTGCGCGGCTGGCGGAAGCTGGCTGTGTGATCCGCGAGGACAAGCCAGTCGAAGGCTATGCGCGGTTCTTCACCGAAGATCCGGTCGGCAATCGTATCGAGTTGATGGAGCGGGTGTAAGCCCCGCACTTCGTCTTTGCGAGGAGCCGCAGGCGACGCGGCAACCCATGGCCGAACATTGCGCCAAGCGGAGCCGTTGGGCCATGGATTGCTTCGCTACGCTCGCAATGACGAAGAATATCCGGCTTGGCCTATTCCGCTACCCGCCGCACCGGCACCTTGATGTTGCAGATGTCCGCGCCGCCAGCCGGCACGATGAAGAACGGATCGCGGCGGTTGGCGATGGCGTCTGCGTAGGTCGCGAAGGTGGCGCTCTCGGTCGAGAGGTATTCGAACGCCGGTTGCTCGTCCGAAGGCAAATCGCTCGACACCTGCACCGTCAGGATCGGGGTGCGCTTGGCCGCTTCCTCTGCGGTGTAGAACCCCAGCGCCCCCGACCCGCGCGGCAGCGAGGAGAGGTGCTCCATCCCCTCGATCACCCGGCCGACCAGCGCGATGTTGCGGTCGAGGTGCCGCGGGGCATGGCCGATCACGGTATAGAGCTCCGCGCCCGAGCCCGTGTCGGGCGAATAGTTCCGGCCGACGCCGATCATGCCGTAGCAGTGGACGGGCCAGACCGAATAAGCATCATTCGCTGCCGGAAACCCGCCGAGGAAGCCGGAGCTGCCAGAATAAGCGTGTCTGGTCGGGTCTGGCGTATGCCAACGCCACCACCCGAGTTCATAGGCGTCATACCTCTTACCATTCTCGCCAGAGAGTATGCCCTCCCTGATGACAACATACTCCGCCTCCCCCATCACCTTCAGTCCTTGCGGCAGCGGCTTCGGCTTTCCCGTCGCCTCGGGGTTGTCGTAATTGGGATCGCCCCACTGGGTGACGTAATTGTCCTGCACCCGGTTGACCGAAATCCCGTCATACCATCCCGACCGCGCGAACAGGCGGATGTTGTGCACCCAGCCCTGCGAAAACGGCGCGGGCATCAGCTGGATCACCACTGTGCGCGGCTTGCCCTCGGCATCGGGCGCGAGGGTCATCACCAGCAGATCCTCCGCCGCAATCGCCACCCAATCCGCCTTGGGCGCAGCGGCGACGATCTCGGACGGGGCGGGATGAGCGGGCGTTTTGGTTTGCCCTACCGCTGCGCTGCTTGAGGGCGCAGCCTCCTGAGCGGCAAGCGGCAGGGTCAGGGCGAGCGCAGCGGCGGCGGCGAGGAATGCGGTTCTCATGAGCGCGGGTTGTTGCACAGACCCCGCCCAATCAAAAACCCCTTTTCCGCACGCAAAGGGAAGCGCGAAAAAGGGGCTCTTGTGGCCGCGTTCGCAGGGAATGCCGGATCCGCGCAGCGCTGGCCTCGGCGACTCCCTTACCACGATTTTGCCCCCCGGCCAAACCGCACCGCCTTGCGAAGCCCGTCTTTCGCCGCTAGGGGCGCGTGCTCGCCCTGAAGGGTGCTCCCGTTTTCGCGCTCAAGTAGCGAAGCGGCAGCGCGACATGGGCGCGACGGAGCAGTGGCCGAGTGGTCGAAGGCGCACGCCTGGAAAGTGTGTATACGTCAAAAGCGTATCGAGGGTTCGAATCCCTCCTGCTCCGCCAGTTGCCAATTTCTGGCTGTTTCTCTCCGCTTCAAAATTTATCAAAAACAAGCTAATGGGCCGTTCAACATGTTTCGGACTATTGCATTCCGATCCTATCCGTTGCAATATCGTGTGGGTAATAATGTGGGGAAGAGAAAATGGGCAATCTCACCGCCAGCATGCTTCGGGGATCGCTTGAGCCGGGACGCCATCACGATGGCGATGGGCTGTTCCTGAATGTCACCCCAAGCGGTGCCCGTTCATGGATCTGCCGGGTCCAGAAAAATAGCCGCCGCAGGGATATCGGACTCGGCAGCGCGAAGAAAGTGAGTCTCGCACAAGCCCGGCAACGGGCAGCTGAAGTCCGCGCGCAGGTCGAAGCCGGGATCGACCCGGTGCTCCAGCGGAAAAAGGCCGAGGGCATCCCGACCTTTCGTGAGGCGGCGGCCAAGGTCTTCAACGAGAACAAAAAGAGCTGGAAGAACAAGAAGCACCGGGGCCAGTGGCTGACCTCGCTTGAGGCCTATGCCTTCCCCAAGATCGGCGACATTGCGGTGAGCGACATCGAAAGCTCGCATGTCCGCGATGTGCTGATCGCTATATGGCTCGACAAGAATGAGACGGCGCGGCGGGTGCGTCAGCGAATCGCGATGGTGATCGATTGGGCCATCGCCAAGAATTATCGCGCGCATCCCCTGCCGATGACAGCGCTCAACAAATCCTTGCCGAAGCTCCGCAAGCGTAAAAGCCATCACCGGGCGCTGCCCTATGCGCAGGTGCCGGGCTTCATGACGATACTGCGCGAGCGCGAGAGCATTGGACGTCTCGCCTTCGAATTTCTGGTCCTGACAGCGGCGCGCTCAGGCGAGGTGCGCGGCGCGCTCTGGTCCGAGATCAACCTTGAGGAGCGCACCTGGACCATCCCGGCGGCACGCATGAAAGCCGATCAGGAGCATATCGTCCCCCTGTCCGATGCTGCGCTAACGGTGCTCAAGAAGGCCAAGGTCCACAAGCAGAAGGACAACGACCTCGTGTTCCCGGGCACGCGCCATGCCAAACCGATGTCGGACATGACCCTGACCAAGATTTGCCGCGATGCCGGGGTCGACGCTGTGCCCCATGGCTTCCGCAGCAGTTTTCGTGACTGGGTATCGGAAGAGACCGATTTCGACGGCGACATCGCCGAAATGGCTTTGGCGCATACAATCGCCAATCCGGTCGAAGCCGCCTACCGCCGTGGTAACCTCTTGCAAAAGCGTCGTAAGATGATGGATGAATGGGCTTCATATTGCAGGGTAGACGTACGCAGAGCAAAATGAAGCTGAGTCGTAAGGAAGAGGTAGGGCCTCGCGAATTGACCGCCATGCCGCAGCCGACGGATACTGCCGGCCATCTTGAACCGATCGATACGGGCTTCGTAGCATTCTGCTATGCTGAACGCACTGAAACGCATTTGAACCTGCTGGGACATGCTGTGATCGATCTCATCATGTCTGGCGTCGATCGCTCGAACATCCAGAAACCATTTAGAACGCGTGAAATGGCTGGCGTATCGTTGCTCCCAATAGCTGTATACGCACCACCTCTGCTTCCTGCGGGCTTGGTAGCGAGCATGGCGCCGCTGTCTCTGACCGCGATGGCAGGCTGGCTCCTTTCGCCTTTTGTCAACTCCGTGTGGACACGGTATCAAACGCCCGGCGAGGCGAAATACAGCGAACTTGCCAGCTGACCCCGTCGCTCCAGTCCTCCCTCCGCCTCCAAGCCCGCGCGATTTCGGGAGGCTGCTCTAATGGCCTTTCCAGAGACCCCACAGCCGCTTTTCGTTCTGCCCGCGCATCCGCTGGTGATCCGAGGCCACGCCACCTCACTCATTGTCGCTTGCGGGCGCACGGGCCCATGCTCGCCTGTCTGCTGCGGCGGCACGTTGAACATCGGCGATGTCTCGGTGCATCTGGCATGCGAGCACGCCCATAATCTGGCGGACCGGGTACAGGAGGCGATCGATGCCGCCGTGCTCGGGACATTGCCACTCCCGCGCCCGAGATTGGTGCAATGACTATGGTCAGCCTGTCTATGACCGAAGCTTGTACGGGCGGCCAGTGCTCGTTGCGACGCCTTTACCGACCTTGTCAGGAGGGATCGCGTAGAACCCACACGTTGCCCCCGTCGCTTGTCGAGCATTGCTGGCTCGCGCTGAAACAGCGGGGCCGAATACCGAATGGATCGGCCCAACCATCATTGCGACGATCAGGTCGCGGCGGGTGCTACGGGAAATCAAGACCATTATCGGATCAGCAATACAGGTCGGCACAAGAGCTCGCCGGGGAGAAAGGGATGACACACTCCACGCTACGTGGCGGTGTGGTCTGGGCGGGCAAAGACCCGCAGAAATCCGCCATTCTAGGCTCTAGACGGGGTCATAATCGCGCCGGGAAAGCTCCCCCAGCAGCACAATCGGTCTATAGTCAGTCTATAGAACCGCCATATTTCAACAGGTTGATCTCTAGGCGGTCGCCTCTTGCCTCTGAAATCAAAGGAGGTTCCAGTGGCCAAGCTT
>JACESM010000104.1 GCA_013911835.1 Porphyrobacter sp. | reverse complement strand
GCGTTCCGGTGTTCCTCGCCGACGTGAAAGGCGATCTGTCGGGGATTGCCATGCCGGGCTCGCCGACCTTCAAGCACGCCGACAAGCTGGAGGCGCGCGCCAAGGAACTGGGCATTACCGACTATTCCTATGCCGATAATCCGGTGATCTTCTGGGATCTCTATGGCGAACAGGGCCACCCGATCCGCACCACGGTGTCGGAGATGGGCCCGCTGCTATTGTCCCGCCTGCTCGATCTGAACGAGACGCAGGAAGGCGTGCTCCAGATCATTTTCCGTTATGCTGACGAGAACGGCCTGCTGCTGCTCGATTTCGAGGACCTCTCGGCGCTGCTCGCCTGGGCGAACGAGAATGCTGCTGATCTCTCGGGCAAATACGGCAATGTCACCAAGCCTTCGGTCGGCTCGATCCAGCGGCAATTGCTGAGCTTCGAGGCGCAGGGCGCGAACCACTTCTTTGGCGAGCCCGCGCTCGAGATCAACGACTTCCTCAAGGTCGATGATCAGGGGCGTGGGCTTGTCAACGTGCTCGCCGCCGACAAGCTGATGCGCAGCCCCAAGCTCTACGCCACCTTCCTCTTGTGGCTGCTGGCCGAGCTGTTCGAATCGCTCCCCGAAGTCGGCGACCCCGAGAAGCCCAAGCTGGTGTTCTTCTTCGACGAGGCGCACCTGCTGTTCGACGATGCGCCCAAGGCCTTGCAGGACACCATCGAGCAGGTGGTGCGGTTGATCCGGTCGAAGGGCGTGGGGGTGTTCTTCGTCACCCAGAATCCGATTGATATTCCAGAGGAAGTCGCAGGCCAGCTCGGCAACCGGGTGCAGCATGCCCTGCGCGCCTTCACCCCGCGCGACCAGCGCGCGATCAAGGCGGCGGCGGAGACCTTCCGGGTCAACCCGAAGCTCGATGTCGAAGCTGCGATCACCGAGCTGAAGGTCGGCGAGGCGCTGGTCTCGACCCTCGACGATGACGGTGCGCCCACGGTGGTCGAGCGCACGCTGATCAAGCCGCCGCGCTCGCGCCTGGGGCCGGTGAGCGAGAAGGAGCGCGCGATCATCCAGTCGATTAGCCCGCTCGAGGGCAAATATGACACGGCCGTAGACCGCGAGAGCGCCGCCGAAGTGCTCGCCGCCAAGGCCGCCGATGCTGCGGCGACCGCGGAGGAAGTCGCCGAGAAGGGCGTCGAGGAAGTCGCCAAGCGCGAACGCAAGACGCCGTCTGTGTGGGAGAAGGCCGGCAAGAGCGCGATGACCGCAGCCAGCGGCTCGCTCGCCTCGATGGCGGTGGCGATGGTGCTCGGCAAGAAGTCCGCTGCCAACCCGCTGCAAACCGGAGCGACGGCGTTTGTGCGCAACCTGCTGGGCGGGTTGATGCGCTGAGCGGGCGTTCGGCAATGTTTCACGTGAAACATTGCGCGAACATCGCCCCTCCGGGGCAGCCGCGACGACAAAGCGCCCGGCTACCGCCCGCTCATTGCCCGCTCACTGCCATGTGATTACCCCGCAACGACCGTACAATGACCCCGCAATGGCAGGGCGACCGCCTTACCCCTTGGCGACCATGCAGAAGGCGTTGAGCTTGTTGCCGTCCGGATCGCGGAAATAGCCCGCGTAGAAGCCGTCCGTGCCGCGCGGGCCGGGTGCGCCTTCGCAGGTACCGCCGTGGGCGATCGCGGTGTCGTAGACCGCGTGGACCTGTTCCGGTGATTTCACTTCGAGCGCGACCATCACCCCGTTGCCCACGGTGGCGGGCTGGCCATCGAACGGCACCGTCGCCGCGATCCCCGGTGCCCCGCCCCATTCGCCCCAGGCGATGAAGGTTTCGAAATCCATCATCCGACCGAGCCCGAACTGCGCGGCAAGCGCATCGTAGAAGGCTGCCGCGCGGGGCAGGTCATTGGTGCCGAGGGTGACGTAGCCGATCATGTGTGTTCCTCCCTTAACGCGACTCGCGATAGTGGAACATTACAGGAACATTCGGGCTGCGACAAGCGAGCTTCTCCCCGCCCCGGACTTGATCCGGGGCCCCGCTCTTCTTTCAAGCGGTTGCGCCAGATAAACAGCTGGGCCCCGGGTCAAGCCCGGGGTGGGGGTGGATCAGAGGGGCTGGGTCTCGCGCTCCAGCCACGCCAGATCCTCGCCCGTCAGCCGCGGCAAGAGCAGCGCGCGGACCTGCGCATGGTAGGCGTCGACCCAGGCGATTTCCTCCGCCGTCAGCAGCGACTTCTCGATCAGCTTGCGGTCCAGCGGCACATAGGTCAGCGTCTCGAAGCCGAGATACTGGCCCTCCGCGCCCGCAATCTCGCGTTCCTCGACCAGCACCAGATTCTCGATCCGGATGCCGAAGGCGCCCTGCTTGTAGTAGCCCGGCTCGTTCGAGAGGAACATGCCCGCGTGCAGCTCCTGCCCGGTCCCGGCCTGCCCGCCCGAAGGCTTGGCGATGCGCTGCGGGCCTTCGTGCACGCTGAGGAAGCTGCCGACCCCGTGGCCGGTGCCGTGGGCGTAATCGACGCCTGCCTCCCACAGATATTGCCGCGCGAGCACGTCAAGCTGGCCGCCCGCCGTGCCTTGCGGAAACACCGCGCGGGCGAGCTGGATGTGGCCCTTCAAAACGCGGGTGTTGCGGTCGCGCATTTCCGCCGAGGGCTCGCCGGGGCCGACCCACACCGTGCGGGTGATGTCGGTGGTGCCGCCCGGATATTGCCCGCCCGAATCAACGAGATAGATCGACGAGGGCGGGATCGGGATATTGCTGTCCGCGTCCACCTTGTAATGCGGCAGCGCGGCATGGCCGGCGGCGGCGGAGATGGTGTCGAAGGAGAGGTCACGCAGCCCCTCGTCCTCCTCGCGGAAGGCTTGCAAGCGCGCGGCGGCGGAGAGTTCGTCGACGCCGCCCTTCGGCGCTTCGATCTCCAGCCAGCGCAGGAACTTGCTCACCGCCGCCCCGTCGCGCGCCTGCGCGTCGCGGTGGCCCTGCTGCTCGACCGCGTTCTTGACCGCCTTGGCAAGGATCGTCGGGTCCTGCTTGAAGGCGAAGCTCGCGCCGCCTGCCCGCAGGGCCTGCGCGATGCCGACCACCGCGAAATCGGGATCGAGCGCGACGCTTTTCCCCGCAAAGGCGGAGCCGAGCGCCCCCTCGAAGCCCGCGCGGTCGCGGATCGTCACGGCATTGCCCAAGTGGCGGGTGAGCTCGGGCGTGACCTTCTCGGGCGCGATGAACAGCTCGGCGCTGCCGTCCTTGTGGGCGATCACATAGGACAGCGCGACGGGGGTATGCGCCACGTCGGTCCCGCGGATGTTGAGCAGCCATGCGACCGAATCCAGCGCCGGGATGACCACCGCGTCGTGGCCCTCCTTCGCCAGCCAGTCGGCGACCGCCGCGCGCTTTTCGGCGGAGGAGCGGCCCGCGAGGTCGTCCGCATGGGGGATGGCGATGGCGGGCGAAGGGGCGGGGCGATCGGCCCACACGGCGTCCACCGGATTGCTTGTCGCAGGCACCATCACGATGCCCTTGGCGCCGACACGTTTCTCCAGCGCCTCGACCCAGGCCCAGGTGTGGAGCCAGGGGTCATAGGCGATCTTGGCCCCGCTCTCGCACACCTCGCCCAGCCAGCCGCCGAGCGTGTCCTTGGGGACGCTGCGGTATTCGAACAGATTGCCGTCAACCTGCTCGCGCACCTGCACGGTATAGCGCCCGTCGACGAAGATCGCGGCGTGGGTGAGCGTCACCGCGGCAAACCCCGCCGAGCCGCCGAAGCCCGTCAGCCACGCAAGGCGCTGGGCATAGTCGCCGACATATTCGCTCATGTGTTCGTCGGAGATCGGGACGATGAAGCCATCGAGCCCCCGCCGCTTCAGCTCCTCGCGCAGGGCGGCAAGGCGGGCTTCGTGGGTTTGCATCAGCATATCGTCGATCCTCGGGCGCAGGCGCGGGCACTTGCCGCGCATCAATGTCGCATTACAACGGCATCATAGGCCCGACGGGCTTGTGTTTCCACCCAGACCAACACACGGAAATCCGCAATCCTATGCTTCGCCAGATCAGCCTTGCGGCCCTTGCCGCCGCACTTGCCGTCACCACCTATGCCCCGGCCGCCATGGCCGCTCCATCCAAGGATTCTGCCAGAGTGACCATGCCTGCCTCGACCGAAATCAAGCCCCCTGTCGCGCAGAAGCGCCCGCACACCTACACCGTGCACGGTATCACGGTCGAAGACCCCTATGACTGGCTCTACGACAAGTCCTATCCCACGGTCGACGACACCGACGTGCTCGATCACCTCAAGGCCGAGAACGCTTTTTTCGAGGCGCAGATGGAGGGGCAGAAGGCGCTCACCGACGCGCTGTTCGCCGAGATGCGGGCGCGCATCAAGGAGGACGATTCGACCGTGCCCCAGAAGGACGGCGACTACCTCTACTGGAGCGAGTTCGAAGAGGGCGCGCAGTATCGCAAGCATTACCGCAAAGCCGTTGCAGGCGGCGAGGCCGAGCTGCTGATTGACGAGAACCAGCTTGCCGAGGGCCAGGAATATTTCCGTCTCGGCGCGGCATCGATCAGCATGAACGGGCGCTATCTCGCCTACTCCACCGACACCACCGGGGGCGAGCGCTACACCGCGCGGATCAAGGATTTGGCGACCGGCGAGCACCTGCCCGACGTGATCGAGAACCTGCGCGGCGACCTCGTGTGGGTGAAGGGCGACACCGCCATCGTCTATGGCCCCTCGACCGAGGAGTGGCGCACGCTCGAAGCGAAGCTGCACGTGATCGGCACGCCGGTGGAGAGCGACGTGACGCTCTACAAGGAGGAAGACCAGAGCTTCGGCGTCGGCACCGGCCTCAGCGCGCAGGAAGACTGGCTGATCATCGCCACCGGCGACAACGAGACGAGCGAAGTGCGCCTTGTCCCCGCCGCCGATCCGACCGCCGCGCCCATTCTGGTGAAGCCGCGCAAGAAGGGCGTCGAATACGGCGTCGACGTGCGCGACGGCGAGTTGTGGGTGTGGACCAACGACGATCACATCAACTTCCGCCTCGCCAAGGCCAAGCTGGAGACGCCGGGGGATTGGCAGACCGTCATCCCCGGCTCGGACGAGTTCTATCTGACCGGTTTCGACCTGTTCAAAGGCTTCTTCGTCACCGAGGGGCGGCTCAACGGGCTCGACCAGATCCAGCTGCGGCAATATGCCGATCCGGCGAAGATCACCCCCGTGACCTTCCCCGAGCCGAGCTACACCGCGGGCCTCTCGAACAACCCCGAATATGACATGAGCGTGCTGCGCCTGTCCTACCAGTCGATGGTGACGCCGGGGACGGTCTATGACTACGACGTTGCGACGGGGAAGCTGACGACGCTCAAGACGCAGGAAATCCCGAGCGGCTATGACGCTTCGAAATATGTCTCCGAACGCCTGACCATCACCGCGCGTGACGGGACCCAGGTGCCGGTCAGCGTGCTGATGCGGAAGGACCGCGCCGAGATCCTGAAGCAGGCCGGGATCGAGGGGCCGGGGCCGCTCCACCTCTATGCCTATGGCGCCTATGGCTATGCGGTGCCGCCGGGCTTCTCGACCTCGCGGCTTTCGTTGGTGGATCGCGGCTTTGCCTATGCCATCGCCCACATCCGCGGCGGGGACGATCTCGGGCGGCGCTGGTATCTCCAAGGCAAGCTGTTCGAGCGGACCAACACCTTCAACGATTTCGTCGATGCGGGCCGGGGCCTGATCGCCAAGGGCTACACCGCCAAGGGCATGGTCACCGCCAGCGGCGGCTCGGCGGGCGGCGAGTTGATGGGGGCGGTGATCAATCAGGACCCCGCGCAATCTGGCGCGGTGGTGGCGCATGTGCCCTTCGTCGATGTGGTGAACACGATGCTCAACGAGAAGCTGCCGCTCACCCCCGGCGAGTGGCAGGAATGGGGCAACCCGATCACCGACAAGGCGGCGTTTGCCTACATGCTGTCGTACTCCCCCTATGATCAGGTGACCGCCAAGGCCTATCCGCCGATGCTGGTGACCGCCGGCCTCAACGACCCGCGCGTGACCTATTGGGAGCCCGCCAAGTGGGTCGCCAAACTGCGCGAGGTGAAAACCGACGACAACCTGCTGCTGCTCAAGACCAACATGGGCGCAGGCCACGGCGGGCAGTCCGGGCGCTGGAACAGCCTCAAGGAGACTGCGGAGGAATTCGCCTTCATCCTGTGGCAGATGGGGATGTCGCCCAAGGGCGAGGGCGAGTGAAGGCGCCGAACTACGATCGCGGCATCCTGATTGTCTCGGCCATCACGTTGGCGTTGCTGGCCGCTCCTTTCGCGCTGCTGTGGGCTGCTTGCGTGTTCGGCAAGGAATGCGTTTGACCGCCTGTCTCACGCGCGCGCTGACGGGGTCGGTCTACTTCGCCATCGCCACCAGCTCCGGCGGCAGTGATACGCGGTAGCGGATCGCTTCCGCCGCCAGCAGGCTGACGATGCTCTCCATCTCGGGGCTGAGCATCGCCAGCTTGAGGTAGAGTTCCGGCACCGCGCGGATCAGGCCGAACCCTGCCTCGCCGCCGAACTTTGGGATCGGTCCGCTCGGGAGCGGCTTGACGTCGAGATCGGGTGTCACCTGCCACACCATCCCGACCTTGCGGCTGTTGAAGATCGCGGTCAGGCGCCCATGATCCGCAGCGAGCAAGGGCAGCGGCATAGCCGCGAGATAGCGGCAGGCGGCAACCGCACCGGCGCGGTCCTTCAGCGCGATGGCTCCCTCAAGCCAGCCCAGCGCGCGGCGCAGGTCCTCACGGCTCGCCTCTTCGGCATGGGCGAGCAGCCAGTCATAGCCCTTGAGGTTGGTGTTCCACTCGCGCGGATCGTGCGCGACATTGGCCCAGAAGCCGTCGACCGCATCGGCGATCGTCGACATCTGGCCCGCTTCGTAGGAAAAGATCCCCTCCGGGGTAATAACGAGGCTCTTGCCCCGGCTGCCCTGCGGCTGGACGTAGTTCACCGTCGGTCGGAAGCCGCGGTCGGGCCTGTCGGGGAGTTCGTCGCTCATGGGCCGCATGCTAGCTGAAGAGCACTAACAAACACTTCCAATTATTGCCCGCGCTGGCGGGCGGGGGTAACGGGCGAGAATGCCCTCGACCTTCACCCGCACCTATGTCGCGCTCCCCGAACACATCGACGAGCTCGGCCATGTCAACAACACGGTGTGGGTGCAGTGGATTCAGGACATGGCGACCGCCCACTGGGACGCAGTGGCGCGGGTCGAGGACCGGGCCGCGTACTTCTGGGTCGTGGTGCGGCACGAGATCGACTATCGCGGCAATGTGTCCGAGGGCGAGACCGTGCAGGCCGAGACATGGATCGAAGGCCCCGCGCAAGGGGCGAAGTCGCTGCGGCGGGTGGAGTTCACTGACGCGTCAGGCAAGCGCCTCGTCAGCGCCGCGACCAGCTGGGCGATGCTCGACCGCGCGACCGGACGGCTGGCGCGGGTGCGGCCCGAGGTGCTGGGGCCGTTTGCATGACGCAGCCAGTCCCTCCCCGTCCCCTATGGGATGGGGGGGTGGCGCGCGCCGCAGGCGCGTGACGGAGGGGGTAATCCGCACGCGCCGCAAACCCCTCCGTCACCGCTTCGCGGTGCCACCTCCCCATTCGCAGGCGAACGGGGAGGGACTTTTGGGGATCACGCCGCCCGCTCGTCCTTGATCCGTCGCCCCTCGGGCGCGGAGCGGAACACTGTCAGGCGTTCGTAGCACAGCCGGTTCCTGCCGCTCGCCTTGGCCTCATACATCAGCGCGTCGGCGCGGGCGTAGAATTCGGCGAAGGCCATCTTGGAGGCATCGGCATCGTCGATCACCACCACGCCCATGCTCGCCGTCACCGGCATGTCGAGCCCGGGCACTTCCTTGGCGATGCGCATCGGGATCGCCTGCCGCAAGGCCTCGGCGCGCTCGATCGGGCGGGGGCCGCGCAGCAGCACCACGAATTCCTCGCCGCCCAGTCGCACTGCGATCGAATCGCGGTCCCCGGAGGCGCGGATCGCGCTTGCGCAGGCGATCAGCGCCGCATCGCCGACCTGGTGGCCGTGAACGTCGTTGATCATCTTGAAGCGGTCGAGATCGACCAGCGCGAAGGTGTTGAAGCCCTGCGACAGCAGTTCGTCGAACCGCGCCTCGATGGCGCGGCGGTTCATCAGCCCGGTGAGCGAATCGCGCGCCGAGAGCTGTTCGAGCATCTTCGCCTCGGTCAGCGCCGCATCGCGCTCGCGGCGCAGCGCGAGGAAGCGGTCGGCGATGGCGAGCGATATCACCACAACCTCGATCCCGATCGCGACATACAGCATCTGGTCGAGACTCGACGGGCCGACATGCCAGCCCAGACCGCGCAGCAGGCGTTCGATCAAGGCGATGATGATCGGCCCCCAGGCGATGGCGAGGAAGCGCGCCGAGCGGCTGCCGCGCAGGATCGCTTCGATCACCGTGGCGCTGATCACGATGATCGCGGGCATGAAGGTAATGAAATAGCCGACATCGTCAAAGCGTTGGGTGGCATCGAACTGGAGCGCGAAGAAGCCGGGTACGATCATCGTGAACCAGCCGGTCGCAATGGTCACCTGGCGCATCGTCGGGGATTGCGCCCCACGCTCGAGGAAGCTTGCCAGGAACAGCGCCGAAATGCCCACGCCGACCGCCCATGACAGCGCGCCCGTCACCGCAATCACCGCCACCGGCAGCGCGACGAACGCCGAGGCGAGGCCGCCTGCAGTGAGCACATAGGTCATCATCGCGGTCACCATCGCCGCATGCAGCACTACGAAACGCTCGCGCAGAACCAGGAAGAAGCTGATGTCGAACAGCAGCGGCAGGATCAGCATGCCCGCAACGAAGGCGAGCAGCATCATGTCAATCTGCGACCAGTCGGCGTGGCGCAGATCGTGGGTGATGCGCGCCTCGGTCAGCATCGGCACCGAATGGGGCGCCTCAATCCGGGCGATGAGCGTGGTGGTCTCGGGCGTGATCGCGGGCAGCGGCAGCTCGAATACGGGGCCGGCGGGAAAGGGCCGACCGTCGGCTTCGGTCAGCGCAAGGCTCCGCACCGTCCCGTTCGCATCGATGGCATGGAAGGTGATCGACCGGAACCGCGCGTTGCGGGTGAAGAAGCGGCGCGGCAGCTCGCCATCCTTCCAGCTTGCCGCCTCGAACCGCAGCCACACCGTCGGCACATCCGAGCGCCAGCCGGTGTCGTCGCACGTCCACGCGTCGCGCGGACGCATCGCGTCCAGCCCGGTCTTCAGGCCGCTCGCCGCGTGACAGGCAGGGGCATAGGTCGGCTCGCCGGAGGTGTCGGCCCATGCCGGTCGGGCAGACAGCAACATCAGCAGCGCGGCGACCATGCCGAGCCGGGTGAGGAGGCGCAGAAGTTCCATCTCCGCAGCCCTACCATGCAAGCCCTTACGATGCTGTTAAGCGAAT
>JACESM010000103.1 GCA_013911835.1 Porphyrobacter sp. | reverse complement strand
CTGTCAGGCAGGCGACGAATTAGAATTCGTAGCGCACGCCGAACTGGATCCGCCATGCCGTGGCGCCTTCGGCCGTATCGGCCCGGCCCTGATTGGCGTTGAAGTTGCTGATCACGTAGCGACCCTGCGGATCGAAGCTGCCCTGGACCAGCGCGACGCGCTGTTCGAAGCCGCCCAGCGTGCGGACCGAGTTCCAGTTCTCGTCGATCAGGTTGAGCGCGTTGGCGACATCGACATAGAGTTCGATCTTGTCCTGCTTGATCCCGGTGACCTTGCCGAGGAACGGCAGTTCCTGGGCGAAGCGGAAGTCCATGTCGAACGTCCAGGGGTTGCGGCAGGTGTTGCGACCGATCGTCTGGCCCGGCGTGAACTGGCAGTTCAGCTCGCTGATGATGCCCTGACCGTTCAGCGCGTTGACATAAGACTGCAGCGCGGCCTGGTTGCTGAGCGGCGAGATGTTCGGGTCATTGATGCCGGTCGGGATGTAGGCGAGGATGTTTTCCTCGGCCGACAGGGCCCCGCGGAAGGTCGGGGTCGCGTCATCGAACACCAGACTGTAGGGACGGCCTTCGTTGGCGCGGAAGAAAATCCCGATGCTGGTGCTGTAGTCTTCGATGAACTCCTCACGCAGGTTCAACGCCAGCGTGAAGTTGTGGCGGGTTTCAAAGCCCGACTGCGACACGCCGACGTTCTGCGGGTCAAACGATGCCGTCCCGTCGAAGTTGGAATCGGCGGTCGAGCTGCGGAAGTTCCCGGCCTGCTGGCTGTCGTTGAAGGCATAGCCAAAGTTGACATTGAAGCTGCCGCCTTCGGTGAAAAGTCCCTCGCTGAATTGCTTGGTCAGCACCACCGAGAAGTTGTGCGATTCGAAGCTGTCCCCGTTCGTCAGCTGGAGGAACTCCTGCACAGTGGCGGTTTGGAAATCCTGCAGCGGGCGACCAGCGGCCGGGGTGTTGAAGCACGCCGCCGACAGGCCGGTGTACTGCGGGTTGTTACCCCCGGTGCCGACGATCCGCGCGTTGCAACCCGCGCGCAGCGGATCGATCGGGCTGAAGATCGGACGACCATCAACTGTGCGGCCGTTGAGGCCCAGCGACGGGTTGATCTGCTGGAGCAGGTCGACCACCGCCAGGGTGTCGTTGAACCGGGTGTAGACGTAGTCGAGGTTCAGGTGCCAGTTGCTGAAGAACCCGGTCTCGGTGCCGATGTCGGTCGAAAAGCCGATATTCGCACGCACCGCGGTGGGAACGTCAAAGTTCGGGTCGATCGACTGGACGTTGCCGCCGCCGGTCGATGCGATGGCCTCGCCCGCGTTGCGTACGCACTGCGGAATGCCGGTAAAGTTGCCGCTACCGTCCAGCACGCTGATCCGCCCCTGCGCATCGCGCGTCAACTGGCCGGCGGCGCAGTTGTTGGTGGTGACGTTGCCCTGCGTGAAGCCGTCGTTCGAGAAGGCGTTGGAGAAGAACACCACCGGGTCACCACCCGAGAAGATGCCGACGCCGCCGGTCACGCTGCTGTTCGACAGAAAGCCTTCGTTGTCGAACTGATAGGTCGCCGACAGACGCGGCAGGATCACCGGATCGAGCGACGAGAAGCCGGTCGAGTTGCTGAAGCCGATCCGCTGGGCGAACAGCGGGTTGGCGGGCGGCGTGCCGCCGTCATACAGCTGAACGCGGACACCGGCGTTGATCGACAGCTGGTCGGTCGCCTGCCATTCGTCCTGTGCAAAGAACGAGTAGATCGTGCGGCTGAACTCGGCTGCCGAGAGGTTGAAATCGAAGTCCTCGGGAACCTGGATCTGCGCGCCGACGGTGCTGTTGCCGACAACGTTGGTGTTGCTGGTGTTGGTGCTGGTGCCGCCGGTGATAAGGCCTTGCTCGAAATCATCGAGGTTCTGGAAGAACAGCGTGCCGGTGGCGTTGGGCAGGAACAGGTTGAAGACTTCGAGTTCGTTGACCTCGGCCCCCAGCTTGATGTTGTGGCCGTTGCCCGCATCGATCTTGATCAGGAAGCGCGCCTGATCGACCTGAGTGTCGAGCTGGTTGAGCGAGCGGAAGAAGCCGGGCCCGGAAAGCAGCGAAGCGTTGCTTCGCAGGCCGGCCGGAAGGTCGGTGTTGTTGAGGTTGGGCAGACCGACGACCAGACGCACAGCGGCGTTCGGCTGGTTGGCTTCATCGAAGCCGAGCGGGCCCTGCACGTCCGACACGTCGGCGCGGCTGACGCGCAGTTCGGTCGAGATCGTGTCGCTCCACTGCGAATAGAGCTGGGCCGAGTAATAGTCCGAGATCGTGCCTTCGTCCTCGAACGAGTTGATGCCCGAGAAGGACGCGCCCGAATCGTCTTCGACCTTGCTTTCCTCGAGGCGCTGATAGGTCGCGACGACGCGGTGATCGTCGTTGATCTGGCCATCGAGGCGACCGAAGTAGCGCACGCTGGTGTTGGGCAGGAAGGTGGCGAAATCGCCCGGCTCCTGGCCGTAGACGCGGTTGGCGATTTCACGGAAGCGATTGTATTCGGCCAGCGTCACGCCGCTCTCGGAATCGCCGAGGTTGGTGCCGATCGGGGTCGAGTTGAAGCCCTGCACCAGATCGGTTTCTTCATAGGCGAAGCTGAAGAACAGGCGATCCTTGATGATCGGGCCCGACAGCGTAGCGCCCCAGCGCTTTTCCTCGCCGGCGTTGAAGGCCGGGGTGGTGCCGTCGGACTGGAGCACAGTGTCGGCCTGCAGGCCGGCATCGAAATAGGTGAAGAAGGCCGAGCCCGAGAAGGTGTTCGAACCCGACTTGGTCACCACGTTGACGAGACAGCCGGTGAAGTCCGAATATTCGACGTCGAACGGCGCAAATTCGACCGAGGTCTGGCCGATCGCGTCGAAGGGCAGCGGCAGCGAGTTGCGCGCGGCGAACGGCGTGCCGTTGAGGCCGAACACGTCGGCCTGCACGATCCCGTCAACGGTGAAGGTGTTCGAACGGTCGTTGCCACCAAGGCACGAAATGCGGTCAAGGCCTTCCTGCTCGTCGAAGTCGAGGCTGACGCGCGGGTCGATGCGGATGATATCGCGGATGTCGCGGGTGATCGAGGGGAAGCGCTCAAGCGTGTCGACACCGAAGGCCTGGCCCGGGCCGACCGCCAGCTGGGTGACACCGGCGCGCGCGCCCGAAACGATGATGACATTGTCTTCACCGCTGCTGGGGGTCAGCGTGAAGGTGAAGGCGGTCGGACGGCCGAGCGCGGTGTAGACGTCCTGCACGGTCTGGCCTTCGAAGCCGCCGGCATTGGCGGTCACTTCGTAGGGGCCGCCCGGCTGGAGCGCGGTGGCGCGGAAGGTGCCGTCGCTGCCGGTGGTGGTGGTGCGGGTCGCGTTGGTGGCGGTGTTGGTCACGGTGACAACCGCGCCGGCAACCGGGTTGCCGCTTTCGTCGACCACGCGGCCTTCGATGTCGGTGGTGATCTGCTGCGCGAACACAGGGGTCGCGATCGTGGTGGTCGCGGCGAGGCTGACGACGCTCGCGGCAAGGAGATACTTAAGCTTCATGGATGTTTGCCCCTGATAGCGGTGGAGAGATGTATCGAATAACGTGACGGCCTTAGGCCGCGATGCTTGCGGCAAAGCGACTGTTCTATGACGGTTTCATGAAACGCGTTGGCAAGCCGAGGCGTTTCCTCAAGGCGCGCCTCGGTAGACACCGCAAATATGCAGAATTCCCGAGTTTTCTCCGCGCGGGTGTTGCATCGCAGCAACGCCGCAGGGCTTTTTAGCTTACGGGGCTTTGCCCTTGCTTCACCGGGTCAATCAGGCGAGGTTGATCTCGCGCAGGCGCTGCATGAGGTAATCATGCGCGCTGATCGGCGGCGGGGGCGGATTCGCATCGTCGGCGCTCACGCATTCGGGCAGGGGTTCGATCAGGAAATCGGGCCGGAAATGCAGGAAGAACGGCATCGAATAGCGCGCCCGCCGGGCCGCTTCCCCGCGCGGGTTCACCACCCGGTGCGTGGTCGACCGCAACCGCCCGTTGGTCTGGCGTTGCAGCATGTCGCCGACATTGATCACCAGCGCGCCCGCCGGAACGTCGATCGCGTGCCACTGCCCGTCCTTGGCGAGCAGTTCGAGCCCCGCCTCTTCCGCGCCAAGCAGCAGGGTGATGGTGTTGATGTCCTCATGCCCCGCGGCGCGGATCGCACCTTCCGGAGCGCCCTCGGCCAGCGGCGGGTAATGGAGCAGGCGCATCACCGAATTGCCGTCCGCGACGCTATCGGCGAAAAAGGTGCGCGGGCGGCCGAGGTGGAGCGCGATCGCCTCGAGCACGCGCCCTCCGGCGACCTCGAAGGCGCTGAACAGCGCGCTCATCGTCTCGCGGAAACCCTCGATTTCGGTCGGCCAGATGTTGGGCGCCATGAATTGGCTCAGAGGGTGGCCTTCGGGCAGGTCGCGCCCGACGTGCCAGAACTCCTTCAAGTCGAACACCTCGGCGTCCTTGGCCTTTTCGGTGCCGAACGGGGTGTAGCCGCGCGCGCCGCCGCCGCCTTCGATCTTGTAGGCGCGCTTGACTGTATCGGGCAGCGCGAAGAAGGCCTTGGAGACGCGCTCCGCCTCGTCGATCAGGTCCTGCGGAATGCCGTGATCGCGGACCACGGCGAAGCCGTATTCGCCAAAGCTGCGGCCGAGTTCGTCGGCGATGGTTTCGAGCGGCTGGGCGAGGCTGACGGAAGCAATGTTGATCATGGGACGCGCCTTACACCCGCGCGGGCGAGCCTGCCAAGGGCCTAGCGCGCGTCTCAGTAGGGCAGGAACAGGCTCGCCAGCGCCGCGCTCATCAGATTGGCAAGGCTTCCCGCCGCGAGCGCCTTCAGCCCCAGCCGCGCGATCACCGGGCGCTGGTTGGGGGCCAGCCCGCCGGTCACCGCCATCTGGATCGCGATCGAGGAGAAATTGGCGAACCCGCACAGCGCGAAGGTAATGATCGCGCGGCTGCGCTGGGTCAGCTGGTCGGCGCCCATCTGGCCAAGGTCGATAAAGGCGACGAATTCGTTGAGCACGATCTTCGTGCCGAACAGCCCGCCCGCGATCTGCGCCTGGTTCCAGTCGGAAATGCCGATCAGGTACATGACCGGCGCGAAGAGGTAGCCGAGCAGCTTCTGGAAGCTCAGGCCCTGGAACCACGCCGCCGTCGCCGGATCGAGCGGTGCGCCGATCGCGGCCGCAAGATCGACAAACCCGCCGCCGATCCCGGCGAGCATGCCATTCGCCAGCGCCACCAGCGCGACGAAAACCATCACCATCGCGCCGACCGCCACCGCCAGCTTGACGCCGGTCTGGGTGCCTTGGGCTGCGGCCTCGATGATGTTGGCGGGGCGCTGGCCTTCCTCGAAGGTTTCCGCCGCACTCACCTCGTCGGACTTCATTCCGCCCTCGGTGATCGCCGCCGGGCCGACCGCGCTGATCCGCGCCTGGGGGAGCTCGACCTCGTGCCCGTTCTCGTCATACATCACCACGCGGGTCGCCTCGGCGAGGGTGTTGGACCGCCCGCGCGCGCGCGCCGCGGCGGCGGCACCGATCGCACGGTCATTGCCGCTCAGCGCCTGCGGATCATCGGGCATGATGATCTTGGCCATCAGGATGCCGCCGGGCGCCGACATGAAAGCGGCCGCGAGCAGGAAAGGCACGGCCTCGGCGCCGATAAAGCTGGCGTAAGCGGCAAGGATCGTCCCGGCCACACCCGCCATCCCCACTGCCATCAGCGTGAACAGGCCCGAAGGGCTCAGGGCCGCGAGATAGGGCCGCACCACCAGCGGGCTTTCCGACTGGCCGACGAAGATGTTGGCGGCCGCGCCCAGCGCCTCGACCTTGCTGATCCCGGTGATCCAGCCGATCGCGCCGCCCACCCAGCGCACCAGCCTCTGCATGATGCCAAGGTGATAGAGGATCGAGACGATCGCGGCGAAGAACACGATCACCGGCAGCGCGGCGATGACGAAAGTGTTGGCGAAAGGGTTGTTCTCCATCGGCCCGAAAACGCTCGTGATCCCGATCTTGGAGAAATCGAGCAGCGCGATCACGCCGCTGGAAAGCCCGCCGATCACCGCCACGCCCGCTTCGGTGCGCAGCACCACCAGCGCGGTGAAGGCCTGAAGCGCAAAGGCCGATCCCACCACCCTCAGGTTGATGCGGCGACGGCCCGATGACAACGCGAAGGCGATGGCAAGGATGGCGAAAACCCCGACAAGGCTCAGCAGGGAGGGCGTGATACTTCCGTTCACGGCAGCGACTTTTCCTTGATGCTCTGAAATGCGACCCGATCCCCCGCGCGCCCGAGGAACCCCACCTTGCGCGCAAGCCGTTCAGGCGTGGCAGTTTGCGGAAGCACTTGCAAGCCGCATGCAAGGGCGCGGGCGCACAAGCCTGCGGGAAAGCGGCGGAGACAGGTCGCTCAGCCGCTTTTCTTTTGTCCGCGCGCTGGGTAGCACCCATGCGATGGACAACACGCATCCCGCCGCTCCGGCCGCCGCTCCGGCCGCCGCCCCCTTCGCCGCCCCGACGCCTGCGGGTGTTTCGATGCCGCTGGGGATGTTCGTCTACACGCTGCTCTATGGCGGGATGACGGTGCTGGCCGGTGTGCTCGCCTTCAAGCAGGTGCAGCTGTGGCCGACCAGCCTTGCGGTCGAAAGCGGGATTTTTCCCTTCCTGCTGCTGGTGGTGATTTCGAGCACGCTCTCGCAGCTCTACGGGCGCGAGGCGGCCAAGCGGATCGTGTGGTGGGGGTTCCTGCCGCTGGGGCTGTCGGCGCTGCTGATGCAGCTGGTGCTGGCGCTGCCGCCTTCTTCCGAAATGATCGCCTTCCGCCCCGACGATCTCGCCGCCTTCGAGCGCGTGCACCAGTCGACATGGCGCGTCTGGATGGCGGGCCCGGCGAGCTACATCACCTCGCTGCTGCTCAACATCTGGATCTTCGACCGGCTGCGGGGCAGCGGCGAAGGCGAAAGCACCCTCGGCCTGATGGTCCGCGGCGCGATTGCCTCGGCGCTGAGCCAGGCGGTGGATTCGGTGATCTTCATCACGCTGGCCTTCTACGGCGAGTTCGACATCACCGATCTGCTGATCGGTCAGGTGCTCGCCAAGGTGTTCCTGAGCCTCGTGCTGGTGCCCTTCCTGATCACCTTCGGCGTGCGCGCGGCGCACTGGCTGGACGCGAAGAAGACGGCCTAGCCGGTCATGGCGAGGTCCGCTTCCTGCTCCATCAACGCGACCCGCGGGTCGTTGGGGGATACCCATTCCTCGCCGATTGCCTGCTCGACCCTGAGTTCGTCCGGCACGTTCTGGGGCCCAATCATGCGGTCGCAGTGCTGGTGGAACCAGTAGATGCGCGATTCCTGATAACTCAGCGGCACGCTCCGGAAGCCGCGGCTTTCCATCGAACGCTGGATCGCCTCGCCGAACTGGGTGTCCTCCTGGATGAGCTTGGCCATCGCCCGCCCGTTGGGTGATGCGGCGTCGGGAACGGTCCACAGGTCGGGCGCCTCCCCGTCGCCCCAGTCGGGGGCCATGGTGATCAGCTCGAGCCGGGTGGTCGTCAGCGAGGTCGGCCAGAAGATCAGCGGCGGCACGAAGTAATTCGACAGCGGCGAGACCCAGTTGGGGAAGATCGTGTAGCTCTGGGTGTGGGTGCGGCCGAGCTCGCCCACGGTCTCGATCGCGGTCCAGTTGGGCGCATTCTCGAGCGCGCGCACCGATTCGCGCTGCATCTCGCGCGGCGGGGGTGCGAGCATCCTTCCGTGCCCGCCGGGGTAGAGGTGATTGACGTTGCGCTTGGCATCCACCAGCGGCGCGACCGTTTCGGGGTGGATGAAGGGCACATGGTAGACCTCCATGTTGGCCTCCATCGCCACCTTCCAGTTGCACTGGAGATCGAAAGAATGGCGCGCGGCAAGGCGCAGTGTGTCGAAGCCGAACTCCTCCCACTCCCCGGCAATGGGGCCGAGAAAGTCGCGCAAGCTGGGTGCACCGTCGTCGAAATTGACGAAGATGAGCTTGCCGAACATCTCGCACCTGACCGGGATCAGACCGCGCGTGGCCATGTCGAGATCGACGAAATCCTGCCGCTCGGGCACGCCGATCAGGGTGCCATCGGTCTTGTAGGTCCAGGCGTGATAGGGGCACACCAGCCGCCGCGCGCAGCCCTTGTCCTGCGCCACGACCGGCGCGCCGCGGTGGCGGCAGGTGTTGTAGAAGGCGCGCACCACGCCGTCAGTGCCGTGGACGATGATGATCGGATCACCGGCATTGTTCCAGCGCATGAAGCTGCCGGGCTCGGGCACCTCGTCGAGATGCGCGGCGAACAGCCAGGTCTTGCGGAAGATGTGCTCCTGTTCGAGCGCATGGTAGGCCGCGCTGGTGTAGCGCGCGGCGGGGACATCGGGCAGGCGCGGGAAGCCCGGCGGCGGCGCCTTGCGTTGCCCCTCCCACTCCATCAGCGCCTTCATCGTCGCAATCGTGGCGGAATCCATGGCGTGCCTCTCCCTCTCACCGGATCACCGATCCGTAGGGCACGGCACGTTCGGGGCACAATTGGCGGATAAGGCAGGGGCTAGAGCGCGCCGCTCCACCGCTCCCAGACGAGCGCGGAGAGGCCGAGCCAGGTGGTGAACATGATCAGGTAGGGCCAGCGGCGCGGCCACAGGCGGGCCACCAGCAGCGTCGCCGCCGCCGTCCCGCCGAGGGCGAGCAGGGCGCTGCTGGCCACCCCGGCGCCGGTGCCCGTCATCGCCGCCTGCAGCGCGAGTGTCGCCCATTGGGCAGGCAGCAGCGCCAGCACCCAGCCCGGCCATGCCCCCGGCATGGCGGCGGCGGTCAGGAGGACGGCCGCCTCTCCCGCGACTACGGCGACCGCAATCCACCACCCCCGCGCCGCTGCCGAGCGCGCAAACAGGCTCCCGCGCGCAGCAAAGCTGATGCTGGCGACGATGGCGGCCAGCGCGAGGGTGGCCGGCGCGTGGAGGGCAGGCAGACCAAGCCCCCGCGCCAGCAGCACGAGCCCCGCGCCCGCGAGCAAGGCGACCACTACCCCCACGACAAACCGCCCGGCGGCAGCAGCAGCGATCATCCCCGCCCCCATCATACCGAGAGCGAGCGCAGCCCCGGCAGCGGATGCTTCGCTGGTCATCAGCAAGACGCTCGCGGGGGCAACGACCCCGGCAAACGCGACGGTCAGCCACGCCAGCAGCGGGCGGTCGGCGACGTGATGCTCGGGCAAGAACCTCATCCCAGGATCAGTGGTCGAGCCGCAAGGAATTGTCGAGCGGCCCGCACCCAGCCCGCCGCATCTCACTCCATCGGTCGCACAGCGACCGCAAGGCCGAACGGCCGCCCGCAGCGGGTCCGAAACGAAGTGGAGGACGTAGAGCGAGGACGCAGTCGCGGAGGCGACTGCGAAAAACAAGAATGGTGAGCCCGACAGGATTCGAACCTGTGACCCGCTGATTAAAAGTCAGCTGCTCTACCTACTGAGCTACGGGCCCACGCGC
>JACESM010000102.1 GCA_013911835.1 Porphyrobacter sp. | reverse complement strand
GATCTTACCGGCATCGTGTTCGGCGGCCGCATGCCCGGCTATGCCCGCGCCAAGCGCCGCAAGTCCAATCGCGCCGAAACGCCGCAGGACTATCTCGATCTGGTGATCGGGAACCGCATCCACGATCCCGTCCTGCGCTTCCAGCTCGCCAATGGCTTCGAGCCGCAGGGGATCCTCCCGCGCTACCTGCCCGAGGACAAGGCCAGCCGCGGCAATGCCGTGCGGATGGTCTGGCGCAACCCCTATGTCGATAGCGACGCGCCGCCGAAGCATCGTCTGCCGCGCGATGTCGAAAGCGTGCGCATCGCGACCTGCCAGCTGCAATCGCGCGCCGTGTCGGGCTTCGACGAGTTCATGAAGCAGATCGAATATTTCGTTGATGTCGCCGCGGATTACGATGCGGACTTCATCGTGTTCCCCGAGATGTTCACGGTGATGTTGCTCTCGGCCGAGCCCGAGGAACTGACCCCGCTCGAAGCCATCGAGACATTGAGCGACTACACCCCGCGCATCCGCAAGCGCCTGTCGGAAATGGCGCTGGCCTTCAACATCAACATCATCGGCGGATCGCACCCCACCCGGATGCCCGATGGCGACATCCACAATGTCGCCTATGTCTGCCTGCGCGACGGATCGATCCACGCGCAGGAGAAGATCCACCCCACCCCCAACGAGGCCTATTGGTGGAACATCAAGGGCGGCGATTCCATCGACGCCATCCCCACCGATTGCGGCCCGATCGGGGTGCTGATCTGTTACGACAGCGAATTCCCCGAACTCGCCCGGCGGCTGGTGGATGAAGGCGCGCGGATCATCTTCGTGCCGTTCTGCACCGACAGCCGCCAGGGCTACATGCGGGTGCGCTATTGCTCGCAGGCCCGCGCGATCGAGAACCAGTGCTTCGTGGTGATGAGCGGCAATGTCGGCAATCTGCCGAACGTCGCCAACATGGACATCCAATACGCCCAGTCCTGCATCCTCACCCCTTGCGACTTCCCCTTCGCGCGCGACGGGATCGCGGCCGAGGCGTCTGAAAACGTCGAGACTCTGACGATCAGCGACGTCAACCTTGCCGATCTGAGCTGGGCGAGAGCCGAGGGCACGGTGATGAACCTCGCCGACCGCCGCTTCGATCTTTACCGCATCGAGTGGGACAAGCGGGTCGGCAACATCAAGGATCCGCTCGGCGAGGAACGTCCGACGGGGGTATCGCGCCCCCTCGGCCCGCCCTCGGCAGGCGGGGGGTGACAGCCCGCAAGCGCGCCGTTAAGCCGTCGATGTGGCCGGCGAACTGACCCTCTCCCCCGTCCTTTCGGACGCGCTGGTGATCCTTGGCTCGGCAGGGATCGTCATTCCGCTTTTCGCCCGGTTCCGCATCACCCCGATCATCGGTTTCATCCTGATCGGCGTGATGGTCGGCCCCTCCGGCCTCGGCGCGCTCGCCGAAGAACGACCTTGGCTCTACTACATCACCATCACGAATGTCGTGAGACTGGAGCCGTTCGCCGATTTCGGCATCGTGCTGCTGCTCTTCGCGATCGGGCTCGAGTTATCGTTCAATCGCCTGTGGGCGATGCGCAAGCTGGTATTCGGTCTGGGCGCGCTCGAGGTGCTGGTCAGCGGCGGGGCGCTGGCGCTGTTCCTTGGCCTTGTGAGCGGTATGAGCCTTACCGCCGCACTGGCGCTGGGCTTCGCGCTTGCCTTCTCTTCGACCGCGATCGTGCTGCCGATCTCCGGCACGAAGTCGCCCGTGGGCCGCGCGGCGCTCTCGATGCTATTGTTCGAGGACATCATGATCGTGCCGATCATCTTCATTCTCGGGGCGCTCGCGCCCAACGCGGCGGATGAAGGCTGGGCGGGGATGGTCCGCACGCTTTGGCAGGGCGGGCTGGTGATCGCGGTGCTGCTGGTGGCGGGCCGCTATGTCCTCCCCCGCCTGTTCGCGCAGGCCGCGCGCACCAAGAGCCCCGAGCTGTTCCTCTCCGCCTCGTTGCTGGTCGTCATCGGCGCGAGCCTTGCCACCGCGCTGGTCGGCCTCTCGCCGATCGTCGGCGCGCTGATCGCCGGGCTGCTGATCGCCGAGACCGAATATCACACCGAGGTCGAGCAGATCATGGAGCCCTTCAAGGGCCTCGCGCTCGGCGTATTCCTGATCACCGTGGGCATGAGCATCAACCTCGTCGAGATCGCCGGCCAGATCGGGGCCATCGCGCTGGCGGTGACCGGGGTGGTGGTGTTCAAGGCGCTGGTGACCGGCGTGCTGCTGCGCCTGATGGGCGCGCGGCGCAGCACGGCGGCGGAGACCGGCCTGCTGATGGCCTCGCCGTCCGAGACCACGCTGATCGTGCTCGCCGCCGCCACCAGCGCGCTGGTGCTCGACGCCGAGACCGCGCGCTTCTGGCAGACCGTCACCGCGATCGGGCTCACCATCACCCCGCTGCTGGCCAAGCTCGGCGCGGTGATTGCGCGGCGGGTCGATGGCACCACACAGGTTCCGCCCGAAGACGACAGCGACACTGCGCGCACGATCATCGTCGGCGGAGGGCGCGTCGGGCGGCTCGTCGCGGACATGATGCGCGCCCATGCCAAGCCCTATGTGATGATCGACAGCAACCCCGATCTGATCGATTCCGCCAAGCGCGACGGCTACCGTGCGACCTTCGGCGATGCGGCGCGGGGCGATACGCTCGCACGCCTCGGGGTCGAGACCGCGCCTGCGGTGGTGCTGACGATGGACGAACCCGTCCTCGCCCAGCGGCTCGTCGCCAAGCTGCGCCAGACTTACCCGGATCTGCTGATCGTCGCCCGCGCGCGCGATCCCGATCACGCCGCCGCGATGTACCGCGCCGGCGCGAGCCATGCGGTGCCCGAGACCCTGGAAGCCTCGCTCCAGCTGTCCGAGGCGGTGCTGGTCGACATCGGCGTCGCGATGGGCCCCGTGATCGCCTCGATCCACGCCAAGCGCGACGAGTTTCGCGAACAGCTGGAGCGCGACGGGGGGCTCAACGAGAAGCCGAAGCTGCGCACCAGCACGACGGGCGGAGAAACAATTGCGGGGCTACGGCGGTAGTTCGATGGGCAAGGAGATTGTCCAATGTCCAAACCCGCCAAGCCCGACAACCCCGCCGACCGCAAGCCCGAGACGCTGACCGACGAAAAGCACGGCACCGTCAAGGACAAGCAGCTCGAAGGCAACCGCCGCCCCGACACCGACCTCGCGCGCGGCTCGGAACCGGCGACCTGCAGTAGTTCGCGCGCGAGGTAATCTGCTAGCCTTCGACTTCCGAGGCGGGCCTGACGCTGCGCTCCAGCGTCTTGAACCGCGTGCCATCGGCTTGGCGCACGGTGATCGTGACATTGCCGCCCTTGCTGACGTTGCGATCCTCGACCGTTCCGGACTTGCCCTTGTGGGTTCCCGCGATCACGACACATCGATCACCGTTCTGCATGGCCACTCTCCTCTCCGCGCGCCACCACAAGGCCGAAGGGCGCCTCAATCGGCTGGATCCGCCATGCCCCCCCGGCGGTGACATCGTCGCCGTCGTAGAGCAGGCGGACCTTCCACCCCTTCCCCGACGGCGTCACGTGATATTGAACGACGTGATCCTCTTCGGTCAGCGTGCCGCTGTCGTTGTAGGCCTCGAGCGTCTCGACATGGGAAAAAGTGAACCCGTCCTCGGTGCGGGTGACTTCGGCGATGTAGGCGGTGTTGCACCAGCCCTCGCAGAGCGTGAATTCGGCCATCGGCTTGCCCGTGGCGGGATCGGTGAAGAAGCGCACCTCGAAGCCGCCGAGATCGCCGGTCTCGCCCGACATTTCGACATTGCCATAGAGGCCCTGCGGGAAAGGCCGCGTACGGTCCTTGGCATCCGCGCCGATGGCGCCTGCCAGCAGGAGGGTCGCTGCCAGAAGAACGCCGGGAGGCCTTATGCGGGTCACCCTGCCAGTACCGCCTTCACCGCCGCCAGCGCCTCGGCTGCCTTGCTGCCGTCGGGCCCGCCGCCCTGTGCCATGTCGGGCCGGCCGCCGCCGCCCTTGCCGCCGAGCGCTTCCACGCCAGCCCGCACCAGATCGACCGCGCTGAAGCGATCCGTGAGGTCATCGGTCACCGCCGCCGCGATGCTCGCCTTGCCATCATTGACCGCGATCACCGCCGCCACGCCGCTCCCCATGCGCTGCTTGGCCGCATCGAGCAGCGGGCGCAGTTCCTTGGGATCGAGCCCTTCGAGCACCTGACCGCTGAAGGTGACGCCCGCGACGGTCTCGTCGGCGGTGACCGCGCTGCCACTTCCGCCGCCGCCCAGCGCGAGGGCCTTCTTCGCCTCGGCCAGTTCCTTCTCGAGCCGCTTGCGCTCGTCGAGCAGCGCGGCAAGGCGGGCGGGGACTTCCTCCGGCGTCGCGCGGATCACGCTGGCGGCCGACTTCAGTGCCTCTTCGCGCGCGACCAGCCACTGGCGCGCGCCCTCGCCGGTCATGGCCTCGATCCGGCGCACGCCAGAGGAGACCGCGCTCTCCGAAACGATCCGGAAGATGCCGATGTCACCGGTGGCGCGCACATGGGTGCCGCCGCACAGCTCGACCGAATAGTTGCGCCCTTCCTTGCCGGCGCGGCCCATGCCGAGCACGCGGACCTCATCGCCGTATTTCTCGCCGAACAGCGCGAGCGCGCCTGCGGCAACCGCGTCGTCGGGGGTCATGAGGCGGGTCGAGACCTCTTCGTTCGCGCGGATCTCGGCATTCACCTCGGCCTCGATCGCGGCAATGTCCTCAGGCGTCAGCGCGACCGGGTGCGAGAAATCGAAGCGCAGGCGGTCTTCGGCGACAAGGCTGCCCTTCTGGGTCACGTGCCCGCCAAGGCGGCCGCGCAGCGCGGCATGGACGAGGTGAGTGGCCGAGTGGTTGGCGCGGATCCGGTCGCGCCGCTCGGCATCGACCTTCAGTTCGACCGTATCGCCGACGCTGACCGCACCGCCCTCGATCCGCACCTGATGCGCATGGAGGCGGCCGAGCGGCTTGGAGGTATCGGTGACAACCGCGCGCAGGCCTCCGATGCTGGCGATGGTGCCAGCATCGCCCGTCTGGCCGCCGCTCTCGCCATAGAAGGGCGTCTGGTTGGTGAGGATCACCACCTCGTCACCCGCTGCGGCGCTGGCGACTTCCACCCCGCCCTTGACGATTCCGACGACCTTGCCCTCACCGCTGGTGGCGGCATAACCGGTGAATTCACTCGCGCCTTCGCGCTCGGCAATGTCGAACCAGACCTCGCCCGAGGCCGCTTCGCCCGAGCCCTTCCACGCGGCGCGCGCGGCGGCCTTCTGGCGGGCCATGGCCTGGTCGAAACCTGCGCGGTCGACCCCGATGCCGCGGGCGCGCAGGGCGTCTTCGGTGAGGTCATAGGGGAAGCCGTAGGTGTCGTAGAGACGGAAGGCGATCTCGCCATCAAGCTCGCCGCCGGTTGCCATATCGCCGGTCGCCTCATCGAGGAGCTTCAGGCCCTTGTCGAGCGTGCGGCGGAACTGGGTTTCCTCGCGTTCGAGCACTTCCTGGATGAGCGCCTGACCGCGGACCAGCTCAGGGTAAGCCTGGCCCATCTCGGTGACGAGCGCGGGGACAAGGCGGTGCATCAGCGGTTCGGAGGCCCCGAGCAGGTGCGCATGGCGCATCGCGCGGCGCATGATCCGGCGCAGGACATAGCCGCGGCCCTCGTTCGAGGGGAGCACCCCGTCGGCCATCAGGAAGCTGGTCGAGCGCAGGTGATCGGCGATGACGCGGTGCGAGGCGGCGCTCTCGCCCGCGGCGGCAACGCCGGTGAGGTTTTCCGACGCGGCGATCAGCGCCTTGAAGGTATCGGTATCGTAATTGTCATGGACGCCCTGGAGCACGGCGGCAACGCGCTCGATCCCCATGCCGGTGTCGATCGAGGGCTTGGGCAGGTCGCGGCGGGTGCCGTCAGCCTGCTGCTCGTACTGCATGAACACGAGGTTCCAGATCTCGACGAAACGATCGCCATCCTCGTCCGGGCTGCCCGGAGGGCCGCCGAAGATGTGATCGCCGTGGTCGTAGAAGATCTCCGAGCATGGCCCGCAGGGGCCGGTGTCGCCCATCGACCAGAAATTGTCCGAGGTGGGGATGCGGATGATGCGGTCGTCCGGGAGCCCGGCGATCTTGCGCCACAGGTCGAAGGCCTCGTCATCGGTGTGGTAGACGGTGACGGTGAGCCTGTCCTTGGGCAGGCCCCATTCGCGCGTCAGGAGCGTCCAGGCATGGGTGATCGCCTCTTCCTTGAAATAGTCGCCGAAGGAGAAATTCCCCAGCATTTCGAAGAACGTATGGTGGCGCGCGGTGTAGCCAACATTGTCGAGATCGTTGTGCTTGCCGCCGGCGCGCACGCATTTCTGCGACGATGCCGCGCGGGGGGACGGCGGGGTTTCGAGCCCGGTGAAGACGTTCTTGAACGGCACCATCCCGGCATTGACGAACATCAGCGTGGGATCGTTGTAGGGCACGAGCGGCGCGCTCGGGGTCGCGGCGTGGCCGGCCTTGCTGAAATAGTCGAGGAAGGAGCGGCGGATTTCGTTGGTCGACGTCATGGCCGTGCAGTTAGGCAAAGCGTGGGATTAACGCAATGGAGCGCGCGCAATCGGGGGCCTATGGCTCGCTACAACCTGCCCATGAGGCGGCAACAACATGGCAACGACATGCCAACGACACGGACACGCTCATCACCCCTGCGAAAACGCGAAAGGCCGGTGCGTGCCTGGGGAGAGCACGCACCGGCGTTCCGCTTGTCCGGGCGCTGGTGGGGACAGCCGGGCCGGAGCGGGACACTCCGGGGCCAGCCATGCGCCCGCTTGGGAATCACATGTCCGAGTCCGCGTCCGGCCCGGTCATCATCTCCCCGGCGACCTGATCGGTGCGGCTGCGGATCGCAGCTTCCAACCGGTCGCAAACTTCAGGATTGTCCTTGAGGTAGGTCTTGGCGTTCTCGCGCCCCTGCCCGATGCGGATCGAATCGTAGGAGAACCAGCTCCCCGACTTCTCCACGAGGCCGGCCTTGACCCCGAGATCGAGGATCTCGCCGATCTTGGAGATGCCTTCGCCATACATGATGTCGAACTCGACCTGCTTGAAAGGCGGCGCGACCTTGTTCTTGACCACCTTCACCCGGGTGGTGTTGCCGGTGATCTCGTCACGCTCCTTGATCTGGCCGGTGCGGCGGATGTCGAGACGCACCGAAGCGTAGAACTTGAGCGCATTGCCGCCGGTGGTGGTTTCCGGGTTGCCGTACATCACCCCGATCTTCATGCGCAGCTGGTTGATGAAGATCACCATGCAGCGCGAGCGGCTGATCGAGCCGGTGAGCTTGCGCAGCGACTGGCTCATCAGGCGCGCCTGAAGGCCGACGTGGCTGTCACCCATCTCGCCTTCGATTTCCGCGCGCGGCACCAGTGCCGCCACCGAATCGACCACCAGCACATCGATCGCGTTCGAACGCACCAGCGTGTCGACGATCTCGAGCGCCTGTTCGCCGGTATCGGGCTGCGAGACGATCAGTTCATCGATATCGACGCCGAGCTTCTTTGCGTAAACGGGGTCGAGCGCGTGTTCGGCATCGACGAAGGCCGCGGTGCCGCCTGCCTTCTGCGCTTCGGCGATGACGTGCAGCGCCAGCGTGGTCTTCCCCGAGCTTTCCGGGCCATAGACCTCGATCACCCGGCCGCGCGGCAGGCCGCCGATGCCCAATGCAATATCGAGGCCCAGCGACCCGGTCGAAATCGCTTCGACCTGCATCGCTTCCTTCGAGCCCAGCTTCATCGCCGAGCCCTTGCCGAATGCACGATCGATCTGCGCGAGGGCTGCTTCCAGAGCCTTTTGACGGTCCACGGCCTTCTTGTCCTCTTCCACCAATTTCAATTGGGTAGCCATCGCACGCGCTCCTTCGCTTGCCTAGGGGCATCGCGGAGTTTTCCGCCGCCCTTGGCAAGCCATGTATCGCATTTGTTCTTATGGAACAAGTAGGGAACGAGAAATTTTTTCGAGGCCCGCGCAGCCCCCTTCCCTACTCGCTAACCTTGTCGCGCAGATGCCAGTCGAAGGTCTTCTCGCTGTTGGCCGGAAGCGTCACTTCGACTGTCTGGTAGCCGTTCTTGAGCACCGGCTTCTTGCCCGGGAAGCGGATGTCGAAGCCTCCTGCCCAGCCGAGTTGCAGGCGGACGGTGACGGGGTGCGGGTTGGCGTTGGTGAGAAGGCTGCGCATCGCGGTCCACTTTCGGTCTTCCTCCCTGCCCGTCCGGCTGACCACGGCGCAGCGGGCGAAGACCTGGCGGCTTTCGGGCAGATCGAGCTCGATATCCTGCCCGCGCGCGTAATCGCGCAGACTCGTGGTCGCCCCAATCCGCTCGCCGCCCGCGGTGGGCTCGTAGAGCGTCATGGCCCCCTGCGGCAGCGCAATGCCGAGGCCCTGCTTGTCCTCGTTCTTCGTAACCAGCAGCACATCGGCAGGCTCGGGCTCGCCGCCGTCGCCGATCCAGCCATCGGGGTCGCAGCCGGTCTGGTAGAGCAACCGCGCCTTGACCGCGTCCTTGTTGAGGAAGGCGACCTGCTTCATCCCCTTGGCCGCCACGTCGACCCGGCCGGGCACGCGGAACAGCTTGAGGTCACCGAGGTCTTCTTCGGTAGCCGTGATGACCTGCGGCAGATCAGCAAGGGCGTCCTTCGCGCGCAGCAGCGAGCCCGTTACCACGATGGCCTCTAACGCGATAGGCGGCGGCGGCGCCGCAGGCGAGGGCGGCGGCGGGGGCGCGAACATCACGGGCTCTTCACCGTCGGAGGTGCTCCCGAGCGGATAGCACGTCAGATACAGCCCCTCGGCCACCGGCGGATCGGCGAGGCCTTCGTAATCGCTCTCGACATTGAGCTCGCCGGCGATGATCTGGAGCCGCGCGTTATCGAAGCTCTGGCCATTGTCGTTGACGAGGCTCAGCCAGCTCAGCAGACCCATCTCGAACTGCTCGCCCGATCGCTCCCCGCTCATCCGCCCGACGTAATCGGCCTGCCAGTCGAAGCCCCAGGCAAGATAGGTGAGGGTCACGTCATAGGTGCCCCCTTCCGCCGAGCGCGTGTCAACCGAGAACACCGGCTGCGCGGAGAGCCCCGCAGGAATGCGGTCATAGGTCAGGGTTTCGGGAAGGCCCGAGCACTGCACCGCCTCGAAGCCCTGCCCGGTCTGGAGCACGAGGCCCCCGTCGGCGCGGGTGCGCACCACCGCGGTTTCGCTCACCTGCCGACCGGTCGCCGGGTTCATCCGCGTGATCGTGACCCGGTTGCCAAGGGTGCCATCCACCAGCGCGGCGGGCGAAAGGAGCTGGGCGTTGCGGTTCTTCTCGATCGTCCCGCCGGGCAGGCCGGTGACGATCGCCGAGACGCCGATCATCCCTTCGGCAACGCCTTCGAAGCGGATGGTCGATTCGCCCTTGGGCAGCGTCACCCGCCGCGTCTCGGAGATCATCGCGAGGCCGCGCGGATCATCGGCGTCAAGCTCGTCGCCCTCGCCGCGGTCGGGATCGC
>JACESM010000101.1 GCA_013911835.1 Porphyrobacter sp. | reverse complement strand
AGGTAGACGTCCTTCTTCGACCCGTCATGCCCCTCGCGCCGCAGCGTCAGCCACGTCGCCAGCGCGATGGCGAGCGTCAGGCCGAGGCACACGGCGATCTGTGTCGGATCGCCCCCGGTGGTTGCTTGTGGCATTTGCGCGCTTTCCCCTCTCGTTGGCGGCGGTTACAGCGCATTGGCGGGCCAGCGGCAAGCCCGTAGCCGCCGGTCATCACCGGCACTCGGAGACGGGAGAGCATAGCCAGTGGAATTCGTGAGGCTCGATGGCGAGCGGCTGACGCTGGTGTTCGCGCTGGAAGCGGGCGGCGGAGCGGACTGCGCCTATCTGGGCGCGCGCCTGCCGAAGGGCGAGGATCTGGGCGCTCTTGTCGCCGCAACCACGCGCGGGCGGCACGAGAGCCAGCCCGATGTGCCGCCGGTTCCGGGTCTGCTGCCCGAGCGCAAGGGCGGATGGAGCGGCACGTCGGCGCTGGAGCTGCGACGTGGCGGTGTGCGGATCGAGACCGATTGCCGCCTGAACCGCTGGGCCACGGGACCGCAGGCAGCACACTTCATGTTTCATGACCGGTCCGCGGGGATCGACGCTGGCTTGCGCTGGGTGATCGGTGCGGGCGATGTCATCACGGTCGGGCTGACGCTGGCCAATACCGGGAAAGAACCCATCGCGGTGGAACGCCTCGCCGCGCTCGCCCTGCCCGTGCCCGCGCGGTTCACCGAATTGACCCGCTATTCCGGCCGCTGGGCGGGCGAGATGCAGGAACACCGCCGGACAATCGCGCCGGACGGCGTCTCGCGCGAGAGCGGCACCGGCAAGCCCGGCTTCAGCGGCGCGAACTGGCTGCTGCTGCACGCGGGCGCAGAAGTGGTGGGCGCGCATCTCGGCTGGAGCGGCGATCATTGGCTGGCGCTCGAACCCGATGCGCAAGGCGCGGGCGACGGGCGCGCGATGCTCCTGATGGGACCGGCCCTGGATGCGGGCGAGATAGTGCTGGAGCCGGGCGACAACTTCGCGGGGCCTCAAGCGGTGCTCGCGCTCGCCCCCAACCGCTCGGCCTTGGCGCAGACCTTCCACGGCTTCCTGCGCAAGGCCGTGCTTCCCGCCCGCGCCGAATGGACCCCACGCAAGGTCCACCTCAATTCGTGGGAGGCGCTCGGTTTCGACCTGTCCGAGGCCGGACTGGTCGCGCTCGCCGAAAGCGCGGCGGCGCTGGGCATCGAACGCTTCGTGCTGGATGACGGTTGGTTCGGGGGACGGCGGGACGACCGGACGAGCCTCGGCGACTGGTCCGTCTCGCCCGACGTTTTCCCGAACGGCCTCGCCCCGCTGATCGCGCGCGTCCACGAACTCGGCATGGATTTCGGCCTGTGGGTCGAGCCCGAGATGGTCTCCCCCGACAGCGATCTTTACCGCGCCCATCCCGATTGGTGCCTCCATGTCGAAGGCCGCGAACGCCCCACCATGCGCGGCCAGCTGGCGCTCGACATGACGCGGGCCGAGGTGCAGGAATACCTGTTCGAACGGCTCGACGCGCTGCTGCGCGATCACGCCATCGCCTACCTCAAATGGGATCACAACCGCGACCTTTTCCCCGCAGGAGGCAAGCGCTTCATCCAGACTTTCGGCTTCTACGCCCTCCTCCACCGCCTGCGCGCGGCGCACCCCCATGTCGAGATCGAAAGCTGTGCGAGCGGCGGGGGGCGGATCGATTTCGGGGTGCTCTCGCGCGTCCACCGGGTCTGGCCCTCTGACAACAACGACGCGATCGAGCGGCTAAGGATCGTGCCTGCGTGGAGCCAGTTCCTGCCGCTGGAAGTGCTCGGCAGCCATATCGGCCCCTCGCCCAACCCGATCACCGGGCGCAGGCTCGCAATGGATTTCCGCGCCAAGGTGGCGGTGTTCGGCCACATGGGGGTCGAGGCCGATCCCGCGCGCATGGACGAGCGCGAACGCGAGTGCCTGGCCGCGCACATCGCGCTCTACAAGGCGTGGCGCGGCGTGCTGCATGAGGGTGCGCTGCACCGTCTCACCCACCCTGACGCGAACATCACCGGCATGATGGTGACGCACGCGGACAAGGCGCTGGCGCTGGTTGCCCAGACCGCCTTCTCGCCCGTGTTCGACGCTGCGCCGGTGCGGCTGGCGGGCCTTGACCCTGAGGCGCGCTACCGCGTCACCCTGCCCGAGCCATGGCCGCCGCGTGCCAAGCACTACCTCGCCAATCCGGACGCGTGGCGCGAAGGCCTCGTCCTGTCCGGCACCGCGCTGATGACGCAGGGCCTCGCCCTGCCGCTCACCCACCCCGAAACCGCGTGGCTGATCGCGCTGGAGAGATTGCCGCAATGAAACTCGGCTGCTGCTACTACCCCGAACATTGGCCCGAGGACATGTGGGCCGAGGACGCGCGGCGGATGGCGGAGATGGGTCTCTCGCTGGTCAGGATCGGCGAATTCGCCTGGAGCCGGATCGAGCCCGAGCCGGGACACTACGACTGGAGCTGGCTCGACCGCGCCATCGAAACCCTCCACGCGGCGGGCCTCAAGGTGATCCTCGGCACACCCACCGCGACCCCGCCCAAGTGGCTGGTCGACCGGATGCCCGACATGGTCGCCATCGACGAGCAGGGCCGCCCGCGGGGCTTCGGATCGCGGCGGCATTACTGCTTCAGCCACGAGGGTTATCGCGCGGAGTGCCGCCGGATCGTCACGGCGCTCGCGGAACGATACGGCCAGCACCCCGCGATTCCCATGTGGCAGACCGACAATGAATATGGTTGCCACGACACCGTGCTCAGCTTCTCCGAAGCCGCTGCCGCCGCGTTCCGTAATTGGCTGGCGGCGCGCTACGGCACGGTGGAGGCGCTCAACCAAGCGTGGGGCAACGTCTTCTGGAGCATGGAATACAGGAGCTTTGCCGAGGTCGATCCGCCGCTTCTCACCGTCACCGAGGCGAACCCCGCGCACTGGCTCGACTACCGCCGCTTTGCCTCGGATCAGGTGACGAGCTTCAACCGCGAGCAGGTGGAGATCATCCGCGCCCATTCACCCAAAGACGGACGGCGCGTGGACATCACCCACAACTTCATGGGCTTCTTCACCGAGTTCGACCACCACGATGTCGGCCGCGATATCGACGTGGCGACATGGGATTCCTACCCGCTCGGGTTTCTGGAGCAGTTCTGGTTCTCCTCAGATGAGAAAGCCGCCTACATGCGGCAGGGCCACCCTGACATCGCCGCCTTCCACCATGACCTCTACCGCGGGTGCTCCAAGGGCCGCTGGGGGGTGATGGAGCAGCAGCCCGGGCCGGTGAACTGGGCGCGCTTCAACCCTGCGCCGCTGCCAGGGATGGTGGCGCTGTGGACGCTCGAAGCCTGCGCGCACGGGGCCGAGTTCACCTCCTATTTCCGCTGGCGGCAGGCCCCCTTCGCGCAGGAGCAGATGCACGCTGGCCTGCTGCGGCCCGACAGCAGCGATGCCGAAGCCGCGGACGAAGTGCGGGAGGCGTCGGCCGTTCTTGCCGGGATAGGCCCGCAGCAAACCGCCAAGGCTCCGGTGGCGCTGGTGTTCTCTTATGAGGCGGCATGGACGACCGGAATCCAACCGCAAGGGCAATCGTTCCGCTATCTCGAGCTGGTGTTCGAAGCCTATTCCGCGCTGCGCCAGCGGGGGCTGAATGTCGACATCCTTGAGCCCTCGGCCGCGCTTGCGGGCTATCGCATGGTCGTGGTGCCAACGCTTCCCATCATCCCCGAGGGGTTTGTGGAGAAGCTCGCGGCGCTCTCCTGCCCCGTGCTCCTCGGGCCCCGCTCGGGCAGCAAGACCGAAAGCTTCTCCATCCCCGAGGGCCTCGCGCCGGGCGCCATGCGCGAGGTGATCCCGCTCACCGTCACTCGCGTTGAATCCCTGCGCAATGGCATCGCCGAGCCTGCGGAAGGCTTTACTGTCACCCGCTGGCGCGAGGATGTGGCATCATGCCTCGCCCCCGAACTGTCCGACGCGGCGGGGCGCGGGGTGGTCTACCGTCACGGCCCCATCCGCTACTGCGCGATCTGGCCCGACCGCGCGCTGCTGCGCCTGCTGGTGGAGCGGATGGCGGGCGAGGCGGGCGTGGCGCTGCTTGATCTGCCCGAAGGCATCCGCGTGCGCCGCAGCGCCAGCCACACCTTCACCTTCAACTACGCCGCAGCGCCGGTCGCCGTCCCCCACCTCGGCGAGACGCTTGCCCCTGCCAGCTGGCACATCGCTCCGCGTTAGCTTTCGGCGAGCAACCGCCGGTAGTGCTCTGCCAGCGTCTCGCTTCCGTATTCGGGGGTGAGTTCGGCGGAATACTCGCCGCTCGCCGGGTCGCGCACCAGCATGCTCTCGGTCGCGTAATAGCGCGCGATGCGGGCATATTCCGCCTTCTCCGCGAACCACCCGGAAAACGGCGCGCCGAGGCTCAGCAGCCGCTCGGCATAATCGAAGATCCGGGGCGAGACCGACCGGAACTGCGGCTCCTGCCCGGTTAGCGCGAAGAGCAGATCGCCCTGTTCGCGCAAGGATATCGCCGGGCCGGGTCCGCCGATGGGGAGCACCTTGCCCATCGCTTGCGGATTGCCGATGCACCCCGCGATAAACCGCGCCAGATCATCGTCGCTGATCGGCTTGCAGCGGGTCAGGTTGCCGTCGCCGAAGATGAGGAAAGGCTTGCCCGCCTTGACCCGCTTCACCTGCCCGGAGAGCGACTTGAAGAAGGCGGTCGGCCGGACAATTGTGTAGCCGATCCCGCTCGCTTGCAATTCGGCCTCGAACTTCAGCTTGGCGTGCTGGAAAGCGAGGAGCGGCTTTTGCACGCAGATCGCCGAGAGCAGGATGAAGTGCTCCGCCCCCGCCCCTTGCGCAGCCGCAAGCAGGCGGGCGTTGGCTTCATAATCCACCGCCTCGGCATCCCTCGGCGCGCCCGAGCGCGAGGCGATGCAGGAGATCACGACCTCGCAAGCCCGTTCGGCCAGCGCCTGCGCCAGCGCGAGGGGCTCGGCGAGGGTCGCGCGCGGGACGACCGCGACTTCGTGCCCCTCGGCCTGCAACCGCCGCAGCACTGCCGCGCCAATTGTGCCTGAGGCCCCGGCAAGGGCGATGCGGCGCGGGCGTTCGGCAAGCTCGGTCATGCCCCACCCTAACCCGCGCCGTCCCCAAGCGCAAAAGTGCGAGTTGCCGCTCCCCCCTTGCCCGCCCCAGCATCCACGCGCATCATTCGCGGCGGTAGAGGAGAGTAGCGATGGCAGCCGATTATGATCTGGTGATCCGCGGCGGCACGATCGCTGACGGCACGGGCGGCGATCTGTTGGAAGGCGACGTCGCCATCGCAGACGGGCGCGTCGCGGCCATTGGACAGGTTGGCGGGCGCGGGGCGGAGGAAATCGACGCCAAGGGCAAGATCGTCACCCCCGGCTTCATCGACGTTCACACCCATTACGACGGCCAATGCATCTGGGCCGAGGAACTCTCGCCCTCCTCATCGCATGGTGTCACCACCGCGGTGATGGGCAATTGCGGCGTCGGCTTCGCGCCCTGCCGCAAGTCCGATCACGAGATGCTGATCAACGTCATGGAGGGGGTCGAGGACATTCCCGGCGTGGTGATGACCGAGGGGCTCGACTGGGACTGGGAGACCTTCCCCGAATATCTCGACAAGGTCGCCGCCGGTAAGCGCGACATCGATGTGGCGGCCTACCTGCCCCACTCCCCCTTGCGGGTCTATGCGATGGGAGAGCGCGGCGCAAAGCGCGAGGTAGCAACCGGCGACGACCTTGCGATGATGCGACAACTGACCGCCGACGCCATGCGGGCGGGCGCGCTGGGCTTTGCCACCTCGCGCCTGTCGATCCACAAGACCGCCAATGGCGAGGCAATACCCACCTTTGACACCGACATTGCCGAGCTTGAAGCCATCGGGCGCGGCATGGCCGATGCCGGCGCGGGGACATTCCAGGTGGTGCTCGATGCCTTCGTCGGGTGGGACCGGGAGTATCCGGTGATCGAGCGGATGATCGCCGCGAGCGGCCGCCCGGCTACCTTCACCCTCGCCTCGGGCAATGATGCGCCGCCGCGCTGGCGGCGGGTGCTCGAGATGCTGGAGGCGACCAATGCCGGTGGCGGTGTCGCCAACGCGCAGGTCATGCCGCGCCCGATTGGCCTCATCGCGGGGCTGGAGCTGACGGTGCATCCCTTCGTGCTGTGCCCCTCATGGGCGAAGATCGCGCACCTCCCGATCCCCGAGCAAGTGGCGGCGATGCGCGATCCCGCCTTGCGCGCGGCTTTGATCTCGGAGGACTTCACCCCCGGCCACCCCTTCAACGAATTGGCGCGCAACTGGCGCTGGCTGTTCCCGCTCGACAACCCGCCCGACTACGCCCCGCCCGCCCACATGAGCATGGCGGGCCAAGCCGAGGCGCGTGGCTGCAGCCCGCAGGAGGTCGCCTATGACCGGCTGCTCGCAACCGAGGGCCGGGGACTGTTCCTCGCCGCGCTCGGCAATTACGAGAACGCCAGCCTCGCCAGCGCGCACGAAATGCTGCGCCACCCCCACTGCGTCCCCGGCCTCGGCGATGGCGGGGCGCATTACGGGGCGATCTGCGATGCGAGCTATTCGACCTATCTGCTCACCCAGTTCGTGCAGAAGGACGGGCGGCTGAAGCTGGGGCTGGCCGAGGCGGTACACATGCTTGGGGCCAAGGCGGCGCGGGCGGTGGGCTTTGCCGACCGGGGCACGCTGGCCGTTGGCGGCCGCGCGGACGTGAACGTGATCGACCTGGACGGCCTCACCCTGCACCTGCCCGAAGTCGTGCATGATCTGCCCGCTGGCGGCCGCCGCTTGCACCAGCGCGCGACCGGCTACGAGGCGACTATCGTCGCAGGGCAAGTGATCCGCCGCTTCGACCAGTCGACCGGCGCGCGGCCCGGCCAGCTCGTGCGCGGCGCAGGTTATCGCGCGGCGGCGTAAAGCCGCCCGCTGCCCGCACCCTGCACTTCCACGAAGCCCGGCGGCGGGGTGATCCGCTTCGGCAGCTCGCCGACGATCCAGATATGGGTGAAGGCCCCGCGCGGCAGGAGGGCGAGCGCGGTGGAGAGGCGCACCCGCGAGCGGGTTTCGATACACTCCTCGCGCACCACCAGATGCGAAGGATCGCGCACGAAGGGCTCTGCCGCCGGATAGCTGACCTTGAGCGGGTTCACCCCCGGCGCCTGCCACTGGTCGTTCACGAAAGCATCGCGCCGCGCCATCGCCGCGCCGGCCAGGTGATCGAGCGGGGCAAGCGCCCAGCGCGTGCGGCACGGCTTGACCGAGAAGAACGCCACCCGCGCGGCCCTGGGCATCTTGCCGAGCGCCGGGAGCGCGGCCTGCACAAGCGCGTCCTGCCGCGCATAGGCAAAGGTCGTGGTCGCCATGCGCACCCCGAAGAAGGCGATCGCGAGCGCGCCCGCCACCAGCCACGCCTTTGCGGCCTGCTTGCCCGGCCCCATCGCCACCAGCGCCAGCGCCAGTGCATAGGGCAGCAGCCGCATGTCGGCGAAGGCCGATCCGAACACCCGGAACGGCAAGGCCATGAAGAAGACGAGGCACAGCAGCGCCGCGATCCCCACGCCGCGATCAAACCGCACGGCTCGGCTCGCCAGTGCCCAGCCGAGCAGCATCACCAGCGCCGCAAGCGCGGCCATGTCGAAATCGCGCCAATAGGTGCGCAAGACCGAGAGCACCCAGACGAGTTTGAACTGCCACGCCCAGCCCGACATCGCCGCGCCCGCGCTTTCCGCGCGCCAGATGACCATCGGCACGACCGGAAGCAGCAGCGGCCAGCAGGCAGCGAGGATGCGCCCCGCCGCGCGCAGCGGATGCGCGCGCGCGGCCCAGACCTCGGCGAGCATGGTCGATCCCGCCATCAGCCCCAGAAACGCCCAGCCATAGGTATGGGCAACCCAGATCGCCGCCCCCGCCACACCGAGCCACAGCCCCGCCAGCCCCTCACGCCCGCGCGCGCGCAGCCGCAGCCACGCCGTATAGGCCAGCAGCGCCAGCGCCATGCTCAGGGTGTAATTGATGAATCCGTAGTTGAACGGATAGCCATAGATCAGCGGGATCGCCGCTAGTGCAAAGGGCGTGACGCGGCCGTGCACCTCGCGGCTCACCAGCACGATCCCGAGCGCGCCGAGGGCCTGCGTGATCATCACAGTCGCCCGCACCGATCCTTCAAGGCCGAGGATCGGATGCAGCAGCTCGACCAGAATATCGCCGCCAAGGTTGCCGATCAGCTTCCATTCGTAGGTGAAGAAAGGTTGCAGGCCGGGACGCTGTGCCAACTCGGTCTGCACCGCATAGCGTCCAAGGTGGCCGTAGAGGTCGGTCAGCGGGGCAATCCCCACCACCAGCAGCGGAAGCACCGCAATCAGGCACACCAGCGCAATCGCCCACCAGCGATCCAGCACATCGAAAGCGGGGCGCGCGCCGCCGGGCGGCACGACGGGATCGGAAGGGGCGAGCCTCATTCGGATGCTGCCGGCCTGAAGACGACGAATTGCGAGAGGAGGAAGAAGATCACGATATAAGCCCCGATCGCGGGCAATTGCGCCAGCGCGCTGCCCTCGCCCAGCACGCCCTGCGCGGCGAACAGCACCGCCACATTGACGCCGTAAGCGATGGCGAAGGCGGCAAGGAAGCGGAGCACCTCGGGCGCGCGGACCTTGCCCGTCACCCCGAACACGAAGCGGCGGTTCAAGGTGAAGGACAGCACCAGCCCGACGCCGTATCCCGCCGCATTGGCCGCAAGCCCGCTAAGGCCCGCCCACAATCCGCCGAAGATCACCGCCCAGCCCACCGCCGAATTGGCAAGGCCGGTCAGCCCGAAACGCAGCAGGCGGGCAAGCATGGTGTCAGGGCCCCTCAGCGCGCGAGCAGGCGGTATTGCGCGCCCAGCGGCAGCCAGCCGAGCCCCGCCTCGAGCGGGCGCAGCGGGGCGGCGAAGGCCGGGAAGAACAGCGTCCACTTGAGGTCGATGTCGTTGAAGCCCGCCGCGCGGAAGCGGCGCCGCATCTCGGGCGCGCTGATCAGCACCGCGTTCACATCGAAGGGGCAGGTCGCTACCGCATGGCGGGTGAGCGGGTTCCACGGGTTGTGCTCGAACAGCACGAAGCGCCCCTTGGGGGTGAGCGTCCGCCGGATCTCGGCGAGCAGGCGGATGTGATCCTCGGCCGGGATGTGATGGAACACGCAGGCCGTGAACACGAGGTCGAAGCTCGCATCCTCGAACGGCAGGGTCTGGCCGTCATAGCACACCGTCTCCAGCGGCCGGATCGCGCGCGCGGCGCAGTGCGTGAGCGAGCGCGCCGAGACATCGAGCGCGGTCAGCGCGGCATTCGGGAATTCGCGCTGAAGGTGGGCGATGCAATTGCCCCGCCCCGCGCCGAAATCCATGATCCGCTGCGGCGCAAGGCCGGCGGCGGCCATCGCGCGCGCGGCTTCCTTCGCCTTGTATACGGCGAAGAACTCCGGGTCTTCCCCGCTCAGCTTGACCGATTGGGCGTGCTGGGCGTCATATTCGTCAACATAGGCGTCGAATTCAGCCTGC
>JACESM010000100.1 GCA_013911835.1 Porphyrobacter sp. | reverse complement strand
GTGGAGGCTGCGGCCTTCGTCTGGGCGGGTCTGCTCGCGGTCAAGGCGACCGGTGCAGCCGCGATCCGGGCGAGCGCGGTTGAGGGGAAGAGGGAGCAGTTCGCATGAACCACACTATCTACGACGCGGTCGTGATCGGCGGTGGGCCCTCGGGCTCGA
Organism: Porphyrobacter sp.; assembly: GCA_013911835.1. GTDB lineage: Bacteria > Pseudomonadota > Alphaproteobacteria > Sphingomonadales > Sphingomonadaceae > Erythrobacter. The sequence goes on along the minus strand of JACESM010000100.1, from coordinate 9,525 downwards.
CCGCCGCAACCGATCTGGCGCTGGCCGGCCATTCGGTGCTGCTGATCGAGCGCGGGGGGCGGATCAAGCCCTGCGGCGGCGCGGTGCCGCCGCGCCTGCTCGCCGATTTCGACATTCCGCAATCGCTGCTGGTCGCGAAAGCGCGCTCGGCCCGGATGATCGCCCCCTCGGGCCGCGCAGTCGACATGCCGGTGGGCGAGATCGGTTACGTGGGCATGGTCGACCGCGAGGAGTTCGACGAGTGGCTGCGCGAACGCGCGCGCCACTCCGGCGCAGAACGCCTCACCGCGACCTTCGAGAAGATCGAGCGCGATGGCGAAGCGCACCCCCTCGTCACCTTCCGCCGCACCCGGGGCGGGCCGATCGAGTCCGTGCGCGCCCGCGTGGTCATCGGCGCCGATGGTGCACGCTCGGCGGTCGCCAAGCAGTGCCTGCCGGGCGCCGAGCGCATCCCTTGCGTCTTCGCCTATCACGAGATCATCAAATCGCCGCCCAAGAACACCGACCAGTTCGATGGCTCGCGCTGCGATGTCTACTATCAGGGCCGCCTCTCGCCCGATTTCTACGCCTGGGTCTTCCCCCATGGCGACACCGCGAGCATCGGGGTGGGCAGCGCCAACAAGGGCTTCAGCCTGAGGGGCGCGATCGCCACGATCCGTGACGATCTCGGGCTCGACCGTTGCGAGACCGTGCGGCGCGAGGGCGCGCCGATCCCCTTGAAGCCATTGAAGCGCTGGGACAATGGCGCCGACGTGATCGTCGCCGGCGATGCCGCCGGGATCGTCGCGCCGGCCTCGGGCGAGGGGATCTACTACGCGATGGTCGGCGGCCGGATGGTCGCCGAGGCCAGCGCCGCCTTCCTCAAGACCGGCGAAGCCAGGCAGCTGCGCACCGCCCGCAAACGCTTCATGAAAGAGCACGGCCGGGTGTTCTGGGTGCTCGGGATGATGCAGTACTTCTGGTACTCGTCCGACAAGCGCCGCGAGCGTTTCGTCACCATGTGCGACGACAAGGACGTGCAGGAGCTGACCTGGCAGGCCTACATGCACAAGAAGCTGGTGCGCGCCAAACCGATGGCGCACGTCAAGATCTTCCTCAAGGACACCGCGCACCTGCTCGGCCTCAGTCCCGCGCACTGACCGCGTGCAGCGGGCGGCAGAGCGGGGCAGTTGCAGCAGGCGCCCATGCCCCCTAGACCAATGCCCATGAAGCCAACGACAATCATCCCGGTGATCGTGGCGACCATCGCCGCGCTGTGCGTGGCGGCGCTGGGTGCGACGGTGACGGACCTCGGGCCGTGGTATCAGGGCCTCGCCAAGCCCGCGTGGAACCCGCCCGATGTGCTCTTCCCGATGGGCTGGACGCTGATCTATGCGCTGATCACGGTCGCAGGCATCACCGCCTGGCGCGCGGCGCGCACCTCGGCGCAGGCGGAGTGGGTGATCGCCCTGTTTGCCCTCAACGGCTTTCTCAACATCACCTGGTCGATCCTGTTCTTCCGCTTCCAGCGCCCCGACTGGGCGTTCTGGGAAGTGGTGCTGCTGTGGCTCTCGATCCTTGCGATGATCCTCTATTGCGGCCGGTTCTCGAAGCAGGCTGCGCTGCTGCTGCTGCCTTACCTTGGCTGGGTGAGCTTCGCGGCTGCGCTCAACTGGGCGGTGGTGCAGCTCAACGCGCCCTTCGGCTGACGAAGGTGTGGCGCGGGGGCTGAGGCGATGATCGCGGCCTTCTTCGCCAGCGGCCATGCGGCCGATCTCATCCTGGGCGTGCTGCTGGTGGAGGCTGCATGGCTGCGCGCCGGACGCGGATGGAGCTGGAGCAGGGTGCTCGGCCTGATCGGCCCGGCGGCGCTGATCGTGCTCGGCTTGCGCGCGGCGCTGACGGGCGCCCAATGGTGGTGGATTGCGCTCCCGCTCGCAGCCTCGCTGCCGCTGCACCTGATGGACCTGCGCACCCGCCTCGATCGCTGAGCCTCGGCGTCCGCGCACGCAACTGCCTGCGACTTCCCACACGAACACCGCCCAAAGAAAAACCCGGCCAGGCTTGCCACCCGGCCGGGCTTTCGCGTCTCGGGCGGGAGCCGGAGCCCGTGAGGCCCCGGCATCCCCCGTTGCGTCAGCCGCCCTGCGAAGCCTGTGCGGCGCCGCTCGGATCGTAGTTGATCGTATCCGGAGCGTAGTAGTGCTCCTGGGCCCACAGGTACCAGTTGTCGACCACCGTGCCGGTCAGCAGGATGCCGATCCCGCCGGTCAGCGTGGTCAGCACCGCAAACCACCAGGCCCAGCGGTGGATCGATTCGAAGGTCGCGTTGAACCCCATCACCCAGCGCCAGAACAGCGCGCCGCGTTCGGCTGCGGTCCCGCGGTCGGTGATCTGCTCGATCTCGCGCTCCCCGCCGTAGCGGCCGAGGGCAAGGATCGTCGCCCCGTGCATCGCGAACAGCACCGCCGACCCGTAGAGGAAGACGATCGAGAGCGCGTGGAACGGGTTGTAGAACAGGTTCCCGTAAGTGAGCGAGAAGTTGTTGGTCCAATCGAGGTGGCTGAAGATCCCGTAAGGCACCGCCTGCGACCAATCGCCCAGCAGCATCGGACGGATGAAGCCCAGCACCAGGAACAGCCAGATCGCCGAGGCGAAGGCCCAGGGAATGTGCATCCCCATGCCCAAGGCCTTGGCCCGCATGTAGGTGCGCACCCACCAGCAAAGGACCGATATGGTCAGGAACGCGCCCGTCAGGATGAACCAGCCGCCCTTTTCAAGCGGAACGAAGAAGCTGAAGCCGTATTCCGGACCGGGAGGGTTGAGCGTGAGCCAGAAGAACTCGCGCATGAAGCCTTGCGGGCTCCAGCCCACCTGGGCCCAGAAGTTGAGGCCGATGATCATGATCGCGATCCCGCCAAAGCACAGCGAAAGCGTGCCCAGCAGGCCGAGATAGACCGGGCCGATCTGGGCCTGGCCCAGCTTGCCCATCCAGTAGTTGTGGCCGGTCAGGGCGATCCGCCCATCGCTGCCGTCGAGGTGCGGGACGCCCATTTCGGGCGGCCCTTGCACTTGCACCTGCGTGAAGATGTTCTGATAAGTCGCCATGGTTCAGGTGCTCCTTACGACCAGATCGGGATCTTCTTCCAGAAATCCCAGAATTCGATCCAGCTGCCGACATACAGAGTGCCGGAGATGACGATGCAGATGGCGCTCCAGAACGCGGCGTTAAGCGCGAGGAAAAGCCCCACCCGGTGAATGCCGAGCGTGCCGACCGAATAGCCGATGAAGTCACGGAAATAGGTGTCTTCATATTCGGGCGTCTTGACGTCGGTGCCCCCGCTCGGATTGACCGCCGACAACACCAGACCGCCATGCAGCGCGAGCGCAAGAACGTTCGTGAAGAAGAACGTGATCGCGAGCATGTGCACGGGGTTGTAGTGGAAGTTGCCGAAGGCGTAGCCGACGTTCGAGACCCATTCGAGGTGGGTCCAGATACCGTAGGGGAAGCCGTTACCCCACGCACCCATCAGCAGCGGACGGATGACGTTGAGCGTGACATAGGCAAAAACCGCGACGCTGAAGGCGATCGGCACATGGTAGGACATGCCGAGCTTGCGCGAGATTTCCGCCTGCCGCAGCACCCACGAGCCAAACGCCACCACAGCGCAGCAGGTGATGATCTGCCAGTACCCGCCCTGTTTCAGGGGGGCGAGGCTGAGGCCATATTCGATCGGCGGCGGGTTGATCGAAATGAGCCAGGGGTTGAGGGTCGGGCCCTGGGTTGCAGCGGCGAAGATCAGCATGGTGCCCAGAAGGGCGCTGACAGCCGTCGTCACTCCAAAGAATCCGACATAAAACGGCCCGACCCAGAAGTCGAAAAGGTCGCCGCCGATCAATGTGCCACCGCGGACGCGGTATTTCCGCTCGAAACTAAGGAGCGCCATAGGTCCATCCTCCCCGCCGCCAGGGCGGGTGCTATAGGTTGTCGACGAGTGTTAGGAGGCAGGCAGGCGAACCTGCCCCCTCACATTTCGCTTTGGCTATCCCGCCGCCGGAGCTTCCGACGAGGTGACAGCTGCCGCGGGACCGGCGCCCTTGATCTGGGAATCGTCCAGCCAGTTGTACTTATCCGTGCTGAGCAGGATGAAGTGGATGGTGAACGCCAGAACGGCGAGAGCGACATGCATCGCAACGAGGGTGCGACGGATGTCGAAATAGAACCAAAGTCTCCACATGAGAAAATTCCTTTTGATTTGTCAGCTACTTGATTGTCCCGACGGGCAAGGCATGTGACCCTGCAAACCGGGGCGCAAAAAAGCGCTGATCAGAGCGGGAACCAGGGCTTGTCGAAATACACGAGTGCATGAGCGACCAGCGCGATCACCACGTAGATGGTGAAGGTGCCCATGAAGCCCTTGTGGATTTCCTGAGCCTCTTCAGGCGTCAGGTGAGTTCCGATACGTTCGTTCATCGGGTTGTCTCCGTTCAGTTGGGTGTGATTGGAAGCCCGAAGGCCCCCGTCGGCATCCCCGCGTGATCCCCCACGTGGATTGGAGAGCCCCCTGTGGAAGGGGGGCATGGGCTTGTGCCGATGCAGGGATCACCCGCAGCAGCGACAAACTGGAGTGAAGGGCAGGATGCATCATCGTCATGCTCCCGTTCCTTCGAGCAGAGCTTCCGCAAGGCAGTCTGCTGTAACTGTGGTCTCGCCCCGCTGACGTGCGGTCCGCTCGGCCGCGTCGCGCAGACGCTTGGCGGCGGAAATGCGGATCAGCACCGGCTGGGCTTCGACAAGCTGGTCGAGCTTGGCCTTGGCGTCGTTGTCCCAGGTCAACTGGGCTTCGCTGCGGGCCGGGGTCGGATCGACCTTGTCCATCTCTGTCCCGAGCGGCAGGATGTGGAACAGCGCATCGAACAGCGCGTTGCAGACCTCCTGCACCAGATAGGTCGCGCCCGAATAGCCCATGAAGGGCGTGCCGGTGTGGCGGCGGATCGCCGCGCCGGGGAAGCTTGCGGGGATATACATGCCGCGCGCGCCGCACTCGGCCATGTACATGCGCTCGTTGTAGCTGCCGAACACCACCAGCGGCGGGTTGGCCCGGATCGCGGCGCGCACGTCCTCGTTCTTCGGCTTTACCCCCGCACAGCGCGAGAAGGCGAAGGCGCAGGGCAGGCCCATGTCGTCTTCGAGGAAGTGGCGGATGCCGCGCGCATAGGTCTCGTTGGCGACGATGCCGAAGCTCGCTGTGCCGAAGAAGTCCTGCGTCACGGAACGCCACAGATCCCACAAGGGCTTGATGGTGGTGTGCTTCTCGCGCTCGATGAAGGGCTCGGGGTCGAGGCCCAGCTCGGCGGCCAGCGCGCGCAGGAACTTGGTGGTCTGCGACAGGCCGACGGGGGCCTGGAAATAGGGCCGCGCGAGCGTTTCGCACAGGTTGCGCCCGAACTCGCGGTAGAGGCAGACATTGGCGTCCGCGTTCGCCAGCTTGGCGATATCGGCAAGGTGGGTGCCGAGCGGGAAGACCACGCCGACTTCGGCGCCGATGCCCTCGATCATGCGGCGGATCTCGGCCAAGTCGGAGGGCATGTTGAACATGCCGTAGGAAGGCCCGATGATGTTGACGACCGGCTTCTCGCCCTCCTTGCGGGTGCGCGGGGCGGGCATCTTCTTGGGGCCGAACTCGGTCCACAGCCAGGTCAGCGCGCGGTCAGCGGACTGCCACTGGTCCTCGTCGATGGTGCGCGGCAGGAAGCGTTTGATGTTGGTGCCTTCCGGTGTCACGCCGCCGCCGATCATCTCGGCGATCGATCCGGTGACGACCACCGCGGGCAGCTCGGGATCGAGGGTCTTCCACGCGCGCTTCATCGCGCCTTCGGTGCCGGTCTTGCCGAGCTCTTCCTCGCCAAGGCCGGTGACGACGATGGGGAGTTCGTGCGGGGGCAGGGCGTCGGTGTAGTGCAGCACCGAGGTGACGGGCAGGTTCTCGCAGCCCACGGGGCCGTCGATGATCACCTGCAAGCCCTTCACCGCGGTGAAGACGTAAGTGGCGCCCCAATAGCCGCCGGCGCGATCATGGTCGAGGACGAGGGTCATGTGCCGATCGCCTCCGATGCCTTGCGCGCGGCCTCGTTGAAGGCGGCGTATTTCTTGCGGAACTTGGGGCGGTCGACGGGAAGCTCTTCCCACACGCCAGCGGCATGTTCGGTGCCGACGCCTTCGAAGAAATCGCGCATCGCATCGAAGCGCGCCTTGTTGCCCATCGCCGCGTTGATGACGGTGGCGAGGCTCCCGGCACCTGCCGGGCCCATCAAGGGGCGCGCGGAGATCAGGTTGGTGAAGTAGAGCGCGGGAATCGCCTTCGCCTTGGCATGCTGCACCACGGGCGTGGTACCGATGGCGAGATCGGGGCGATATTCCTCGACCGCGGCGATGTCCTGCTCGAGGCTGGCGCGGAACTGCACCTGCACCCCGCGCGCCTCAAGCCACTCGCGGTCGGCATCCGACCATTTGGTCTTGGGGCAGGCAGATCCGACATAGCGCACATCAGCGCCGCTTTCGACCAGCAGGCGGGCGACCAGCAGCTCCGAGCCCTCATAGCCCGAGACGGTGATGCGGCCCTTGATCGGCATGTTGGCAATCGCGCCCTTGCAGGCGGCGATCATCGCGTCCTTGACGCCGTCGACCTTGGCCTGCGGCAGGCCGAGCGTGTCGCCCAGCGATTGCAGCCATGCCGCGGTGCCGTCTGCACCGACGGGGGCCGAGCCGATCACCGGGCGTCCGGCGGCTTCGAATTCGCGGATCGAGGCGGTATAGAAGGGGTGGATCGCAGCGACCACGGCGCAATCGAGCGCAGCATAAAGCTCGCGCCATTCGCGGGTCGGCACCACGGGGCCGGCGGCCAGACCGAGGGGCGCGAGCATCTGGCCAATCACCACCGGGTCAGCCGGGAACATCTCGCCCAGCAGCGCCACCGAAGGCAGGTCGGAGCGCTCACGCGGGGCGGCGACAGGGCCGCTCATCACTTCCTCGCGCGCATATTGCAGCATCGCGCCGGCCAGTACGTCCTTGGCTTCCGCGTGGGTCGGGATGCCGAAGCCCGGGACATCGATGCCGATGATCCGCACGCCGTTGATCGCCTTGCCGAGCAAGCGCAGCGGTACGCCGCTCGCGGTGGGCACGCACAGGTTGGTGACGACGATCGCGTCGTAATTCTCAGGGTCGGCGAGGCCTTCGACCGCTTCCTTGATGTCCTCGAACAGCTTGCCCGTGACCAGCGTTTCGCTGGAAAAGGGCACATAGCCCACCGTCCGCCGCGCGCCGTAGAAGTGCGAGGTGAAGGTCAGGCCGTAAACGCAGCAGGCCGAGCCTGAGAGCACGGTCGCGGTGCGCCGCATTCTCAGGCCCACCCGGAGTGACCCGAACGCGGGGCACATGGATTGGGGTTGGTCATGCGGGCCGACCGGATAGTCGGCCGCATATTGATCGAGGATCTCGCTCTTGCCCGCGGCGCGGGCGGCCTCGTTCATTGTATCCTTCGACGCGCAAGCCCCGGCGGCCGGATCGAGGTCGATCCGGTCAGCAGCGCGCGGGACGGCGTCAAAGGCGTCAGACATGCTCATGCTTCGTCGTAGATCACTTCGAGGCTCGGGCGGGTTTCGAACACGCCGCCGCGCATGTCGGCCTGGGTGGCGGGGACGAGCTCGACATTGCCGCCGACCACATCGGCGCTGAACAGGCCGAGCAGCCCGTCCTGATCGAGCGGATTGGGCCGCAGCGGCGGGGCGGTGGCGACGTTTTCCGCCAGAGTTTCGAACAGGCTGCCCCATTCGCCGCCGGGCATGCCGATGATCTGGTAATTGGCGCTCTTGCGGCGGATGTCTTCATTGGCGGGGATTGCGGTCAGCACCGGAATGCCCACGGCTTTGGCAAAGGCATGCGCCTCGCCCGTGCCGTCATCCTTGTTGACGATCATGCCCGCCACGCCGACGTTGCCGCCCATCTTGCGGAAATATTCGACCGCCTGGCACACATTGTTCGCGACATAGAGCGATTGCAGGTCGTTCGAGCCGACCACGATCACCTTCTGGCACATGTCGCGCGCGATCGGCAGGCCGAAGCCGCCGCACACCACGTCGCCGAGAAAATCGAGCAGCACGTAATCGAAGCCCCAGTCGTGGAAGCCCAGCTTCTCGAGCGTTTCGAAGCCGTGGATGATCCCGCGCCCGCCGCAGCCGCGCCCGACTTCGGGGCCGCCCAGTTCCATCGCGAAGACACCGTCACGCTGGAAGCACACGTCCTCGATGCGCACTTCCTCGCCCGCCAGCTTCTTGCGGCTGGAGGTTTCGATGATCGTCGGGCAGGACTTGCCGCCGAACAGCAGGCTGGTGGTGTCGCTCTTGGGGTCGCAGCCGATCAACAGCACGCGCTTGCCCTGCTGGGCCATCATGTAGCTGAGGTTGGCGAGCGCGAAGCTCTTGCCTGAGCCGCCCTTGCCATAGATCGCGATGATCTGCGTTTCGCTCTTCACTTCACCGGTGTGCACCGGATCGGGCTCGTGGCTGGCTTCTTCGCGAAGGTCGGCCGCCTGGGTATCAAGCACGGACATCAGCATTCGCTCCAATCGAGGACCATCTTCAGGCAATCGGGATCGCTGAAGGCTTGTGGGTAGGCGTCGAGCGCCTCTGCGGCAGGGCGCCGGTTGGTGACGAGGCCCTTCAGATCGAGCCGCCCGCATTCGATCAGCGCCCGCGTTTCGGCGAGGTCGCCGGGCTGCCATTCGGCGGCGACGCGGAAATGCGCCTCGCGCATGAAGGCTGCGGGGAAGGCGAAGCTGACGCGTTCGGAGTAGAAACCCGCCAGCACGATCTCGCCGCCCTTGGCGAGGCGCATGATGAGATCGTCGATCAGGCCCGCGTCACCGCTGGCGTCGTAGATCGCGTGATAATCGCGGCGCTCATCCTGTGCCGGGTCGATCACGGTGTAGCCCACAGCCCCCGAGCGGCGGGCGGGGTTGGTTTCCCACACGGTGGGGGCTGCGCCGCCCAGCGCCAGCGTCAGCCGGGCGAGCAGGCGGCCGAGGACGCCGTGGCCGACGATCAGATCGGGCAGCGCCTCGCGGCTGGCGAAGCCGCCCTTGATCGCGTGTAGTGCCGTCGCCGCGAGGGCACAAAGCACCCCGGATTCTCCGAGATGCTCGGGGATCGGCAACGCCCGCGCCGACGGCACTATCACGCGGCGCGCGGTTCCCCCGAAGAGGCCGCGCGCATCGGTGTAGCAGTTTGCTCCAGGGACGAAGACCCAGTCGCCGATCCGTGCGCGGGCTTCAGGCCCGGCGTCCACGATGCGGCCGACCGATTCGTAACCCGGCACCAGCGGATAGCCGAGGCCCGGGAAGGGCGGCATGCGGCCGGTAAAGAGGAGCTTCTCGGTGCCGGTGCTGATCCCGCTCCAGGCGATCTCGACCAGAACATCCGCGGCCTCCACGGGCTTCATCTCAAGCGCCCGGAGAGCGAGGCGCTCCGGTGCTTCGAGAATGACAGCCA
>JACESM010000010.1 GCA_013911835.1 Porphyrobacter sp. | reverse complement strand
CGATGATCGCATGCTGTCGCTCAGGTTTCTGTCAGCGTGCGGAGGCTTGGTGATTGTCTTCGGTTTCCTTGTCGGCCTCATGGCACCGAACTTGTGGGACAGCTGGTCTTTGTCGCAGGCTGCCAGGCTGATCGATAGCCCGGCAGAGATGTGTCGCCTGATCGAAGCGGAACGCGACCAAAGCCTCGGATGGCAAATGGCATGCGGTACGCAATGACGAGCTCTACCGCGCGCAGCACGTGTTGTCGGCAGTCCACAATGCCGAACTGCGCAACCGCGTCGAAGCCTTGGGCTACGAAACCGTCCCTGCCCGTAACTCGATCGACGGCGCCTTCGAGATCAACGGCGTCACTCGCGAGGCGGTCGAAGCCTTCTCGACCCGCCGCGCCGAGATCCTTGCCGAGCTGGCCAAGGAAGACCGAGGCAGTGCGCGCGAGCGCGAGCTGGCGGCGCTATCGACACGGCGCGGGAAGGAGCTGGAGCCCGATGCGGCGCGGCAGGTCGCGGCGTGGAAGGAGACCGCCCGCGCCATCGGCTTTGATCCCGCGCGGCTGATCGAGAACGCCATGGCACGCGCGGCGGGTGAGCAGACGGTCTGGTCGCGGGTCATCGACGGCATTCGCGGGATCGGCGAGCGCGGCATGGCGATTGCCAGCGTTATGGGGCTGACCCCGAAAGATGGGGACCCCCTGGTGCCGGAGCGCCTCGGGCGCCTTGAGCCCAAGGCCTTTGCCACCGCACAAGCGGTAGCCTCGGCCGCGCGGGAGCTGGGCGAACGCGAGGCGGCGTTCTCCCGCAATGATCTGATCCGCACCGCGCTCGAACGACAGGGGCCAGTCACCGTCACCATGATCGAAACCCGGATCGATCTGCTGGTGGAGCGCGGATTGCTGGTCGGCAGCGGCCCAGCGGATCGCGACTGGATGCTCACCACCGAGCAGGCGCTGGCGATGGAGACCAAGGTCATCTCCTTGGCGCAGGCGGGCAAGGACGGCGTTCAGCCCATTGCTGACAAGGACGGCATCGTCGCCCGGTTGCAGGAGCAAGCGCGGGCCATCGGCCTGCGCCGCCTCAATGCCGGGCAGGAGCAGGCGGGCGTCGCGATCCTCACCTCCAAGGACCGCGTGCATCTGGTTCAGGGCGGCGCGGGTGTGGGAAAGTCGGCGGCGCTGGCTCCGGTCGCAGCCATTGCGCGGGAGGAAGGGCGGCAGGTTGTCGCGCTGTCCCACGTGGGCCGGATCGCGCGGGAGTTTGGGGAGAAGACAGCCAGTCCGGCATCGACCGTCGATGCGTTTTTGGCACGGTATGCCCGTGTCATCGATGGCAGTGCCAGCGCGGATAAGGTGGCAGCGGCAAGGGCAGAGCTGTCCGGTGCGCTGGTGATGGTGGATGAGGCCAGTCAGATCGGCACAGACCGGCTCGCGCGGCTGATCGCCCTCGCCAACGAGATGGACGCAGGCAAGCTGGTGCTCGCCGGTGACATCAAGCAACTGCCCGCCATCGAAGCCGGCAAGCCCTTCGCGCAGTTGCAGCAGCAGGACATCAAACAGAGCCAGATCACCGAGAACCTGCGCGCGCAGACCCCGAAGATGCAGGCTATCAACCGCGCGCTCGAACAGGGCGACGTCGCGCAGGCCTTTGCCGCGCTCAAGCCCGCCACTATCGAAGTTGCGCCGGGCAAGATCGCTGGCATCGCCGCCGACATGTGGGCCGACCTGCCGAAGGACGAGCGCGACAACACCATCCTGCTTGCGGCCGGGCGTGCGATGCGCAGCGCAGGAAATGCCGCTGCGCAGGCCTCGCTGATCGAACGCGGCCAGATCGCTGCGCGGGGGATCAAGCTCCAGGTGCTCGACCGGGTGACCGTAACCCGCGAGGGCGCGCGGCAATTGAAGGGCTATCAGGAGGGGCGCGTCGTTGCCTTCGAGACCAACCTGACCAAACAAGGCTTTGCGCGTGGCGAGCGCGGAACCGTTATCGGCGTCAGGGACGGTAAGGTCGAGCTTGCCATGCCAAACGGCGAAATCCGCCGCTTCGATCCTGATCGCTTGCCTCGCAACCTCAAGCACGACGCCGTTACCATCTTCGAGCGGAAGGAAATTGCTCTCCACCAAAGCGACCGCATCCGCTGGACCGCCAAGGATGGGGTGCGCGGGCTTCTCAATGGCGACATCGCCCATGTCGCGCGGATCGACGGCGACACCATCACCGTGACGGCCAGCGACGGCAAGCTCCACGAACTGCGGTGCGGTGATCCGATGCTCGAGCGGCTCGACTTGGCCTACGCCATCAACGTCCATGTCGCGCAGGGCATGACCGCCCAGAACGGCATCATAATGATGTCCGAGCGGGAGCGGATGCTCAACACCTCGGCCGCGTTCCTGGTCGCGGTGACTCGGATCGCAGAGAACGCGACGCTCGTGACCGACAATCCCGACCGGGTCGAGCGTCAGGTCGAAGCCCGCTCCGGCGCCAAGACCAGCGCGCTAGAGAGCGCCCGCGGGGACACGGCCGTTGACCGTCCAAATCAGCAAGAGGCCGCGGCCATGTCCGAGGACCTGAAAAAGCTCGCTGAAAAGCTTGGCCCCGAGTTTGCGCTGGCGGTGCTCACCAACAAGGAGCGCGACATCACCCTCGAAAAGTCCCTCTACCGCAGCGAACCCGGAAGGGGCGCCGGTGACCGGGATATGGACCGGGAGCGCCAACTCGAGCGAGAGCGCGATCTCGAGCGAGGGCGCTGACCATGCCGACACCCGCACATCACCACAATCGCACAGCCTCACATGCCCACATGTGAACATGAGGACGCATCCACATGACCACGCCTTCACATCCCCACACCCGAACCGTCGCCATCATCAGTCAGAAGGGTGGCGCGGGCAAAACCACGCTCGCCATTCATCTCGCCGCCGCTGCTACCCGTGCAGGGCGGGTCAGCCTGCTGATCGATACCGACCCGCAGGCCAGCGCCTCGCAATGGGCAGAGTGGCGGAAGGGCGCGCCGCCCGAAGTGATAGACAGCGCCCCGCCGCGCATCCCGGCCAAAATCGCGGCGGCCGCCCAGCAGGGTGCTGAGCTGATCGTCGTCGATACGCCGCCGCACGCGGATCTTGCTGCCAGCAAGGCGGCCGAGTGCGCCGATCTGGTGCTGATTCCCTGCCGCCCCAGCGCCTTTGACCTTGCCGCGATGCGCACCACCATCCGTCTGGTCGAGCTGCTGGCGCGCCCTGCCTTTGTTGTATTCACCGCCGGGCCGCCAACTGCGCCGCACATCTATGCCGATGCCAGGGAGCTGGTAGCGGGGTTCGGCGGACAGACCTGCCCGATCATTCTGCCGGACCGCGCCGCCTATCGTCATGCGGTCGCTGGCGGGCAGACCGTGTTCGAACTCGATCCTGACGGCAAGGCGGTCAGCGAGATCGAACAGCTTCACATGTGGACATGTGAACAACTCCATATGTCCACGCGCCCGCAGACCCCGGCACAGCAGAGGAAGACCGCATGAACCGCTTCGCCAATCTTGCCGATCGCCAGCCCAAGAATGACGAGGCGGACCAGACCGCACCGGCATCACCGGTCGCCCATATCCCGACGCCGCCAAGCCGCGTCGGTCGCAAGGCGATCTCAGGCTACTTTTCACCCGAGCTATCGCTTGCCTTGCACACCTGCGCCCGGCGCCATGGTCTTAGCCTTCAGGATCTGATGGCCGAAGCCTTCGACGACGTCCTACGCAAGTACGGCGAGAGCCCGATCGGGCGCTAGTCGATCCCCAAGCCGGGCTGGGAGAAAGGGGGGTGTGGCGATGTGAGCGTGTGTGACTGTGCACATGTGAACGTGTGAACATGAGGGTAGCGCCAGCTCAATCGAGCCGCCGAAACCTTTCAACAACAGGAGAAACCGATGCGATTGTTCCAGTGGCTGACCGATCTGTTCGCAGGATCAAGTGACCCGCAGCAGCCCTCCTTTGACGAGGGCGTCTCCATCAACCCTGCCACCGGGCTCCCCATGACCGGGCCGGGCCTCGGCGGCGTAGATGTCGGAGGCAATCCCTTCGGCCAGAATCTGGACCGCTGGGACGACCATCATCCCCATAATGGCGATGATCATCGTGCGCCGGGTTCGACCGGCAGCGGAATGGATCTTTGGTAGGCACTCTGGCTCTGGTCTGGCGTCTCAAAGCTGACGAGGCCCGGAGTCATCGGTATTCGAAAGGCCCATTATGACCTCTATCCAACGCACCGCATCCGGCTTGCGGTTCATCGCGCGTCCGAAAACAACCCGGATCGAGCGGATCGCATTTTCCGTTTTCCGCCATTGGCGTTGGACCGGAATTGCCGTGTCCAGCCTGCTCACTGCCGGCTTGATGTTGTTGTCGGGCACACTGACAGCAGGGCTTCACGCAGAAGAGCCCATCCGCGCTGGTACCATCGGTTTCCTGCTCGCGATCCTGCTTCTCGCGGTGCCTGTCTGGCATGTATCTCGCATCGAGCTGCTCGCCGCCCCCGCATGGATGATCCGTGCGGCACTGGCTACCGCCACCGACAATGAGCGCGCCTTCCTGTTCGAGCGGCTCCTGCAACTCGCTACATCAGAATGGCGCATCGATCCAATCAGCTGCGGCGCGCTGCTCTATTTGTACCGAGAAGCGAAGCTCAACTTTGGTGATCTCGTCTCGCTAGAAAGCGAACGACTCATGTCGCAGCGTGATGAGCAGGTTGCGGCCTTGCGCAAAGTTGCCATTGCAACAAAGACATAGTCTAGTATCTTCACCTCGGCGGCATTGAAAAGCGGCGCGCAGGAGGTAACTTGGACGCTCTTCCGCAGTGGACGACCAAAATCGACAAGCGGGGTCTCGATCCGCTCGGAATGCAGAACGCAGGCGTGGGCTTGTATCAAGATCTGCTACCCGGAATCAGCAACATCACACTGCGGATGCGATACTACGGGTTTTTTTGCTGGCTCAGCGACGCCTACGCACGCCGCGGTGTGACGACTGATTTTGAGCTGTGGCGCAAGTGGGTACGGCGGGCCGAGGCCCTATTTGCCCTCGTTTGTGCTGACGCAAGCGGCGAGGGTGGAGTAGGAGGCATCGAGTGGGCCAGTGAAGCGCTTCAAAGCGGTGAGGCGGTTATCGATTTCGATGCGGCGGCGTCGACAGACGCCGATGTGAAGCGATATCTCATACAGAGTCTCGGTGTTTTCGGCGCGGCGTACTTCACGCAGATGCAGGAAATGGGGCTCTTCGAGCTCGGGCCAAATGGCATTCAGCGGGTCACCCCAAACGCTGGTCTTGAATTGGCGAATGCCTTTCGCGCATCGATTGGTCCGGATATCGAAACGATGTTCACCGCGGCAATGGATGCGGCCCAAGTCGATCGAGATACCCTAAAGGCCCTACATCCGATTGTGCCGTCGGCGATTCCTGATCCATCAGACGAACGGGTGGTTTACGAGAAGGTACTGTTTGCTGGCGGACCGGCAGCGATAGCTGAAGACAAAAGCCGTCGTGACAGCCTCAGCCTGATCCTCGAGGTCGCAGGGCGTAAGGCTGAGCGACCGACGCCGGAAAACTTTCGATGGGCGCTGTTTGATCCTCCATCGACCCCGCTTTCAGCTGATCTCGAAGGCCAACGTCTGCGCTGGGAGGCGTATCAATGTCAGGACCTGTTTCAAGTCGCTGCGGCAAGTTTGCTCGCTTGGTCTATCTCGATCATGGGAGAGACTGATGAAGGCGCCAGAATCCCTGAAATCCGGGATGCGGTCGAGGCGCGGTTAACACAGGCAGATACCGCGTCTGCGAGCGTTGCATGGTCGGATCTGCGGGACGCTATGGACATCGAAGGGTTTGCCTGGCGAGAGGTTTGGTCGAAGCTCACCGGCAGACGAGGATCACCGGAGGAGAAATCTTGGGATGCAGTCCGGCTGATCGCCTCGCTTCATCGCCGCGTCGCGATCCGCACTGATCTCGCAGACACAATGCGCAAGGTGTTGCCAATCAATGGGCAGGCTCGATCGATCGTCACAGAGTTGCGCTGGTTTGAGGGCCAGAATGCCCGTTCTGTCGCCGATGTCGTCGGAGAATACGTCGTGCAGCGTGTGGTCCTCCGCCATAGCTGGGTCGCAATGCAGAAACTGAGACGCCAGCGTGACTATACCTTCCTGTTTGAGGCGCGGGACGGCAGGCTAGTACGCCGGGCCGCATATCAACCCGTGCCGACCACACCGCGCTTGGCGCCGGCGATCCAGTTCCTCGAAGATGTCCACCTTGTGAGTGCGGACGGTTTGACTGCGCGAGGGCGCGCACTGCTCGGAGCGAACCGTTGAAGCTGCCGGAGCGGCTAGCAAGGCGGAAAGGTAGAGGCTTCCACTCGGCGGTTGTGACAAGCTTCTCGCTCGAGTTCGCCGCGTTCGAAGAAGTGATGCTTCCGCAGATATCGGCGTCGGGCGCGACAAATGTGCTTCTGATTGCAGACGGTCGCATGGCGACAATGGCACTGAGTGACGGATCCGCCCTGCCGGAAGCTTTGGGCAGAGATTACGTGCTGCATTCGCCTCCGGTCTCGGACGGGATATTCCACCCAAAAGTTGTCGTGCAGGTGGGGCGCGAGGGCGGTCGATGCTTCGTCAGTTCAGCGAATGTCACGGGCGCTGGTCTAGGCGGCAATGTCGAAGTTGCGGTCGAAATCGAATGCGGCATTGAACCCGGTCCCGAGAAGGAGCTTGTGCAAGCGGCGTGGCGTTATGTCGATGCCCTGGTGCCCGCCGACGCGGGCGCTGCACGCGAGGCAATTACCTGGGCTCGTGATCGTGCGCCCTGGCTGGACGGAGGCAGGAAAGAAGAAAGTCTTCACCAATTAGGCGATGGCACAGCAATCGCGTTCCTTGCGAGGCCAGGCGGCGAGGGAATCGGCACACGATTTTGCGGCATGATTGGCGGTGAAGCAGTCGAACAGTTGCTCATCGTCAGCCCGTACTGGGACCCAAATCTGGAGGCCGTTCAGGACCTGACCCGCTTGCTCGCCCCTGAGCGCACAAAGATCCTGCTGGATGTAGCTCGGCACGAATTCCCAACAGGCACAGTGATGCCGCCAAGGTGTGACATCATCGACATTTCAGGCTGGCAAGCTAGCCGCTTTAAGCACGCGAAGGTCATCATTGCGGTGACGCAGACGCACGACCATGTCCTCAGTGGCAGCGCAAATTGCACTGTCGCGGCGTTAGGGCGGGAGGGCTTCCCCGGCACTAACGCTGAGGCGTGCATCTATCGACGACTGCCGAGGGGTGCAGCCACGGCAGCGCTCGAGATGGACAAATGGTTGGAAGCGGACCCATTTCCCTTCACCGAACTTCCTGAACCGGTGGAGACGTCAGCCATACCGCTCGACGAAATGAATGCGGGAGGAGCTGGCACATTTGAGACGGAGGGTGGCAGGCTCAGTTGGCGCAGACCGCCGGATCGTTGGAACGATGGTATCGTCATCCTGTCGAGTGTGTCCGGCGACATCGTGGCCGAGATCGAAGTGGCGAGCTTCGCAGAAGCGGGTGACCGATTGACGGCGTGGGTGGGCGAAGGCGTGCTCGAACTCGCTGCGTTCGCGCAGGTTCGTTCGAGCACCAGCGAGTCATTGCGTGGCTTCGTGGTCCATCGATCGGCACTCCGCGCGCGGCGGCGGGAGTCTGTCAGCGGACGCGTCAGCAATGCGCTGGCTATTTTCGACGACGCATCGGAGATGCAACTCCGGATGCTTCAAATGTTCGACGAGTTAGCCAGAGCCGACGTAGAGGAAGAGGGCACCGAAGAGGTCGCCAGTCGCAAAACTGCGCGCGCAAAGTCTGCTGATTCAACCGAACCTCCGGAGGTCAGCTTCATGACCTATGAGGAATTCATGGCCGCCCGCCCAACGCGAAAGGGAAGGGGTGGCCGCAGCGATAGTTCTGTTGCCGGCACACACTTTGACAGCGTTCGTGCACTGTTGAATCGCCTGTCCGGCGTGGAACACAAGCAAGCGGGTGGCCGCGGCCCTCAGGACGATGGATCGTGGATGGATCTCGGTGATGAAACTGGTGAGCTCGCGGACACCAGCGAACCATCGGAGGCAAAGGAAGCCGTCGAGCCGAAAACTCGGCCCGCTCCCGATATGGCGGCCTACGACCGTGCTGTTAAAACCTACGTGGAAGGCGTCACTGCGGGAAGTAGAACTATCGGTCCACGTGAGGTGCTACGCCTACGACTCTGGATTGCGCTCGTGCTGTGGGAAGCAAGATGTGAGGCAGCCCCGAAGGGGATGCCCGCGGTGGCAGATGACAAGGGTTGGCCACGGTTGATTGTCAGGATCGTTGCCGCTTTCTTTATGGGCAGGAATGCCCCGATCGGAAAACTGGTGATGTCGAGCGATTATGACGACATGCCAGTGGATTTCTTCGAGTGCTGGACCACCATCTTATGGGCGCTGGACGCTATCGTTGCACTGGTGCCCGATCAACCGAGAACGCGTAATTTCAGGAAGTTGATACCTACGCTCCGCGCCCGGGTCGTAACAGCTCTTGGCCTGACGCAAGCGGAATTGCTGGGCGAACCGATGAAGTCGCAGCGTCTGGGGCTCAATGCTGAGTTGGGAAATCGCCTAGGTGTACTGCTGGACGAGATTGCGTCGTAATGCCTGGGTATGTTCCGACGACTGCGTGTGTACGCCACGAACCCGGTGGCCTTTCGACCGATGAACTCGTCGACGAAAGCGGCCCGTTTAAGTTTGAGCGTTGACCGCATGCCGAATAAGACGGGCTCAAGCTAGCTGTAGGTCTATCTGGCTTTCTGGCTTGCACGAAAGGCAGAAATCTGCCAACCGTAGGATTCTAGGACTCAGTTTGAGGAGCCTTACATGCGCGATAGGGGCTCCCGTGCCACCGAGGCGGATTCCGGACGGGCAGGCTCGCTGAATTTCAAGGTCGATCCGGAATTCAAGAAGATCTTCAAAGGTTTTGCCGTCAGCCAAGGAATGACGATGGTCGAACTGCTGAAAGAGGGTTTCGCGCTCAGTCAGCAGAAGCGTGGCAAATGAGACGGCCGTTCTGCTCCGTGGGTAAGGCAAGCCGTGGCTGAGGCCGATAGCCCGTATGAATGGTTGCGCAGCTTGTCGCTCGAGCATCCGCCGCAAGTCGACGGTCTGGTGCTTGTTTCATCCTACGAGCCCGCCGGTCGGCCGCCGGAAGAGGTCGCGATGATCGAGCGCGCGCGTGGCTACGGCGCGCACGCGGTATTCTTCGAGGCGGAGCGGCATGGTCGGCCGCCGGTGGCGCAGGCGTTTATTTTCCTGTCGGCGGGTCCGGCGGATGATGCGGCTTTCGCCCAGTTGCACAAGCGATTGTGGAGCTGGGGCGGCGTACCGCTGGTCTATCGAAAGAGCCCGGGATTGGTGCAGCTCTTTCGATGTGCGCATAAGCCCGACTTCGTGTCCTCCGACGGCGGTCTGATCTGCAAGCCCGTCAAGACACTGAAGCTTGCTTCCGACATTGCCACCGCCGAAGCCTGGTGGGACGCAGCGCGACTGCGCAACGGAACGTTGTGGGACGATCCTGCGGTTTGCGACCTGATGTTGTCGTCGACGAAGTCCGCCCACCGGCGGCTGGTCGAGGCGGTTCGCAAGCTCAACAAGGATTTGGGCAGCGAACATCTGCTGAGTGCAGGCCTGCGCCGGCGGCTGCTGATCCTGTCGTTGCTCATTGCCTATCTTGAAGAACGCAGGGTGTTGTTGCCGGACTTCTTCGCCAAGCATTTACCGGGTGCGCGGCGCTTCTTTGAAGTTCTCGGTAATGGTGCGGCGCTGGTCGCAATGCTGGGCGATCTCGAGGAGCGCTTCAACGGTCACGTCTTCTCGCTGACAGCGGCCGAGCGCGAAAGTCTGGCAAGTTCGCCGCACCTGGGCCGCTTCGCGCGGCTGGTCGAAGGGCATGAGGAGGCCGACGGCCAGCTAACCTTCTGGCGGCTCTATTCCTTTCGAGATCTGCCAGTCGAGCTGATCAGCCACATTTATCAGCTTTTCGTGAGCGACGTGGATAGCTCGGTCTACACGCCGCCGGCCCTCGTCCGACTCATTCTCGAGGAAGCACTGAGCTGGGAAAGGCTCGATCGCCTCGTGGAACGCGAGGAGGTGATCCTGGATCCGGCCTGTGGCTCAGGCGTGTTCCTGGTCGAAGCGTATAAGCGCCTCGTGCTGCATTGGCGTAGCCGACGCCAGTGGCGGCGGCCCGAAGTCGACGATTTGCGTGATCTGCTAATGCACGTTCATGGCGTCGATCTGGAACGTGGCGCGGTCGAACTTGCTGCGTTCAGCCTTTGCCTCGCCCTTTGCGACGCGCTCGAACCCGAGGAAATTCGCGCGAGCGTCCGGCTGTTTCCTGAACTGGACGGCGTGACACTCCATCACAGCTGCTTTTTCGCAGCGAAGGAGCGAGGCCTGCTTGCGTCAAAAATCGGCGTGATCGTGGGTAATCCGCCGTTCGTCTCGAAGCTTTCGACGCCCGGAGCGAAGCGCAGCGCCGAGAATTATGTGGAGCGGCACGGCCCTCTGCCGGACAAGCAGCTCGCGTATCTCTTCCTACACGAGGCCATGGAGCTAGTCGCTGAGGGTGGCATCCTTAGTATGCTGCAGCAATATGGGTTCCTCTATAACCAGAAGTCGGCGCAGTTCCGGGATGTCTTTCTTGATCGGTGGAATGTGCGGGAAATCCTCGACTTCGTATCGGTCCGCGGACTGTTCCAGAAGGGCGGCGCCGATACGAAGGTGATCGTCGTGGTGGCGGAAGCGCGCTTGCCGGCTTCCGACGGAAGAGTGTTGCACGCGGTATTCCGGCGCAGCGGGCGTGCAGACGCCGAGCAAGGGTTCGACATCGACTATTACGATCTGCATTGGATGCCGCGTTCGCTCGTCCTGCGCAATCCCGTCGCGTGGCGTGCCAACCTCCTGGGCGGCGGACGTGTTTATGGCTTCGTCGACCGGCTCATGCGCTATCCGACCCTCGCTGATCATGCCGAGCGCAGCGGCTGGGAATATGGGGAAGGTTTCATTGAGGGCGCGAACGGCGTTTCCAATCGAGCGGACCACATCATTGGCAAGCACCTGCTGCCACCCAACGCGCTTATGGACGATGCAGTCGACGAAAGCCGGATCGGCATCATGCCGCCAAAGCCGATCGAGGGCCCACGCACGCCGGCCCTGTTCACCCCGCCCTATCTCGCCGTGAGAAAGCATGGGGAACTCAGCCATGCCGTGTGGACCGGGCACTACATGACCTTCAAGAGCGAGATCGTGGGTTTCGCGGCGGTTGATGGCGAGCGATCCGGATTAGACGAAGTAGCCGGCTTTCTGAAGCGGGAAGCAGACGCGCTTCGCGCATTTGCCGCAGTGACGAGCACACGCATGTTCACCCGCAAGGCAACTGCGTTGTCGGGCGCGGATATCAAGGCGTTGCCATATCCGGAAACCGGCGATCTCGATCTGAGCGAGAATGAAGCAATCGTCGCCGCGGACATCGTCCACTATCAGCGCGACCTTGTGCGGCTGGGCGACGACGCACAGGTACTGCGGCGGCGCGCCGATGTTGCTCTTGACGCATTCGCCGATTGCTATGCCGCACAAATCGAGACGGTTTATCCCGACGTTCCACTCAGACCCTTGTCGCCGCAATTTTGGCCTGGCGTGATTTGCTATCCCTTCGTCTTTGGCGAAGGCGAGGTGGATTGGAGTGATGCCGCCGAGCTCCAAGGCAAGATCGATGTCCTGCTTCGCGAGCAGCGTGGGACGTCGCTTTCGATTACTCGAATCGCCCGCATATACGACGACCGCTTCCTGTTTCTGCTGAAGCCTGACCGTCTGCGCTACTGGCTGCGGTCGGTGGCGTTGCGCGATGCGGACGAGACGTTGAGCGATCTGCGCATGCAGGGCTTTTGAGCTGTGCTGGCGGATGAGGGGGAACCGAGAGTCCAGTCTGGCGGAATCACCGCCGGCATCCTCCTGACGGGTGCGTCCTTGCTTCGGTTGATCGACTTTATTGCCGGCGAACTGCCGCTTTGGCGGGATCGGCCGGATCGAAAACCGGTTGAATCCGAAACGGCGCTCACGTCGCAGCTCTGCGCACACATGAACAGCGCGGCGCGCCGATCGCGATGGGATTTCCTGCAGTTCAGAACCGAAGAGCCCGACGAGGTCGTGGCAGGGCGGAAAATCGATCTTGTGCCAGCTCCGAGCGACGCGACCGTTTGGGTCGATGGCCGCCGGCATGTCGATTTCGATCCTCTCATTCCTATCGAATGCAAGCGGCTACCGACCCCTACAGGCACGAGCCGAGACAAGCGCGAATATCTCTTCAGTCGCCATTCGAGCACCGGTGGCGTAGCGCGGTTCAAGGCGGGCCATCATGGGGCGGGACACGCGCTGGGCGCCATGATCGGCTATGTGCAGGCTGGCTCCGTTTCACAATGGCATGCGAAGCTTGGACACTGGGTCGGCGCGTTGTCGCGAGCGAAGATGGCAGGATGGTCAAGCGCAGATATGTTGCTGCTTGACCGGGAGGATTGCGCTGCGCGATTCGCCTTACTGAGGTCGCAGCATGCGCGCCAGGGAGCTTTGGCAGCAATCGACCTTCGCCACCTTTGGATCGAAATGGGTTGAGTTTTGCAGCGCTCGCGCCTTGAGTTCCTTCGCTCCCGCGATACCCACTTTAACCGGATCATCCATTCCAATGATTGGAAGGATCGGCCCACGACGCTGATCAAGAAGGGGTTGGACGAGCGGGGGCCTCGGCTACCATGGGAGTCGGCTGTTCCGTTGATAGCCCGTTCCAGTTCTTACCATGAGTGCTCGAACGGTCGGCGTCGGCATGATCGATCTGAACAAACAGCTGCTTACAAAGAACGCGCTGTCATTTTTTCAATAGCGCCTTCGTTGGGAGCTGCCGACGCCGCCATTGGTCCGCGAGTATGTCGACTTCCCCGATTTCTTGGTTTGAAACCAGACAGCCCGCAGCCGGCCCAGTAGCGGTCGGAAATCAGGTACAGCGCCCGGACAGCAGAGTGGCGGGTATTGGCAATGATCCCGCCGCTAAAGTCGGCCAGGGGGAATGACCGTAAAGTCCCAGATCTGGCCGCTGAGCCGATTGAACCCTTTGTGTTGTTTGTGGCGATCGCCAGTCCAACTGTGACGACCGTAATGAGAGGGAAATGTGCGATTGATCGGCACGGAAGCCGACGACAGTCTCCGTCATCTCATTCCTGCGGTGAAGGCGCAGCCATTGACACGATCGTCTCGATCTCCGCAATCCGCTGAAACTCAGACAGATATTCCTGCCGGTGGTTCGACAGCCAGCGAACCACCCGGGCGTTGCTGAGCAGTTTCGTGACGTATCCACGCGCGAAGGTCAGGTGGAGATTGTCGATGCCGTAGCTGTCCTCGACTGATTTCACCTGCGTCTGGAGAGTGGCAAGCTCGCGCTCCATCCGGGAAATCTGCTGACTGGTCGGACCCGCTAGGTCATTCTTCCGCGCCTTCTTCGCTGGCGCTGCCAGTTGATCCTCTGGCGTGGCCGCGAGGAGCGCACGTGCGAAGATCAGCGAATAATTGTTCTGGCCGATCATCAGGTCCGCCGCCTCGATCTGGCGCATTGGCGACATGCGGCGCAGCATGTCGAAGACCCGCATCGAACAATTGGTGTCCTTGAGCATGTCTGCAGTCTCGTCGCAGATGCCATCGAGCAGGCGGAACCGCGCCCGGATCGATCCTACCTCCAGGCCGAGCGCGTCGGCGATTACGGCCTCTGTGACACCGCGCTCAATGGCGCGCACGATCATCCGGTGCTCCTGAATTGGGGGCAGACGATTGACGCGCTTGTTGTAGGTATATGTCTCGTCGTCATTGGCGACGAGACATTCGACCGTTTCGATGCCGATCTGCTTGAGCACCTCGATGCGCAGATGGCCGTCGAGCAGGAAGTATTGCTCTGGATTCTTCGGGTTGGGGACGACAGCAGGGGCTTCGACCAAGCCGATCGCTTTGATCGAACTCACGATCTGGGCATATTTACGGCTCTCCCGCACGCCCTCTCGCAATGTCTTCAGGGGCATGATCTGGTCGATGCGCACTGTTACAGACTGCCGCTCGAAACCTAGCCGGACACGATTGTCGGCGCCGGGATCTGCGGGCGGGCGTTCTGCTGATGGCCATTCAGTCATCAGTTTCCCCCGCGATCCGCATGGCCAGCGCCCGGGGCATCGTTTCAAGCCCTTCGGCCCTCAGCAGGGTCAGAAACCCGTCGTCCGTGAGCAAATCCTTGATCGCCTCGACGATGAAGAGAAGGCGGGTCTGGGTGAAATCAGATTTCTTCACGAGCAGGCGCTGCTTTTCGGCCTCGCGCTGATAGACCTGCATCAGGTCGCTGGCGGTCAGCTTGCGGGTGGAGCCCTTCCGCCCAAACTTCCCAACCGTAATCGACTTGCTGCGCCCACGCATGCGGAGGTCAAGGAGCCGACGAACCGAAGCCAGCTTCTTCCCTCTAAGCTTGCCGGTTTCGTAGGCTTCGAGCAGCAGGTTTTGCGCCTCTTCGCTTTCGGCGCGCGAGATCTCCATCGCAAGGCTGATCGGGATCAGCCCCGTCTCGACCGCTGACAGCAGCCTTTCTTCGCCGCGCTCGAGCAGGGTCACAATCATGCTGACCCACCCACTGGTGATGCCGATTTTGCGGGAGATCTCGGCTTCGGTGTAACCGCGTTTTCGTAGGGCACCAATCTCGTTCATCACGTCGATCGGGCGCTGCACCCTGCGGGCAATGTTCTCCACCAGGCTCATGACGAGGCATTCGCTCTCGCTCGCTTCGATCACGACCGCCGGTATCTCGGTCTGACCCAGCATCTGGAACGCCTCAAGCCGCCCTTCGCCGCAGACCAGATCGTAGCGCGTGCCGCCCGGACCATCATGCTTGCTGACCGTGATCGGACGTTTGAGGCCGATTGTCTCGATGTTGTTCACGATCTCACGGTGCTGGCGCTTGTTGCGCGCCCGAGGGTTGAGCACGGTGATCCGCGAAATCGGTATCATCTCGATGGTCTGGGGGCGGGTGACGGTCATCAGGCAGCTTCCGCAACTCTGACGGGCGCGGCGATCTCGTAGAAGAAATCGAGGGCGTCGAAGCGGTAGGCATCGAGCAGCAGGTCGTTGTCCTCGGCGAGCCGAACACGTTCGGCCGCAACATCCAGCCTCGGGAAGAGATAGTAGTCGAAGGGCTGCCGGTTGCTGGCGTCCATGCGGACCACGAGGGTGATGTCCGGCATCTTGGAGGTGTCGAAGCGGATCTTCCATCGCAGCAGGCCCGTCGGCGTGGGCGTGCAACGGACGATGACGACGGACAGGCTGAACTCATCGTTCACGATGACCCTGTCAGTCTCCAGATCCTGCCATGCTTCACTGCCCTGCGCTTTCAGGCCTTCGAGGACCTCGCGAAGAATATCCGGGTGCAGCCGGCGTAGCGCACGATTGACCGCGAGGTAGCGATAGTCGCGATCCGGCGAATAGCCGACCAAGCTGTAGGCCCGCAGTAAGCTGCCAAACCGCGACGAATAGGCGCTGCTGGAGGGCAGGCCCTCACATTCGTCGATGATGATCCCCGAGAGCAGGCCCTTGCTTTCGTAGACCGTGCGCAGCGCGTCGATCATTTCGGCATCGGACAGCCTGAAGGACCGTGCGCCGATGAGCGCCTGCGCCGCATCGAACAGCTCCCGCTCGACGATGGCTTCGAACGCACCGGGGCTGCGGATCCACATCTCAGGGTCGTTGCGGACCCGCTTCTTCTTCAGCTTGAACGACTGCCGGTTCCACACATTGTCGCCGACATACTTGCCGTTGATGAGGAGCTGATGGACCGTGCCGCGCGTCCATGGTCGCCCCAGATCGGTGACAATCCCCCTGCTGTTAAGGTCATCAGCGATTTCGCGCTCGCTCAGCCCGTCATGCACGAAGGCTGCATAGACGCTGCGGACAACAGCGATTTCCGCTTCCGGGCCCGGCGTCAAAATCACGCGGTCGGTCTGGATACTCTTGTGCTCACCCCGCGTGAGCACGCCTTTGGTTGTGCCGGTTTCATCGATCAAGGTCCGGCGAAGCCCGAACCCGGCAGGGCCGCCTTGACGGTATCCCTTCTCGATCAACCGTCCCTGCCCAGCGAAGACTTTGGTCGACAGCTCCCGGCTGTACTCTCCGGCCATCGCGCGCTTGACGCCCTTCACGATGGTCGAGACCGGGCTGCCGTCATTCTCGAATTGCTCCGCGCAGTATTGAACCGCGATCCCGGCGCGTTTGCAGATGTACTCGTAGTAGGCGCTTTCGTCGGCGTCCTGGAACCGGCCCCAGCGGCTGATGTCATAGACCAGAACCATGGTGTAATCGGCGGCACCGGTCTGGACGTCGTCGATCAGCTGCTTGAGTGCGTCGCGTCCCTCGATCTTCAGCCCGCTTTTCCCGGCATCGGCATAGGTTCGCACGATCTCGATCCCGCGTGCGGCGGCATAGTGCCGGATCGCATCAGCCTGGTTCTCGGTCGAGTATTTCTGGTGGTCAGTCGACATACGAACATACTCGGCCGCCCGCACGAGCCGCGGCGCCTGTTCCCTGCCGTCATTGTCGTCGTAGCCCCAATCCTTCAATTTCCGCCCTTTCGATGACGATGCTGCCGTGGCCAGGGCGACCAACCGCTGCAGCGCGAACCACGGACACTCCGCCATCCCCGCACTTTCACCAGTGTAGGCCGGAGAGGAGCGGAAGATGTTGCCGAAAAAGGGCAGGAAGTTGCCGAAGTGGGAGGGAGTTCTGGTTGGAAGGCAGGCCTATGCCGAAACCATCGCCCAGCTATTGGAGCGGGAGCACGGCGGAACGCACCGTGCTGTCAAACAAGTAATGAAGCTGACAGAAGCCAGCGAGCGCACCGTCAAGCACTGGCTCTCTGGTCAACATGGTCCCGATACTGTGTTCTTTCTACGCCTGGTCGTCAGCTCACCAGTGATCAGAGCGTTTGTGATCGGGCTTATCGAAAGCTCGCAGGGGGCGGACCATGATCGGCATGGAGCGGACCACCAAGCTGCTCGCCGATCATCAAAAACACCCGATACGCAGCCGCCACGGCAGGATCGGCGTCAGAATGACCGTATAAATGACCCTAAAACTGACCCTATAAATGACCCAATAACCGCGGAGCTCAACGAGCGGCAGCGCTGGTTTCTCGGCCGAGTCGCAGCGGGCCAACGATGCCGCGCGGCGGATATTTGTAGCCACTGGAAGGTCAGTGCGAAAACCGCGCGACGGGATATCGCGGCGCTCAGCGCTATGGGCTTGATCCGCTTCACAGGTGCGCGCCGCAACGGACGCTATCGGCCTACTTCTGGAGCAGGATAGTCCGGCCCGATTTCAAACAGGGCCTAGACGCTGAGAACCAAAGAAAGTGGAGAGGGAGGGGGGTGTCGAACTCAGCAAAGGAAATCGACATGCCCCTCTATCCCATCGACATCGAGAAGCGCCTCAAGGCTTTGCAGCGCCAGGTACGGCACGAAGCAGAGGGCGCGCCATATGTCATCTATGCCCTTCTCGATCCTGGTGAACCCGGCGTCCAGTTTGAAGAGAGCCCGTTCAACGGTATCCCGTTCTATGTCGGGCAGAGCTGCGAAATCGAGCGTCGTCTCCGCCGGCATTTTCGCAAGTCGCAGAAACTCAACCCGGACTCGCAAATGGTCCATCGGCACATTGCTGGGTTGTTTGCTATCGGCCGACTGCCGAGGCTCGCTATTCTCGAGACGGTGCAGACGCGCAGTCAAAGCCTGATGGCCGAATTGCGGTGGGGGCAGCGCCTGATGCGCGACGGGTACGAGCTGGCGAACACCAGCCCTGATATAGGCCGCATCATGGGCGTCGATGAACTGACTGCCTGGCTGGATTTCCGGCGCTCTTCAATGCTTGCCAGCGAGGCAGCGCGGGAGGGTATCGTCATTGTTCACAACTGCACATGTGGACATGTGAGCAGGTGGATCGATCCGGCGGACTATGTGGCGTGCTGGCCCAAGCGGCTGCGGGTCTCGAAAATTGCCAATCGAACACAGCAATGCCCCGGCTGCGGCGAGGACTGCGAGTGGTGGTTGGATGATCGCGAATTACTCGCGTCGACGTCTGGCGCGAGCTACGTGAATACCTGTTCCAGCTTGGCCTTGCGTCGCGCATGATCGGGCATCAGCTTCCCTAGCAGTTGGGCAAACTCCGGCCCGTGATTTGGGTGTGGGAGATGGCAAAGCTCATGGGTAATCACATAGTCGATCAGTGGCACCGGCACCTGCACCAGAACGTGGTTGAGCACGAGGCTATGCGACGCTGGAACATAGCTTCCCCAACGGCGCTCCATTTCAACGATTTTCAGCTTGGGGCGCTTGAAGCTCGAGCCAAATGGCTGAACGCAAGCCGATAATCGTTCAGAAAATATGCGATAACCCTGAGCCTCATACCACCGCACCAAGCGATTTCGGATCCTGCTCGGTTCGTCTGAAGATACGCCGCCCACAATAATCCGATCGTCCTCGCGGCGGGTGCCTCGCGCCTCTGGATCAACCCGCAATCGGTATTGGCGACCAAGAAAATAGTGGGTTTCGCCCGGGATGTATCGACGTGGGGGCAAGGGCGGCGTGCGCAAGAAAGACTCATCGACCTTGTCGAGGATCCATGAGGCTCGCTTGCGCAGAATGGCCTCGATCTGGCTTGCGTCGGCAGCTTCAGGAGCAGTGACAACGACGCTGCCGTCCGGCTTTACAGAGATTCCCAGGGTCTTTCGCGCAGATCTGCGGAGCGTGTAGTCGAACGCTTCCGCGCCGATTTCCAACCGCCCGGCTACCTCGGTCATTGGGCCGCGAGCTTTCTGGCGCGGGCAATGGCCTGATCGAGCATCTCATCGATCAGATCGAAATCGAGGCCGTACTGACCGCGCTTGTTCTTGATCTCATCGATCAGGAAATCATCCATGTCCTGCCGCATCAGCTTTTCGATGTCTGCATCGTTCGTCCAGCCCACACGGGCGTGTCGACCAATGATGTTCGCGAACTCGAGAGCGATGAGCGATGCAATTTCTTCGGTTTGAGCGCCCGAGATTTCACGCATGGACTCCGCCGCCTGCCGGTACAGCGCGCTGGTCAACGGAGTGCCGCGCACAGCGTCGGGCAGGTCACCGCCACCCTGCCCCTGAGACTCGCGCACGACTGTGGCACGCACTTCCTGCGCCTGGCTGAGATATTCGGCTTCGCTCAGGCGCCCCTCACGAAAAGCGTCGATGATTTCCTGAACCATGCGCGAGAAGCGCGCATAAAGGGCAGGATCTTCCTCCATTCGCTCGTTGATGGTGCGGGTTGCTGCGGACAGAATGGTGTCGGCGACGGATGCAGGGCTTCCGCTCTGTCCTTCCACCACCTGCCGGAAGCTCTGATCGTCGAAGATGTCGACGGGGGGAACCACCGACATCAGCTCGCTGGCATCGATATGCTTGTCGAGCAGCGCGCGGATGGCCGCCTGATAGCGGCGATAGTCGTAATCCTCGTCAGCGTCGCCGTACCGAAGGCGGACCGCCCGGCGCAACTCCTCGAAGCGCTTGAGGTCCGCCTTGTAGTTGGCAATGACCCGCTCTTCGGTCTCCTCGATCCATTGCTGGCATGAGAACGCAGTCTGCAACGTGCGGGCGAACGCGCTCAGCCTTTCATAGAAGCGCCTGCGGGTCAGTTCCTCCCGCAGGTGAAGCTGATAGGCTTCCATGTCGAACACGTTGCCAATGCCCTTGAACATGTCGAGCATCGCAGCATGCCGGTCTGGCAGGAGCTGTGCCTCATCATGGAGCGACAGCATGGCGTGGGCGACGTCACTTTCGTCATAGCCTGCGAACTCGCGGTAGCTGGTCAGCGCCTGATCGAGGTTTCCGAGGCTCCCGACATAATCGACGATCCGGCCATGTTCCTTTTCGTGCAGCGGGCGGCCCATTTCGTCTTCTTCGCTTGACGAGAACAGCCGGTTCACCCGGGCAATGGCCTGCAACAGCTTATGTTCGCGGAGTTCCTTGGCGAGATAGAGCGTCTGGTTACGCGGCGCGTCGAAGCCAGTGAGCAGCTTGTCGACCACGATCAGCACATCAACGCCCGTGCCGGCGATGAAGGCCCGGATTGTGTCCTTCTCAAAGGTCTTGAGCGGCTGCAACGCCGTCACCTGCTTGAGGTAAGCCTTTACGACATCATCCTCGTCCTCGGCACCCACGGCTTCGTGGCCCTGCCGATCGTCCTCTTCGGAGATGATGACCGCGCTGGTCACGAGCCAGGTTTCGTCGAGCAGCTTCTTCAGCAGCACCGCTTCCCGCTTGAACGGTGCGACCAGCTGCGCCTTGTAGGGTGTGCCGCGCAGGTTGCGGTCAAAATCGTTGGCGACGTCCCAGGCCACTTCCTGAAGCCAGGGTTTGACCCCCTGCACCACCTGCGCCCGGGCCATGCGCTTCTTGAGATCGGCGCACTGGTCGGCCGAAAGTTCGCGCGTCACGCGGTCGAACCATTTGTCGAGCGGGGCCTGCTGCACCGTCATATCGACATGGCGGCCCTCGTAAAGCAGCCTGACCACGGCCTTGTCTTCAACGGCGCGATCAATCTTGTAGTCGTGGATCAGCCCGCCAAAGCGGTCGAAGGTGCTCTTTTCCGACTTGAGCAAGGGCGTCCCGGTGAAGCCAATGTAGGCGGCGCGCGGCAACACCTTGCGCATCTGGGCGTGCAGGCTGTCGATATCGGTTACGGCCTGACTGCGATGGCTTTCGTCGACCAGCACGAAGATGTCCTGGTCATCGTCAACGAACTGACCGGCAGCGGCGAGGCCCGAGCGGAACTTGTGGATCAGTGTCGTGACCACCGCGCGCTTTTCGCGGAGCAACCGGATCAGCTCTTTGCCTGTCGCAGCCTGTTCGGGCGACTTGCCGGTGTCACGGAAGGTGCCAGTCAGCTGGTCGTCGAGATCGACGCGGTCAGTTACCAGGATCAGCCGCGCACGCGGATAGGCCCGCTCGATCGCACCTGCCAGCATCACCATGGTGAGCGACTTGCCGGACCCCTGCGTGTGCCAGATGACGCCCCCGGCGCGCTTGCCCGCCTTGTCGACCTGCGCCACGCGCTCCAGCGTGCGCTCCACGCCGAAGAACTGCTGGTAGCGGGCGACCTTCTTCACGCCATTGTCGAACAGGGTGAAGCCGCGCACGATCTTGAGCAGGCGCTCGGGCGTGCAGAGGCCGATCAGCGTGCGATCTAGTTCGGTGGGCAGTCGTCCGCCGCTTCCTGCGTCCATCAGCTTGTCATGGGCGCGGCGGAACGGGCTGAAATCGGTCCAGATCCGCGCCGCCTCTTCCGGGTCGAGCCCGCGGTTGACGCGCATGTGCAGTTCGCCCTCGCCAAAGCCTTCCTCGCGCCAGTGTGCCCAGAACGGGGCGGGGGTGCCGGTCGTGGCATAGCGCGGGGCGCTGTCGTTGGCGGCGATCAGCAGCTGTGCAGGCACGAACAGCCGGGGGATTTCACCATCCGGGTTCTGGTTGCGGATCATCTGGCTGACGCCCTCTGCGGTGGCGACGGCGCTCTTTTTCACCTCGATCACCACCAGCGGCACGCCGTTGACGAACAGCACGATGTCGGGCCGTCGGGTATCGTCCCGCCGTTCACGCCGCACCGCGAATTCGCAGGTCATGTGGAAACGGTTGTTGGTGGGCGTGTCCCAATCGATGAAGCGCAGTTGCCGGCCCTTGGTCTCCCCCTCGATAGTCATGTCGACCGAGGTGCCGAGCCGCAGCATGTCGCTCGCCCTGCCGTTTGCGGTGAGCAGCCCTTCGGAGAGGTTGGCGGCAAGCCCCTTGAGCCGGTCCACTGCCTCACGCGCCGCGCTTTCGGTCACAGGATGGCTGCGACCTCGCTGGCGCACAGTGTTGAGCGCGAGGATGCGTTCGGCCATCACATCTTCCAGCACGATGCCATCAAGCCGCCCACGCCGCTCGGCATCGACCTCGGCGCGGGGCATGTAGCGCCAGCCATTGCGCGCCAGCGTCATCACGGCGGCAAGCTGCACACCGCCCATTTCCGAAGTCGAGAAGCGGGGCGCGCTCACTCGTCCAAATCCTGCGCGCGAGGATCACCGCCGGCGATGCATTGCCATTCGTTCGGACGGCGCTGAACGTAGAGCTGGCCGGAGCCCCAGCCAATCGCCACGCCATCCCGCGAAAAGCATGCGAAGCACATGTTGGCCCAGGCGCCGATCTGCCGGGTGACACCGTCAGGGTCAGACACCGACGTGCTGTCGAGACGGGTCTCGCCATCGATGAAGACCACTTCCTGCGACAGGTCGGCGGAGCACAAGTCACAGTGGGCAGGCGGATCGACGTGCATCGGGTTGGCGCCGATCACGCCCACCTCATCGAGGCAGACCAGCATTTGTGCCAGCAAGGTCGCGTGGCGCGTGCGGAACGCCTTGCGATCATCGAAGCTGGCGTAGGGATTGGCCGCCGCACGCAGCTCGTCCACGAAGGTGCCGAAATCGGTCATGCTGCAACCTCGCTGGCCCCGGGAAGCAGAGTGTCAATGCTCTTGGGGACCGGCAACTTACCGGTGAGGAGCCTCTGCATGAGGCCACGCTTCTGGTTACGGAGGAGAGTAGTCAGAGCCTCCAGTTGGCATACCTCATCCGAAGCACTTGTTAGGGTCTGCCCGATCCGCATCCTTTGGTCTTTTGGGATTTTGGGGATCTTTATAGCCTTAAGATCCGACGCCGAAATGGCTGGGTAGCCCGACCCCGTAACGCGTGCATGAACCTGCCGCTCGATGGTTGCGGAAGTCATCAGGTGGAAGATGAAGGCGCTATCGCCACGTTCCTTTGGACTAAGAATGGCGTAGCCCGTCGAGAACACCGCGCTTGGGTGCTCCGTTACAACGAATAGCCGACGAAGGAGAGGCCGCACCGTAGAATATGCGACATCGCCGGGCCTCGCGAGCCGACGAGCGCGAGATGGGCTTTCGGCATATGTCATCCACCCCCCGGCCTCATCGTCATCGCCAATGGGGAAATACTCAAACCTGAAATCAGGCGCTGTGGCGTTTGGCAACGACGCTGCGTTTACGCGCACCAAAGTGCCGAGCTCTACGCCATCAGACCAGAGCTCCATTTGTTTATCTGCTGCGGAACTCAACAGCTTCTTCTTTGACCTCGCGAGCTTTTCAGATGCTGCGATCGCTTCATCCCATTCGTCAAGCACCGCCGCAATCCGCCTCTGTTCGGCAAGATCAGGCCATTGCACAGGAATTTGCAGGAATTCCTTGGGATACAGACGGAGACGGTCATCGGTCAGCCCATAGGAAAACGCCCAGAGCAGATAGAGTGCGCGATCCGATTTCAGCCAGTGCGCGGCAAAGCGAGGATCAAGTGTCGGCTTGGCCCGCATCACGACGTAGGCTGGGCTGACGTTGACCGGCGCGCTGGCGAGACCGAACGCGCCCTGCCACATCCGCATCATGTTGTAGGCGATGTCCCCGGGTTCGACGAGCGAATGCTCCTCGGCGGACAGGCTGGTATCCATCTTCCGGTCCATGTCTTCGCGCAACACAAGGCCGTCGTTCATGGTAACGGAAGCGAGCGGCAGTCCCGGCCTGCCCTTCCGCTTGCTGTGCGTGAAGTAGTGGGAGAGCTTTCGCGTCTGGGGATCAGACATCGTCCTTCCCCTTGCGCTTCGGCCTCTTCTTCTCTGCCGCAATCCGCTTGGCCGCCTGCGTCGCCTCCAGAAAATGTTGCTCGACCGCGCTGGGGGCATTGATGCGGCGCTGGTTCCAGATGGGGTATTCCGCCTCCACCTTGGCCATGGCGGCGGCATGGCTGATCCGCCCTGCACCGGTCAGAATGTCGCGATCCGCCAGCTTCAGGAACTCGTCCAGCTTGGCGATCCAGTCCGCCATGTGCATCGGACGCCGCGCCTGTGCCTGCAACTCAGCAAATTCGAGATAGGCCGTGGTGACGCGGTTGAGCGGCTCGATCTGCTCTTCGCTCAGATAGTTCTTGGCGATCATCGCATCGGCCTTGCGCGGGGGCTTGCCCTGCTTCTGGCCGTCCCAATGGGTCAGGCCCATATGGTCCTTGCTGGCATCGGCATGGGTGTAGATCACCTCGGCCGCCGTCTGCCCGTGCGCGGCGTAGTGCATCTTGTTCTGCACCGTCTTGAAGAACCGGGTCGAGCTTTCGGCGCGGGGATCATAGTCCACGCTGGTCGCGTAGATCTCGAGCACCTTCTGGTAGAACCGCTTTTCCGAACTGCGGATGTCGCGGATGCGGGCGAGCAGTTCCTCGAAATAGTCGGTATCGGGGTCCTTCAGGCGCTCGTCGTCCATGACGAAGCCCTTGACCAGATACTGGCTCAGCGCTTCCGCCGCCCAGCGCCGGAACTGCATGCCGCGCGGGGAGCGGACGCGGAAACCGACGGCGAGGATCATCGGGAGGCTGTAGTGGGCGACCGTGCGCTCCACCTGCCGCTGACCCTCGGATCGAACTATTGAGTAATCCTCAATGGTTGACTCGTCGAGCTCGCCATCGGCCAATATGCCCTTGATGTGCTTGTTGATGTTGGAGACGGTCGTCTGAAACAGTTCGGCCATATCGGCCTGGCTGAGCCACGCATTGCCGTCGCGCGCCTGAAGGCGAATGACGGTGACGCCATCCTCGGTCTGGTACTGGATGAGGTCACTGGCCATCAGAGCGTGACCCCCAGTTCCTTCAGAAAGCCGTCCATGCGCTTACGCGTCTCGGCAAGCTGCTTTTCGAGCGCCACGATCTCGGCCTGAACGGCGGCAATGTCGATTTCGGCCTCGGCCTCGAAGGTGTCGACGTAGCGGGGGATGTTGAGGTTGTAGCCATTCTCCCGGATCTGGGCGCGCTCGATCCGGGCGGCATAACGCTCCACATCCTCGCGCGCCTGATAGGTGGCGACAATCTTGGCAATGTGGCCTTCCTCCAGCTCGTTCTGCTTCTTGCCGGGGGTGAATTCGCGGCTCGCGTCGATGAACATCACATCGTCCACGCCAGCGCGCGCGCCACCCTTTTCCCGCGACCGGTCGAAGATCACGATGCACACCGGGATGCCGGTAGAGGGGAACAGCTGCGCGGGCAGACCGATGACTGCATCGAGCAGGTTCTCCTCGATCAGCTTCTGCCGGATCACACCTTCGGCCGCGCCCCGGAACAGCACCCCATGCGGCGCGATCAGCGCAACCTTGCCCTCACGCGGCCGCGCGCTCTCGATCATGTGGCTGACGAAGGCATAGTCCCCGCGCGATTGCGGCGGCAGGCCGCGATGGTAGCGGTGGAAGCGGTCGTTCTTCGCCGTCTCGCTGCCCCACTTCTTGAGGCTGAAGGGCGGATTGGCGATCACCCGGTCAAACCGCATCAGCGCATCTTCGGTCAGGAACTTGGGGTTGGTCAGCGTGTCGCCCCATTCGATGCGCGCGCTATCCAGCCCGTGAAGGAACATGTTCATCCGGGCGAGTGCCGACGTCTGGTTGGTGGCCTCCTGCCCGAACAGGGCGACATTGGCCTCGCTGGCGTGGTGCTTGCCTTCCTTTTCCGCCACATACTCGGCAGCGCGGATCAGCAGCGTGGATGAACCACAGGCCGGATCGCAGATGCGGTTGCCCGGCTGCGGATCCGCCAGCTTGACCAGCAGCTCGGACACCTTGCGCGGGGTGAAGAACTCGCCCGCCTTCTTGCCCGCATCACTGGCGAAGCGGGAAATCAGATAGATGTAGGTCTCGCCGATCACGTCTTCGGCGGTGTCCTTGCCCGAGAAGCGCGAGGGCGAGAAATCGAGCGCCGGCTTGTGGAAGGTGTCGAACAGGTCTTTCACTCGCCGGTTGCGATCGGCTGTTTCACCAAGGTTGTTGCGGCTGTTGAAATCGACTGCGGTCAGCACGCTTTCCAGCTTCGCAAGGTTCGCATCCTCGATCGCTTCCAAGGCGATGTTGACCAGCTCGCCGATATTCTCGGCGTTCCGCTGCGGATAAAGGTCATGGAAGCTGGTGCCATCGGGAAGCTGGAAGCGGAAGCGCGAAAGGCGCCGGGCGATCCGCGTTTCGTCACCGTCATACTGCTCGGCAGCCTGCTTGCGCTCGTCCGCCCAAATGTCGCTCAGGTACTTCCAGAACAGGAAGACAAGGATGTAGTCCTTGTAGTTGGCGGCATCGATGGTGCCACGGAAGGTGTCGCAGGCATCCCATGCGGCCTTGTTGACGTCGGACTGCTTGACGGGGGTCATAGGGCGGCTTCCTTCATGGGCAGGGCGGCGGCCTCGGCCAGACGATGATTGATGAGCGTGGAGCGAAGGCGGGCAAGCTGATCGGCCAGACGCCGTTCTTCGGCTGCTTCGCGTGCGAGGGAAACAATCGCCAACTGACGCTGCCAGTCGGGAATGGGAACCTGAAGGCTTTTCAACGGCCCCAGCGGCAGGCGCTTAGCGGCCGACCCTTCCCGGCTATCGGCAAGGATTGCCTGCGTTGCCGGCAGATTCAGGTAGGTGACTATGTAGTGCGGGCTGACGCTTTCAGGATCGGCGAGCCTTATGACGGCCAGATCAAGGGTGGCGAACAATGGCGGGCCATCAAGATCGCTAGGCTCAATGACCGCGGCGTTGTTGGCATTGCCGCGCAATGAGATCACGATGTCACATGCACGCAAGGTCCCCGAGCTTCCAGAGGGTGGGGCGCCCACCTTTGTGAGCAGCCGGGGAAGAACGCCGCCGCCATCAAGGTCGCCGACCATCACCGCGCGCGAGTCGCTTGCCCCCCGCACAACAGCGGAACCGCTGAATATGCTGGCGCATGCCTGAAGGTCGATCGCTTTCATGGATTTCAGTTCTAGCCAAAAATCATAAAATGTCAATGGAAGTGCATTCCATAGAAATATGTGAGCGGCCATTCGATTGGTTGGACTGGCGAGCTAGCGTCAACGGCCACTTGCGTAGAGAGGCAGCCGATTCGCTGATAGGTGGGTATGAATTCATTCCCACCTGGGTCTGGATTTAGACCCACCCGGGTCGGAATTTATACCCACCTCGGTCGGAATTCATGCCCACCCGGGTCTGGATTCATGACCACGCAGCGCGGCGAAGCGGCATCTGAGCGCCAAAAGACCGCAGGGAGCGCAAAAAGACGCCAAAATTCAGCACTGGGTTTAGCCAAAGCTTCCAGCTCGTCTTTCGTCGCAATACACCAGACTCAACACCCACGCTTCGATGACAGAGGTTGGATCTGCATCATGTCTACGACCAAAATGCCGCCGACAGGCAAAAGCATGCTGAGCCCCAAAGAACTAGCGCAGCAGTCAGGATGGCCAGAAGGCCGAATTCGTCGCATGATAAAGGCGCGCATGCTGCGTCACGTTCGTGCAGGTGGCCTGATCTTGTTGCCATCGGATGCTATTGTCGAATTTTGTAAGACCTTCGAGGTGCCGCCGTGCCAAGACAATCTATCGGCCCCAGACTCGTCCGCAGAAGTGGTAAGCCCAATTTCTACGTCCGCTACATCGACCCCGCCACAGGCCAGCAGAAGGACGTATCAACAAACACTCGAGACAGCGAAGAAGCGCAGGAGGTCCTCGAGGAATTCCTGAGAGATCGCCGTCTATCGAAGAGCAGCCGGGCTTTGCCACCGTACCGGGTGAAGATTGCAGACATTCTCGACGCCCATCACGCGCGGCTTTCAAAAACTGGTCGCGGAGACAGGTTCCTGTCCTCGATGCAGCACATTCTGGAGTTCTGGAAGGATGCGTGTCTCGATGCGATTACGCCTGACGCTGTGCTGGACTACGAGAAGGCGAATGTTCGAAGCGACAAGAAGCCCGGCCGATCGCGCGCGACAATCCGCCGTGAGTTGAGCGACCTCAGGGCTGCCGTCAAGGCGGCGGCGGTCAACCACAAGGTGCACGCCATCGTGTTCCCGAAGCTTCCACGCGATGGAGCACCGCGGAAGCGCTGGCTGAAGCGGCACGAGTTCGATCAGCTATTCGCAGAGGCAGCCAAGGAATATCGCGCTGCCGAGCCACTTCAGCTGTTTCTGATGATCGCCTACTACACCGGCGCGCGCAGCGGTGCGATCATGGACCTGCGTTGGTCGAACATCGACTTCGACCGGAACGTGATCGATTACCGTCTGCCCGATCGCGGTGAACTGATCGTCGACCACAAGCCGCGCGCGGTAACGCCGATGGCACCGCCACTGCGAGCCTATCTGTTGCAGCGATACAAAGCCTACGAGACGGTTCCCGAGTTTGTGTTCCACCAGAAGCTCGACCACACGCGACGCGTCAATTCGGTCGTGAAGGGCTTTCGCGCTACGGTGGAGCGATGCGGCTTCAAGGATGTCACCCCGCACACGCTTCGCCACACGAGGGTCACGGAGCTGCGGAACATGGGTATGCACAGCCACCAGGTCGATGCATTTCTGGCCATGACCGCCGAGACCCAGGACCGGGTCTACACCCACGCTGACCACAGTGATCTTCAGGCGCTGGCCATGCAGATCGCCTGAAGTTTATCGTGGCCACTCGGTCGCCGAGATAAACCCGAATCACCTCTTGCCTTCGGATTCTGTCGTTCAGTCGGACCGTCCCCTCGCCTAATAGCGGGTGGGCGCTTGTCTGGTGAGCGGCATCATCCGTCGCAGGGCAACACGCTAAGCTGGTCCACCCGATTCAACGCCATCCTTGGCCACCATTAGCTCCCAAAGCTCTATGCTCTTCAAAACTAACGGATCATCTTGGAAATACTCTGCGCCGAGCGGTATATCCATGAAAGCGTGAACCGACTCCATGTGGCTCGCGATTTGTTCAAGCTCTTCTGCTGCAGCATTGATGCTCGACTCATTGAGGTTCCTCAGGCGCTTAACCTGAAAGCTCTTGTGCTTGCGGTTCACGATTTCGAACGTGCCGCTGTAGCGGTCTTGGTCAAAATGGCCGTGAGCAAGCGCATTCCGCATCCCATTCAGTTCAGGTAGCCTCCCGTTGCCCACTCCGCCAAGGCAAAGATGGGGAGCGACCCGCATGAGTAGGGCAAGGTTTGCTGCCCTCGTAGAGAAGTCACCAAACGCGAGATGATTCAATGAATTGTCGGGCGCGACTATCTGCACTGCTTTTTCGAGAATGGCCGACATCCAAAAATCGACCTCGTTATGCGCCATTATGAAGCGACCTAAGGCGATTTGATATCCAGACCGGATTGCCGGATCGGCATAAGGCTCTTCCGGAATCTCATAGTCGTCCAAAGGCCCATCATGCTCCTCGATCATTGCCACCCCCTGAAACTCTACACCCGCGATATTCGAAGCCATCCCAGTCAGCGGTCAGTAAAGGTCCGCGTCGTTCGCGACCAATCCATCCAGCGCGTCAGAGCGCGCCTTGTCACGAGCTGCCTTGTAGGCAAACACATCCTCGGCCTTGAGGCGGCGGTGGCGTCCCACAGTGCTGTGTGGGATGTCTCCCCTTTCGATCAGCTTGATCAAATAGGGGCGTGATACGTTAAGCAGGTCAGCGGCCTGCTGCGTCGTAAGCATTTGCTGAATCGGCATCAGAGTAACGGCGTCACCACTGCCGATGTGACGCAGCAGCTCCAGGAACAGATCGGATACGGCCGGCGTAAGAGTGATCTCCAGCGGCCTTTTTGTTTCGGGATCAGGCACGCGCAGCGTTGCCTCGCCAGCCTTCTGAGCTGCCAGAATACGGCGCAGCTGATTGGCAATCTGCCTGTCGTCGGCCGATGGAAGCCTGTTGCCAAAGGGCAAGGCGCTCGCTGGCAATGTCATGGTTTCTCTCCGTAGGGTGCTGACTGCATACCGAATATTCGAAATAAACGCAACGACGATGTCTCGATTGGCGGGACCTGAGCAGCGGGGGGGCGGTCGGCTAGACCATCACACTTGAGGCGCTGGATTGCGGCAACACCGAACTGATCTACCGTAGCCCTGTTCCGCAATTGGGCAGTATCGGCTATAGATAGATGATCAGGAGACCGAGATGGCAACCCACACTTCGATGCTGCATGTCCGATTGGATGCTGAACTGAAAGCGCAGGCGATAGAAGCGCTGAGCGCGATGGGCCTGTCGACTTCTGATGCCGTGCGGTTGTTGTTTCACAGGATCGTGGCTGACCAGGCTTTCCCGCTGGAATTGCGGGTGCCGAACGCAAATCGATCTGCAGAGCTTCAGCCTGTAGATAAATGACGCTACCCAGTGGTGGCCAATTGAGATACATTATGAGCGACCGGCAATTCCGGTGCACATGAGTTCACAGAACGTCTGAAAGGTTCCATCAAAAAGCGCGGAAATCCGTCAAAGTTCACAAAACGACGATAAGGAAAATCCAAATGATTCCATATAGTTATGGAATCTGGAAGCCCTCCGAAGGCAGAGGTCACAGGTTCGAATCCTGTCGGGTGCGCCAAAGGGGCGGCCTTCCGCAGGGAGGGCCGCCCCTTTGGCGTTTCATGGCGGAGCGAACTCCGTTTGGAATCGGAGCGGTGCAGCCGCATGGCGATCCTGTCGGACGCCCCGCAGACCGCGCCGTCCGGTCTCTGAACCCCATCGGCTTGGCTGCCATCCGCAGCGCCATCGCGATCATCGTCAGCTTCGCGGCATTTCGGATCGCGTGGCAGCGGCCCCTTGAAAGCAGCCGGATGGCCCGTATGTAAGTCCCGTAGTGCAGTACGGCTTCAAGAGGGCGAAATGAAAATCGGCGATTTGGCCCGTGCGGGCGGTGTCTCGGTCGAGACGGTGCGCTTCTACCAGCGCCGCGGGCTGCTTTCGGAGCCGCCGCGGGCAGGGGGCGCGCGGCGCTACACCGAGGGCGATCTTGAACGGCTGCGCTCGATCAAGGCGGCGCAGACCGCAGGCTTCACGCTCGAGGAGATTGCAACCCTCCTCGATCTCGACCGGAATGACCGCGCATCCGCGCGGGCGCTGGCCGAAGCGCGGATCAAGGCGATCGACGCAAAGATCGCGGCGCTCAGGACGATGCGCGCCGCGCTCAAGGCCCTCGCCGCCGATTGCGCGAAGGGCGGCGAAGGCCCCTGCCCGATCCTCGCATCCTTCGTCCCCGCCCCCGATCAGGGCGGCGAGAGAAACCTTCGCCGCCCTGATCGGGGGCGGGGACGAAGGATGCGAGGATCGGGCAGGGGCCTTCGCCGCCCTTCGCGCAATCGGCGGCGAGGGCCTTGAGCGCGGCGCGCATCGTCCTGAGCGCCGCGATCTTTGCGTCGATCGCCTTGATCCGCGCTTCGGCCAGCGCCCGCGCGGATGCGCGGTCATTCCGGTCGAGATCGAGGAGGGTTGCAATCTCCTCGAGCGTGAAGCCTGCGGTCTGCGCCGCCTTGATCGAGCGCAGCCGTTCAAGATCGCCCTCGGTGTAGCGCCGCGCGCCCCCTGCCCGCGGCGGCTCCGAAAGCAGCCCGCGACGCTGGTAGAAGCGCACCGTCTCGACCGAGACACCGCCCGCACGGGCCAGATCGCCGATTTTCATTTCGCCCTCTTGAAACCGTACTGCACTACGGGACTTACATACGGGCCATCCGGCTGCTTTCAAGGGGCCGCTGCCACGCGATCCGAAATGCCGCGAAGCTGACGATGATCGCGATGGCGCTGCGGATGGCGGCCAAGCCGATGAGGGTCTGAGGCCGGACGGCGCGATCTGCGGGGCGCCCGACAGGATCGTCACGCGGCTGCACCGCTCCGATTCCAAACGGAGTTCGCTCCGCCATGAAACGCCAAAGGGGCGGCCCTCCCTGCGGAAGGCCGCCCCTTTGGCGCACCCGACAGGATTCGAACCTGTGACCTCTGCCTTCGGAGGGCTTCCAGATTCCATAACTATATGGAATCATTTGGATTTTCCTTATCGTCGTTTTGTGAACTTTGACGGATTTCCGCGCTTTTTGATGGAACCTTTCAGACGTTCTGTGAACTCATGTGCACCGGAATTGCCGGTCGCTCATAATGTATCTCAATTGGCCACCACTGGGTAGCGTCATTTATCTACAGGCTGAAGCTCTGCAGATCGATTTGCGTTCGGCACCCGCAATTCCAGCGGGAAAGCCTGGTCAGCCACGATCCTGTGAAACAACAACCGCACGGCATCAGAAGTCGACAGGCCCATCGCGCTCAGCGCTTCTATCGCCTGCGCTTTCAGTTCAGCATCCAATCGGACATGCAGCATCGAAGTGTGGGTTGCCATCTCGGTCTCCTGATCATCTATCTATAGCCGATACTGCCCAATTGCGGAACAGGGCTACGGTAGATCAGTTCGGTGTTGCCGCAATCCAGCGCCTCAAGTGTGATGGTCTAGCCGACCGCCCCCCCGCTGCTCAGGTCCCGCCAATCGAGACATCGTCGTTGCGTTTATTTCGAATATTCGGTATGCAGTCAGCACCCTACGGAGAGAAACCATGACATTGCCAGCGAGCGCCTTGCCCTTTGGCAACAGGCTTCCATCGGCCGACGACAGGCAGATTGCCAATCAGCTGCGCCGTATTCTGGCAGCTCAGAAGGCTGGCGAGGCAACGCTGCGCGTGCCTGATCCCGAAACAAAAAGGCCGCTGGAGATCACTCTTACGCCGGCCGTATCCGATCTGTTCCTGGAGCTGCTGCGTCACATCGGCAGTGGTGACGCCGTTACTCTGATGCCGATTCAGCAAATGCTTACGACGCAGCAG
>JACESM010000001.1 GCA_013911835.1 Porphyrobacter sp. | reverse complement strand
ACCACATCGTCGACCGCTTCGGAATCCATGATCTCGGCGCGCTGTTCGTAGACCACCTTGCGCTGGTCGTTCATCACGTCGTCGTATTGCACGACCTGCTTGCGCATGTCGTAATTGCGCGCCTCGACCTTCTTCTGCGCGGTCTCGATCGCCTTCGAGAGCCACTTGGAGCCGATCGCCTCGCCGTCCGCGAGGTTCGACTTCATCATCTTGGAAAACAGCGTGTCGGGGCCGAAGATGCGCAAGAGGTCATCCTCGAGGCAGAGGTAGAAGCGCGACAGGCCCGGGTCGCCCTGACGGCCCGAACGGCCGCGCAGCTGGTTGTCGATGCGGCGGCTTTCGTGCCGCTCGGTGCCGAGCACGAACAGGCCGCCGGCCGCCTTCACGCGCTCCTTCTCCTCGGCGACTTCGGCGCGGATGCGGGCGATGGCTGCGTCGCGCTCCGGCCCCTCGAGCATCTCGGCGAGCTCGTCGCGGATGCGGTATTCGATGTTGCCGCCGAGCTGGATGTCGGTCCCGCGGCCCGCCATGTTGGTGGCGATGGTGACCGCGCCATAGCGGCCCGCCTGCGCCACGATATGCGCTTCCTGTTCGTGGAAGCGCGCATTGAGGACGCTGTGCGTCACGCCTTCCTTGTCGAGATATTCGCTCAGCAGTTCCGATTTTTCAATCGAGACCGTGCCGACCAGCACCGGCTGGCCGATCTGCTGCTTCTCCTTGATCGCCTTGGCGATGGCGCCAAACTTGTCGGCGGTGTTCTTGTAGAACTCGTCCTCCTCGTCGCGCCGCGCGACGGGCAGGTTGGTCGGGATCTCGACCACGCCGACCTTGTAGATGTCCCAGAATTCCGCCGCTTCGGTCGCCGCAGTGCCGGTCATGCCGGAGAGCTTGGGATACATCCGGAAATAGTTCTGGAAGGTGATCGAGGCGAGCGTCTGGTTCTCCGGTTCGATCCGCACGCCCTCCTTGGCCTCGACCGCCTGGTGCAGCCCGTTCGACCAGCGGCGGCCGTCCATCATGCGCCCCGTGAACTCGTCGATGATGACGACCTTGCCATCCTTGACGATGTAGTCGGTGTCGCGCTTCCTCGCGAAGTTGGCGACCAGCGCCTGATCGAGGTGGTGGACGACCTGGGTGTTGAGCGCGTCGTAGAGGTTCTCGGACGCGAGCAGACCCTTGGCCAGCAGCAGCTGTTCGACCTCTTCCAGCCCCTCTTCGGTGAGCTGCACGCGCTTCACCTTCTCGTCGATGTCGAGCCATTCGACCGGAATCTCGCGCGCCACCTGATCGAGCTGGACGTAGAGCTCCGACTTGTCCTCGGTCGGCCCGGAGATGATCAGCGGGGTGCGCGCCTCGTCGATGAGGATCGAGTCCACCTCGTCGACGATCGCGAAGTTGAAGGGCCGCTGCGCCATCTCGCCGCGCGAGTGCTTCATGTTGTCGCGCAGGTAATCGAAGCCGAATTCATTGTTGGTGCCGTAGGTGATGTCGGCATTGTAGGCGTCGCGCTTGTATTCCTCGGGCATGCCGGGGACGATCACGCCCACCGAGAGGCCGAGCCAGTTGTAAAGCCGACCCATCTCCTCGGCGTCGCGCCGGGCGAGGTAGTCGTTGACCGTGACCACGTGGACGCCCTTGCCTTCCAGCGCATTGAGGTAGACCGCCAGCGTCGCCATCAGGGTCTTGCCCTCGCCGGTGCGCATTTCGGCGATCTCGCCGCGGTGGAGCACGAGGCCGCCGATCAGCTGCACATCGAAGTGGCGCATCCCGAACACGCGCACCGATGCCTCGCGCACCGTGGCGAAGGCTTCGGGGAGGATGTCGTCGAGCTTGGCGCCGCCATCGATGAGGCCGCGCAGCTTGTTGGTCTGGCCCTGAAGCGCTTCATCGGAGAGCGTCTGGATCTGCGGCTCGAGCCCATTGATCTGGTCGACGATCTTGCGCGCAGCCTTGATGTAACGCTCGTTGGCCGAGCCGAAGACGGATTTGATGACGGAAGAAAACATGGGTGTAAGCCTTTGATTCGGGTGCAATCGCCGCAAATGATGCGGGGGGCTTGCGGATCTGTGTGGAGATAGCGCGCGGCCCTCGCAGGGCGCGGCGCGCGGGAGTTAAGTTGCGTGCGGATCACGCGCCTATTCGTA
The DNA here is from genome assembly GCA_013911835.1 of Porphyrobacter sp. Lineage (GTDB taxonomy): Bacteria > Pseudomonadota > Alphaproteobacteria > Sphingomonadales > Sphingomonadaceae > Erythrobacter. The sequence goes on along the minus strand of JACESM010000001.1, from coordinate 52,987 downwards.
GGCGCGCTCGATCCCCATCAAGACCGGAAGGCGCAGCGATTCCGGCACCGGCGGCGGCGGACATCCGCATTCGGCCGCGCGAGTGGCGCTGATCGTGGCAGGCGAGCCTTGCGCAGCGACACTTTCGCTCACCGCCCGCTCGTCCCCGCTCGCCGCAGCGACGCTCGCAGAACATGCCAGCGCCTCCGCCAAAGACGCCTGCGCCGTGCCGCCAAGAGCGACAAGGCCGGTCAGCAGGGCCAGCAGGGCAAGAAAACGCCTGGTCATGATGCCGTCAGATAGTGCCTAAGCGCCAATTCGTCCACATCCATAGCGCGATAAGCTGTGCGAGAGCTTAATTGGCCCGCGCGCCAAGCCCTGTCGAACGAGAAAGCCCGTGATTGCAGCGCTGCTGATTGCCTATTACGGGCGTGGCCCATGCAGATCGATCCCTCGCCCCTCGCCCGCCCCTTCCCGCAGCTCCCCGAAATCGCGGGCGTGATCCTGCGTGTCGCACGGGCGCGCTACAAGACATGGGACCGCTGCGACCTGACCTTCGCCGAACTCGCCGAGGGCACCACCGCCGCAGGGGTCTTCACCAAGAGCGCCTGCGCTTCTTCCGAGGTCGAACTCGGGCGCGAGGCGGTGAAGCTGGGGCGCGCGCGGGCGCTGATCGTCAATGCGGGCAATTCCAATGCCTTCACCGGCTGGCGCGGGCGCGCGGCGGTCGAGGCGATCCGGGCACAGGTTTCGGACGCGCTCGCCTGCACGCTCGACGAAGTGTTCGTCTCCTCCACCGGCGTGATTGGCGTGCCGCTGCCGGTCGACAAGGCGCAGGCCGGGATCGCAGCCGCGCTCACCGCCGACCCTTGCGGATGGGAGGACGCCGCGAACGCCATCGGCACCACCGACACCTTTGCCAAGGGCGCGGGCGCTTCGGCGATGCTGGGCGGCACGCGGGTGGAACTCGCCGGGATCATCAAGGGTTCGGGCATGATCGCCCCCGACATGGCGACCATGCTCGGCTATATTTTCACCGATGCCGACATCGCGCCCGCTTTCCTGCAAGAGGCGCTGGAGCGCGCCAATGCCGCAACCTTCAGCTGCATCACCGTGGATGGCGACACCTCGACCAGCGACACGGTGATGGTCTTTGCGACCGGCAAGGCCGGCAACGCGCGGATCGCAAGCTGGGACAGCCCTGGCGCGGACGCCTTCGCCGCAGCCCTCGCGGACGTGTGCCGCAGCCTCGCGCAACTGGTGGTGCGCGACGGCGAAGGCGCGCGCAAATTCGTCACCATCCGGGTCGCGGGCGCAGTCAGCGACGACAGCGCGCGCCGCGTCGGCCTTGCCATCGCCAACTCGCCTTTGGTGAAAACCGCGATCGCAGGCGAGGACGCCAATTGGGGCCGCGTGGTCATGGCAGTCGGCAAGGCGGGCGAACCGGCCGACCGCGACAAGCTGTCGATCGCTTTTGGCGGCGTCTGGGCCGCGCGCAACGGCGTGCCGGTCGAGGAATATGACGAGGCTCCAGTCGCCGCGCATTTGAAGGGCGAGGAAATCGACATCGCGGTCGATCTCGGCCTCGCGGATGGCCGCGCCACCGTGTGGACCTGCGATCTCACCCACGGCTACATCGCGATCAACGCGGATTACAGGTCTTGAGCCTCTCCGCCCTCGACGCCGAAATCCGGGACCTGATGCGCTTTGCCGCGCAGCGTTCGATGCTGCCGCGCTTCCGCAATCTCGCCGCGGGCGAGGTCGAGATGAAGGGCGCGGATGACCCCGTCACCATCGTCGACCGCGAGGTCGAGGCGTTCCTCACCGAGGCGCTGACCCGGCTCGCCCCCGGTGTGGCAGTGGTGGGCGAGGAGGCGGTGCATGCCGACAAGGCCGTGCTCGACCATCTCAAGGGCCAGTGCTGGATCATCGACCCGCTCGATGGCACGGCGAATTTCGCGGAAGGCAATGAGCCGTTCGGGATCATCATCGCGCTCGCCGATGCGGGCGAGGCGGTGGCGGGGTGGATTTACGACCCCAACAAGGACCGCTTCTGCCACGCGCGGCGCGGCGAAGGCGCTTTCGTCAACGGCGAGCGGATCGCGGCGCGCACCACCGGACAGCAGCCGCCTGTCACCGCGGTGAGCCGCATCTTCCTCACTCCCGAACAATCGGCGATGGTCGATGCCAAGCTCGCGCCCCACTACGCGCTGGTCGACATCCCGCGCTGCGCCGCCGAGCAATATCCGCGCCTCGCGCTGGGCGAGAACGACATTTCGAGCTTCAAGCGCACCCTCGCCTGGGACCATGCGGCGGGCGTCTTGTGGCTCAACGAGGCCGGCGGCAAGGCGGCGCGGCTTGATGGCAGCGCCTACCGGGTGGACCAGCACGATGCGCCCGGATTGATCGGGGCGTCATCGCTTGCGATCTGGGATGCCTTCGTCGCGCGGGTGGTTGCGTAAGGCTTTTCCGCTCGCATTGTCACTGCTACGGCGCGCAGGCTCCATTCCCGGAGCGGCAACGACAGGAGGCACTCATGGCTCGCAAGACCACCGACCTCACCGATCTGCCCTGCTTTCGAGCAGACGTCCAAGCGGCGTAAGGGCTATCCCAGCGAAACCAATGTGAAGCGCGGATTGCGCTTTGTTCACGGCGACAAGGAGCTGGTCGAGAAACTCGGCCGGAAGGATCCTTGCCCCTGCGGTTCGGGCAAGTGCTTTCAGAAAATGCTGCCTCGCATCAGGCCGGTTTCGATGGTGCCGAGCGGCATGATTACTGGCGATAGGCAGAGAAAGGGGCGCGCGCGCAGCCGCGCGCCCCATGATCTCAAAGCTCGCTTTCGAGCCACGCCTTGAGCTGGCTCTTGGGGGCAGCGCCCAGCTTCCTCGCCACCACTTCGCCGTTCTTGAACAGCAGCATCAGCGGGATCGACTGGACACCCATCTGCGCGGCGATGTCGGTGTTCTCCATGATGTCGATCTTGGCGATCTTGACCTGCCCGGAGAGCTCCTCGCTGATCTCCTCCAATGCGGGGGCGATCATCTTGCAGGGGCCGCACCAGTCGGCCCAGAAGTCCACCAGCACGGGGGTATCACTGCCGAGGACATCGGCCTCGAAGCTTGCATCGGTCACATTGACGGTCGCCATTATCGTGTCTCCTTTGGCCGGAGCATAGGAGCGCCGGTCACGTGAATGCAATCTAGTGCTTGGCTCTTTTCACTCAATATCGGGCAGCGGCAAGGATTGCTGCGGGGCCTGCAAGGCGTTCTTGTGTAACCCGAGGGTTTCGGGCGGCAGGTCGAACAGCGCCGGGGTGTGGGTGTACAGCACGCCCGCGCGCACCTCGCGCCCCGGATAGATGGCTTCGAGCGCGGCCACGTAAGCCGCCATCTGCCTGAGGGTTGCGACCGGAATGTCGGCAACGCTGGCGGGCGGGCGGCGGGTGGTCTTGAAGTCGACCACGGTGATGCGGGCAGGCTCGATCAGCAGACGGTCGGCGGTGCCTGCGACAACCACGCCGTCGACGGTGGCGGCAAGCGGCACCTCGGCAAGCGCCTGGGACGAAAAGATCGGGGCGAAGCCGGGGTGATCCAGCACCGCGATGGCGGCGGCAAGCATCTCGGCACGCATCGCTTCGGGAAGGTCGGCGGCCTGCCGCGCGAGCCAGCCCTGCGCGGCGGCGGCGCGAGCCTCGGCAGGAACGTCGGGCAGGCGTTCGAGCAGGGCGTGGATCAGGCTCCCGCGCCGTGCGGCATGGCGCCCTGCCTCGGGGTCCTGCGGCGGAGCGGCGCCCGCCTCCTCGCCCGCGGCTGACGGCGCGAGCGGGCGCGGCGGGCGCGGCTCCTCGCCGACGGGGGTGGTGGCCCAGTGCGGGAGAGCGATGTCGTCGGCGGTCTGCGCTTGGGCAGCGTCATCGGGCACCAGCGGCGCGGCGCGTTCGCCCCACTCCTGGCGGGTGCCCCAGATGGGGTCTTCGATGGGTGCTTCCTCGAAGAGGGGCTTGAGCCGGGCGTACCAGCTGTCGTCGTGCGGCACGCCCTTCTTCGCTTCGGTCTTGTTCAGCGATCCGCCGATGAACAGCGCCTCTTCGGCGCGGGTCATGGCGACGTAGAGCAGGCGCCAGTGCTCCTGCATCACCGCGGTGGCCTTGGCGGCCTCGGCATCGGCGATGCGTCCCTTCCGCTCGTCCTTTCCGAGCGGTGGGAGCGGGACGAGGCGCTTGCGGTCGGGCTTGTGGGCGAGCGGGTCGTCCTCAAGCTCCAGATCCCCCGCCTCGCCCGGCGCACCGGTGGCGTCGGCGAGGATGACGATCGGGGCCTGCAAGCCCTTGGAGCCGTGGACGGTCATCACCCTGACCTGCCCGCTGGCGCTGTCGGAGTCGCGCTTCAGGTCGCCGGTCCCGGCGTCGAACCAGGCGATGAAGCCCGCAAGGCTCGGCCAATGCTCGGCCTCGTAGGCAAAGGCGGCATTGAGGAGCTCGTCGAGCGGGTCGTTGGCCTCGGCCCCGAGCCGCGCGACGAGCTTGGCGCGGCCCTGCCACGGGCCGGTCAGCAGCCAGGCGATCAGGGCCTGCGGCGTGTGGTAGTCGGCGCGGCGCAGCAGCTCCTTGAGGCGCTCGGCGGTCGCGGTGGCGAAGGCGGGGGCATCGTCGCGCTTGAGGTGGTCCCACAGGCGCTGCTTCGGCAGGCGCGGGACATGGTCGAGGAGGTCGTCCTGCGTCCAGCCGATGAGCGGCGACGCCAACAGATTCGCCAGCGACAGGTCGTCCTGCGGCTGCGCGGCGAAGCGCAAGGCCGCCAGCACGTCCTTCACCGCCAGCGGCGCCCCCAGCCGCAGCCGGTCGACGCCCGCCACCGGCACCCCCCGCGCATGCAGCTTGGCAACGATCTGCGCGGCAAGCTCCTTGCGCTGGCGCACCAGCACCATGATGTCGCCCGCCGTGGCATGGCGGCGGGTGCCCTTGGCGAGCACGAAGGGCTCAGGCCCGCCAACCCAGCGCGCCACCTGATCGGCGATGTTCTGGGCGAGCAGCGTGTCGTGCTTGGGCAGCCAGTCCTGCCCGCCATCATCGCTGTCGTCTTCCTCCTCGACGGCCTCGGCCTTGTCGGGCGCGACTGGCGGCCACAGGGTCACAAGACCGGGTCGTTCGGCACCCTTATGGTCAGGCGGCGCCTTGTCGAGCCCGAACTCGGCGAACCCGAGCATCCCGATCACGCGGTTGACGAAGCCCAGCACGATCTGTGCGGTACGATAGGATTTACCGAGGTCGAGGTCCTGCCAGCCGGGCTCGCGGCGGTTGGTGCGGCTCTGGCGGATGCCGGTGCGCGCCGCGTCGATGCGGGCGAATATGCGCTCCTTGGCGCGGGCGAAGTTTTCAGGGCTGGTGCCCTGGAAACCGAAGATCGCCTGCTTGTAGTCGCCCACGGTGAAGATCGTGCGCAGCTTGTCCCCGCGCGCGCCCTCGCCGGTGAAGAAGTCGTCGATCAGTGCTTCGACGATGTCCCATTGGCTGCGATTGGTGTCCTGCGCCTCGTCGATCAGGATGTGGTCGAAGTGGCGATCGAGCTTGTAGCGGATCCAGTCGGCGGCGTCGGATTTGCCGAGCAGGTCGGCCGCCTTACGGATCAGATCGCCGAAGTCGAGCAGGCCTTCACGCGCCTTCCTCGCCTCCCAGCGCACCGCGAAGGCGCGGCCGATCTCGAGCGCGGAGGTGACGATTTCGGCGGTGGCGAGCAAGGCGCGGCGGGTTTCGTATTCGGTCAAAGCCTCGGCGATGTTGTTCTGATGGCCGGGGAACAGGGGATCGAGCTTGGCCGCCCCGTCCATCTTGCGCGGCGTCCCGTCCTTCTTGAGCACGGTGTCATAGAACCGCGAGACGGCGGCAATGCGGTCGGCGAGGCCGAGATTGATCCACTCGCGGATGAAGGCCGCGGTCTCCTTCCCGGTCTTGGCACCCTTCCACCCGTCAAGCGCAGGCAGCAGCGACACAAGCACATCGTCAGGGAAGAGATCGGGATCGAGGATCTCCCACGCCCACGCCTCATCCGCATCCGCAGGGATCCCGAGCGTCTGCCGCACCTGCGGCCCCATCGGCGATTGCCAGCTGCCCGGCCCGTCCCACACCTCGTGGGCATCGGCCGCGCGCATCAGCCACTTGTGCAGGGCCGCCGGGTCCTTGCGGGTGGTGAAGGTTTCCAGCCCGTCGAGAATGCGCACGTCATGCGCCCGCTCGGCCTCCTCGAACAGGTCGGTCAACACCTCGCGTGCGAGCAATTCGCGGCTGCGATCGTCCATCACCCGCGTTCCCGGCGCGAGGTCGGCTTCCTCGGGGAAGTTGCCGATCAGGAACTGCGCAAAGGCATGGATGGTGTCGATCCGGAGGCCCCCGCCCGGGCAATCGAGCACGCTGGCGAAGAGCGTGCGGGCGCGCTCCTGCGTGGCCGGGCTGAAATCCGCGCCGAGATGCTTCAGCTCCTTGCCGAGCGTCCCGGCATCGAGCCGCACCCAGCGCGCGAGCACCGCGTTGATGCGGTTCGCCATCTCGGCCGCGCCCGCCTTGGTGAAGGTGAGGCACAGGATCTGCGACGGACTTACATCCTCCCGAAGGAGCAGCCGCAGCACGCGCGCAGAGAGCACCTGCGTCTTTCCCGTCCCGGCCGAGGCCGAGAGCCAGACATTGTCCTCGGGGTCCGCCGCAAGGAGCTGGTTGTCCTGCAAGGGAAAGACGAGGCCGTTCCCGCCGCTCATGACTTGGCCCCGGCTTCAGTGAGGCGCACCAGCCATTCTTCAAGGCGCATCAGTTGATCGTAATCGGTGTAGCCCTTGTAATCGGGGTTTTCGCGCGCCCGAAACGGCGCACGGCCCTTGATGTATTCGTGGATCGCGAGTTGCAGCTTTGCGACATGGTGTGGGAGGAATTCTTCGGGCGTGAGGCCCTTCTTGGCCTGCCCCACCTTCATTGGCGTTTCGCGCTTGCCGAAGCTGCCATCGTCCTTGTTGAAGGACCAGTATTCGAAGTCACTCGCCCCGCCCTGCACGACCTTGCCCGTGTCCTTGTCCGCAAATCGCCCTTGCTCGGCGATCAGACCCAGCAGGCCGAGTTGCAGAGCAAAGCCGGCCTTGACCTCGTCCTTGGTGGGAACGCGCCCGGTCTTGTAGTCAACGATTCCGAGGCTTCCATCAGCCAACCGGTCGATCCGGTCGGCGCGGCCCTGCACCTTCACCCCGTCCACCTCCATCTCCCCCGAAATCTCGGTGGCGAGCACGGTGCGGCCCTTTTCGGAAGCGTCCGCTTCGATCCATCCCTCGAAGCGCTCGAGCGCCGCGATCAGGCGCGGCTGCCACAGCGCGCGGAACAGCGGGTGGACGCGCTGCTCGCGGAAATAGGCCGCCGCATAGGGCGCGAGCGCGAGACCGGGCTGGCTCGCCCGGGCCTTGTGCCAACCATCGAGGATCTCGTGCACCAGCGTGCCCCGAAGCGCCGGATCGCTGAAGGGATCGGCCGCCAGGGGATCGAGCCGCCGCAGGTCGAGGATCGCCTGCGCATAGAACTGGTAGGGATCGCCCAGCAGCCGGTCGAGCGCGGTCACCTTGATCGGCACGTCGCGCAAATGGGCTGCGGGATCGGGCTCGGGGCGGGGATAGGGTTCGGTCGCCGGACGCTGGCGGTCGAGATGCGGCAGGATCGCGGGGATCGCACGCTCGCGGTGCTCCTTGTCGAGGTCATCGCCCAGCAAGGCCTCGACCCGCAGCAGGAAGCGGGAGGGCAGCGTCGGCCCCTCGGCATCGCGAAGGCTCCGCGAAAGCACCACCTCAGGCGCGCCCATTGCGCCCGCAAGGTCATGCGCGGCAAGCCCGATCCGGAACTCCGCCCCCGGCACGCCCAGCGCGCGCAGCACCGCGGGCGCGAGCAGCTCGTCGGCGCCGGGGGGCTGCGGCCACGAGCCTTCGTTGAGACCCCCGCAAATTACCAGATCGGCGCGCGCCATGCGGGCCTCAAGCAGGCCGTAGATGGCGACGCGCGGGTGGCCGCCATAACCTGGGCGCACCGCAACCGCCTCCATCGCGTCGCGCAGCACGCCGGCGAGATCGGCGGTCTCGATCACCGTGCCGAGCGCCTCGGATTGCCCGCGCAATTCCTCGACCAGCTGGCCGAGCGCGCGGCCATCCTCGCGCTCCCAGATCGCGGCTTGGGCGAAGCTTTCTGCCGCGGCGGACAGGCGCGACAAGGCCTCGGCGAGTGCAATCTCCTGCGGCCAGTCGGCGAGCGGGGCGACAAGTGCTTCGGCCTCGTCCCACCATTCGGCGATCTTCGCCTTGGCCGCCGCCGCGCGCAGCGGTTCCATGCCGGGCGCAGGTGAAGGCCCGCGCAGCTGGCGGTCAAAGGCACGCAGGCCCTTGAGCCAATCGCCGCGCGCAAGGCCGTCCCAGCTGTGCACCAATGGGTGACCAAAAGCCGCGACGAGGTTGGCGGGATCCGGACCATTGGCGGCGATCTCCGCAAGCAGCCCGAACAAGCGCCCGGCGGGCGTCAAAGCCAGCGGGCGACCGGCGGAATCGTCTGCGGCGATATGCCAGCGCTCGAGATGCTGCGCGACGCGGCGCGCCAAGCCGCGATCGGCCGCGACGACGGCGATGCGCTTTTCCGGCACCTCGAGCTGCTGGCGCACCAGCAGGGCGATGGCCTGTGCCTCTTCCTCGATGGTGGCGCTGGCGAGCAGGCGCACCCCGTCAAGCCGCCGATCCTTCGGCTCGAGCGTGCTCCATGAGCGGCTCGCCTGCGGGGGCAGGAACAGCGCCGAGATCGCGCGGCTGCGCGCCGGGTCGGCCGCCGCGATCCCGCGGCGGTGCCAGGGCTGCACTTCCTCCCGGTTCACCCCCATCCGATTGAGCAGGAGCTTCAGGTGATATTGCGGGTGGGTGACCGCGTCGTCCGCGCCGAAGACCGGGCCGCCCGGCTCCTTCGAAGCGCCGGCAAGGCCGAGTTCGTCCCAGGCAGCGGCGTCCATTGCCAAGTCGAGATCGGGGAGCACCACCACGCCTTGCGGCAAGCCCGCAACAACCCTGAGCAGCCGCGCCAGCGCGGGCGAGGCGCTGGTGACACCGGCGGCGATGATCGGATGCGGCGGGGGAGTCTCGCGCCAGCGCTTGGCGGCGTGATCGAACAGCATGTTGCGGCGGGTGGCGGCGTCGACCTCGCCGCGCGCGAGCAGCTCCATCTGCCAGCGAAGATTGACGCGCCCGAACAGGTGGATCGAACGCTGCCAATGGGTCGCGAGTTCACCCATCCGGTCGAGCACCTCAGCGGCCAGCAGATCAGTGACCTCCTTCTCCTCGACCAGCAGCCGGTCCATCGTCCGCGCCATCTCGCGCGCGAGGTTCAGGCGGGCGCGGCCGGGGAGCGGTGTCATGCCCTCGCCCGCGCGTTCCTCGGCGATCAGACGGTCGAGGCTCAGCCAGCGCCGCACCGGATCGCAGGCAGGCGGGATGTCGGATGCGCCGAGCGGATCGAGGCCTGCGCCCAATTTCTCGTCGAGATCGAGGTCGCCCACCGCGATCATGCGCGGCATCAGCAGGCCGCCCTCGCCGCTCTCGCCCGCGTGGCGGATGAAGGCCTCGCTGAGGGTGCGCGCGGCGCGACTGCTCGGCACCAGCAGGGTCAGGCGCGCAAGGCCGAAGCCCTCCTCGCGGTAGCGCGGCACCAGCCCGGCAACGAGCGCATCCGCAAATCCGCGATGCGCAGCGATCGAATAGACGAGCGGACCAGGCTTCCGGGGCTCAGCCACCCGCCAGCGCCTCCTCGGTCGGGCGGATCGCCTGCGGGGTGCCGACCTCGAACCACAGCCCGGTGAAGCTGAGGCCATAGAGCCTTCCCTCGGCGATGGCGCGCTCCCACAGGGTCATCGTGCCGAACGGCCCCTCGGGCGCATCGCGCAGCAGGCGGTGGGAGACGAGCTGGATACCCGTGTAGATGAAGGGCGCGATCCGCCCGGGGCGGCGGCGCGAGAGGCGGCCCAGCGGGTCCATGTGAAAGTCACCCGGCCCCGCAAAATTCATCGCCCTCGCATGAGGGACGACCAGCAGCAACGCGTCCATCGCCTCCGGGTCCCAGCGGCGCGACAGATCGTGGAAGGCGCTCTTGGGGCCGTCGAGCCAGATGTTGTCGGCGTTCAGCGCGAAGAAGGGATCGGGCAGCTGTGGCAGGGCCTTCAGCATCCCGCCCCCGGTCTCGAGCAGCAGCGCGCGCTCGTCCGACACGCTTGCCTTGGGGGTCTGGCGCGCGAGCACATGGGCTTCGAGCGCGTCGGCGAGGTAGTGGACATTGACCACCGCGCGCGCCACGCCCGCCTCGGCCAGACGATCCAGCGCGTGATCGATCAGCGCCTTGCCTGCCACCCGCACCAGCGGCTTGGGCTGGCTCGCGGTGAGCGGCCGCATCCGCTTGCCGAGGCCGGCGGCGAGGATCATGGCGGTGTCGGAGGCGAGCTTGGTCACGCGGCGATAGCTCCGTTGGCGGCGCGGATTTCCTCGGGGATGTTCGCATCGAACCACGCTGCAACCGGCTCCAGCGCGGGGTGCGCGAGATCGCGCTCCAACGCCGCCCATACGCGCGGGATCATGGTGAGATAGCGCGGCTTGCCGTCGCGGGCGTTGAGGCGGGTGAAGATGCCCACAATCTTGGCATTGCGCTGCGCACCGAGCGTTGCGTAGTCCGCCAGAAAATCGTCATCAGCCCCGCCAATGGCCTGCGAATAGTGCAGCAGCATCGCGGTCTCGAGATGCACATCGACATCGCGCCGCGCGTCCTGAAGCAGCGAGACGAGATCATAGGCGGGGTGGCCGACGAGCGCGTCCTGAAAGTCAATGAGCCCCTGCGGCGCGGTCGCCTTGCCGCCCAGCAGCATGATGTTCTCGGCATGATAGTCACGCAGCACGGTTACACCCGGGGTCTGGCGCGCCAGCACGGGGGAGAGCACCGCGTCCCATGCTGCGGTGTAGCCTGCTGCATCGACGGTGAGGCCCTGCGCAGGGCACCACCACTCGGGCAGCAATGCCGCCTCGCGCTGGTAGACCGCCATGTCATAGGGCGCGAAAGGCCCCGGCGGCAGGCGGTGGAGCGCGGCGAGCGCATCGACCGCCGCTTCGTAAGCCGCGCGCTCCTCGCCCGGGTTCAGGTCGAGCCAGTCGCGCATCCGGTCATTGCCGAAATCCTCGGTCAGCACCCAACCAGCCACCGCATCCTCGGCAAGGATCGCGGGCGCGCGCATGCCGTTGTCATTCAGCCAATGCGCGACATGGAGGAAGGGCGCCGGGTCCTCGTGCGGCGGGGGTGCGTGCATGAGCATTGCAGTTTCACCAGCGCGCGCGAGGCGGAAATAGCGCCGGAACGAGGCGTCGCCAGGCAGCGGCTCGACCCGCGCGTCGGCCCATCCGGCGTTGGAAACGAATTCGGCGAGGCCTTCAGGAAGCGCGTTCATGGCATCCGCCCTACCCAATCCGCCCCGCCGCGGGCAATCGCAATCCGCCCGCCTTCCCCGCTTTCTCCTTGCGGGTAGAGCGTGATCGCAAGGCACCCCGGCTCGCGGGAGAATCCGCCCGCGTGATCGGGCCATTCGGCCAGCAACACCGCGTCCTCGCGGTAATCGTCGAGCCCGATTTCAGCGAGTTCGGAAGGGTCTTCGAGCCGGAAGAAATCGGCATGCACCACGGCCACGCGCAGGGGCGGCGCGGCGTAGGTTTCGATGATGGTGAAGGTCGGCGAAGGCACCTCGCCAGCGTGGCCCAGCGCAGCAAGGATCGCGCGGGCGAGCGTGGTCTTCCCCGCGCCCAGCCCGCCTTCCAACGCCACCACATCGCCAGCGCGAAGCTGCGCGGCGATGCGCGCGCCGTAAGCCGCCATTGCCGCCAGATCGGGGAGAGCCTCGCGCGCCTCGGTCACGGCAACCGAATCGTCGCCGTGGTGCCCGCGCCCTTGCGGCTGACGATCTCGAGCGTCCCGTCATGTCCTGCGATCAGCTGCCGGGCGAGCGGGATGCCGAGCCCGGTGCGGCGTTCGGAAGCGCCCTCGCCGCCCGGCTTCACCCCGCCCTGCGCCAGCGCCAGCTCCTGCGCGCTCATGCCGCGGCCATTATCAGCGATGCTGATTTCGACATTCCACCCGGCGTCCGGATCGCTCGCGCGGCGGATCTCGATCACGATCCGCCCGCCATCAGGGGTGCCGGCAATGGCATTGTCGAGCAGATTGCCCACCGCGCGGCCCAGCTGGCGCGGATCGGCCGCGATCACCCGGCCCCGGCGGCCCTTGAGATCGAGGCTGAGGCCCGCCGCGATGATCGCCGCTTCGCGCTCGCGCACCAGCGTGGTGAGGAAGTCGAGCACGTCCAGCCTTTCCTTGCGGATCGGCAGCAGCCCAGCTTCGGACTGCGACAGATCGAGCACGTTCTCGACCTGCTCGGTCAGGCGTTCGACCGCGGCGAGGATCGCGTCGACATATTCGCCCGCCGCCTGCGGTTCGGCCGCCGCGCCGCTCTTGAGGAGTTCGGCATAGCCGCCGATGGTGGTCAGCGGCGTGCGGAACTCGTAGCTCATGTTGGCGAGGAACTTGGCCTTGACCGCATCGGCCTCTTCCAAAGCCTCGGCGCGTTCGCGCAGGGCCTGCTCGGCCTTCTGCGAGGCGGTGATGTCGAGCACCGTCAGCAGGCCATTGCCATCGGGGAGCGGTATCCCGGCAAAGCGCAATGTGCGCCCGTCAGCCAGCTCCACCTGCCCGCCCTTCTCGCGCCGGTCGAGCGTCGCCGCGCGCACCGCCGCGCCGATCAGCGTGGCTTCCTCGGGATGGACGAGATTGCGCCCGATCGCACTCAGCAGCTCGTCGGCGCTCGGGTGGCGGTCGAGCAGGTCGGTGGTGAGGCCCCAGGTGCCCGCAAAGCTGCGGTTCCAGAGCTGCACCGAGCCATCGGGGGCGAAGATCGCGAGCGCTTCGAACAGGCTGTCGAGCGTCGCGGTGCGGGTGCGCAGCAGCGTGTCGCGCACGGCGGAGAGCGCGAGGCTTTCAGTGCGGTCCTCGGTGATAAGGACGAGGCCGCCGTCGGGCATCGGTTGCGCGACGACGCGCAGATGCGTGCCGCCGGGCAGCGGCCAGGCTTCCTCGCCCGCTTCGCGCATCCCGAACCACGCCTGCCGCTCCCGCCGCCACTCGGGAAAGTCGCGCACTTCGGGGGTGCGGCCACGTTCGCGCGCTTCGGCCATGAAGCGATCAAACGGCGTGCGCGCCTCGATCACCTCTTCGCTCAGCGCAAACAGCCGCCGGAACGGACGGTTGGCGAAGGTCAGGCGCTCCTCGGCATCGAACAGCGCGACGCCGACCGAAAGCTGATCGAGCAACGCGCGCTGGGCATCGCGGAAGGCGCGGAACTCGCGTGCGACCTGCTGCTGCTCCTCGATATCGATGGCGTAGCCCGCAACGCCTTCCTGCCCCAGGGGCAGATCAGAAACGCGCAAGGTGCGCCGCGCGCCGAGGATTGTGGCGGCGACGATCCGTTCCGAAGCGTCCTGGCTCTGGAGGCTGGTGCGCGCGATATCGGCGGGCGAGCGGGCGCCTTCAGGCTCGAGCAGCTCGATCTGGCCCTGCACCACCTCGGCCGCGCTGACCGCACCGACGGCATCGACATAGGCCTGGTTGACGAGTTGGAGCTTCAATTCGGCATCGCGGAACCACATCGGCATGGGCGCAGCCTCGATCAGGCCGACAAGCGCGGCGAAGTCCCCCGTGGCGCGCGCGGCAGCAGCCCTGAGGCGGGCCATCTCGGAATGGCTCTCGGTGAAATCGAACACCCACACCAGCGCCGCCCCTCCGGGCGAGACCTGCGGATCGGCGAGCGTGCCGTAGAGCGCGAGGCTGCGCTGCGAGCCGGGCAGGTTGATCGCCATGCGGAAGGGCGCGGCGCTCTTCTGGGTAGTCTGGATCTTGCCCCACAGCTGGTCGATCTGCGCCTGCGCCAGCCCGCCTGCCTTGGTGTTACCGGGCGGCGCGGCAAGTTCGGAAAGGTATTTGGGCATGCTGGCGAGGCCCAGCATCCGGGCCAGCCGCTCGGGCGCCTCGATCCGCCCGTCGACCCGCACCAGCAGCGGCAGCGCCGGGGCAACGTCGAGCAGGGTCTGCATCCGCTTGACGCTGGTGCGCAGCGCCTTCGCGCGCCGCGCGCTGCGGTTCGCGCGCAGCACGACAAAGCCCGCCCCCACCGCCCAGGCGGCAAGAACGAGCGCAATCAGCACCAGCGAGAGTGGCGAGAGGTCCATTGCTCAACCGCTATGCGCGCTGCGCTGCGAGTGCAACGGGGGACATCCCGCCCGCCCCCGACCCCGTGCAAAAACGGGGCGGAGCGGGCGGGTGTTCGTCATCCTAGTAGCGGTAGTGGTCCGGCTTGAACGGGCCGGCCTGCGGCACGCCGATGTAGCTCGCCTGCTTGCCCGAAAGCTGGGTCAGCTTGACGCCCAGCTTTTCAAGGTGAAGCGCAGCGACCTTCTCGTCGAGATGCTTGGGCAGGACGTAGACATCGTTTTCGTATTCGTCCGACTTGGTGAACAGCTCGATCTGCGCGAGGGTCTGGTTGGTGAAGCTCGCGCTCATCACGAAGCTCGGGTGGCCGGTGGCGCAGCCGAGGTTCACGAGGCGGCCCTTGGCGAGCACAATGATCGACTTGCCATCGGGGAAGGTGACGAGGTCGGTGCCTTCCTTGATTTCCTTCCACTCGTAGTTGGAAAGCGCGGCGATCTGGATTTCGCTGTCGAAGTGGCCGATGTTGCACACGATCGCCATCGGCTTCATGCTCATCATGTGGTCGGCGGTGATGACGTCCTCGTTGCCGGTGGCGGTGACGAAGATGTCGGCGCGCTTCACGGCGTCTTCCATGGTGACAACCTCGAAGCCGTCCATCGCGGCCTGCAGCGCGCAGATCGGGTCGATCTCGGTGACCATCACGCGGGCGCCGCCATCACGCAGCGAGGCGGCCGAACCCTTGCCGACATCGCCGTAACCGGCAACGCAGGCGACCTTGCCGGCCAGCATCACGTCGGTCGCGCGGCGGATCGCGTCGACCAGCGATTCCTTGCAGCCGTAGAGGTTGTCGAACTTCGACTTGGTGACCGAATCGTTCACGTTGATCGCGGGGAACGGGAGCTTGCCCTGCTTGGCGATCTGGTAGAGGCGCATCACGCCCGTGGTGGTCTCTTCCGAGACGCCCTTGATCGCCTTCACCGTCTTGGTGAGGTAGCCGGGCTTGGCGGCGACGAAGGCCTTCAGCGCGCGCTGGAACTCGATCTCTTCCGCGTTGGTCGGTTCGCCCATTTCCTCGCCCGCTTCGATGCGTGCGCCCCACAGCGCGAACATGGTGGCATCGCCGCCATCGTCGAGGATCAGGTTGCAGGTGAGATCGGGGTTCTCTTCCGTCGCCCAATCGAAGATGCGGCCCACATAGTCCCAGTAATCGGCCAGCGTCTCGCCCTTGATGGCGAAGACCGGGATCCCGCGCGCGGCGATCGCGGCCGCGGCGTGGTCCTGGGTCGAGAAGATGTTGCAGGTCGCCCAGCGCACTTCGGCACCCAGCGCGACGAGGGTCTCGATCAGCACCGCGGTCTGGATGGTCATGTGGAGCGAGCCGGTGATGCGCGCGCCCTTCAAGGGCTGCGCGGCGCCATACTCGGCGCGCAGGGCCATCAGGCCCGGCATTTCGGTCTCGGCAATCATGATCTCGTCGCGGCCGAACTGGGCAAGCGCGATGTCCTTGATCACATATTCGGTGGCGGGGGTGGCAGCGAGGGTGGCCATGTTTTCTATCTCCTATGCACAGATAGGCACCCGCGTGGGCGGCCTGTCTGTTTATGCGGCTAGCCCCCTAGCCGCACATCGGCCCTGAGGCAAATATAAACTTATCTTTATATGTCTATTTGTTGCCCATCGACGGCACTCGCGATAGAGAGCGCCCGCACACCCCCCTAAGAGAGGACCCTCCCGCAATGACCATCTCCATTGGCGACAAGCTTCCCGAAGTCACCCTGATCAAGGCCACCGCCGAAGGCCCGCAGCCGGTCAAGTCCTCCGACTACTTTGCCGGCAAGCGCGTCGCGCTGTTCTCCGTGCCCGGCGCCTTCACCCCGACCTGCTCGGCCAAGCACCTGCCGGGCTTCGTCGAAAAGGCCGCTGATCTCAAGGCCAAGGGCGTCGACGAGATCGTCGGCACTGCGGTCAATGATGCCTTCGTGATGGGCGCCTGGAACAAGGCCGCCGGCAGCGACGACATCACCATGCTCGCCGACGGCAATGCCGAATTCGTCGAGGCGATCGGCCTCACCATGGACGGCTCGGGCTTCGGCCTCGGCAAGCGCGGCCAGCGGTTCTCGATGGTGGTCAATGACGGCGTGGTCGAGCAGCTCAATGTCGAAGAACCCGGCGACTTCCGCGTCTCGAGCGCGGAACACATGCTCGGGCAGCTGTAAGGCCTTTCCGACACGCACAAGTGAAAAGGGGCGCCTCCCGCAACGGGGGCGCCCCTTTTTCGTTGGAGCCGACAGGGACCGTGAACCCTGTCAGTCGCAATTATACGGCTTCCCGTCGATGTACTCGTCGCACACAGCAAACAGATAGAGATGGGTTGGCGCGCCGATGACGGTCTTGTCCCGATGCAAGGCATGACTAACAGCCGGATTGAACGTGCTCCCCCCGTCAAAGCGATTGTCGGTTAGCGTGCCGATTGTGAATCGGCCCGTGCCGAGGCCACCAATGTCTGGAACGTAAACAACCTCCCGGCCATCGGCGTTTGTCCACTTGTATTCATAGACCGTATAGGCCTCGCCATCTTCAGTGCGACGGTCGGACACCCGGTAGAAACTTCGGCAAGGCTCAGGTTCTTCGAGGCCGTCAGCCGGGAAAATGCAATTCTGCGGAAAATCCTCCTGCCACGTTTCGTCATCGGCACCGGCGGGTTCGTTGAGCAAGAGAGCCAATAGCGACAAAGCCCCAAGCCTTGGTGCCATAAAGGATATGGCCCTGACCTGCTGCGGCCAACGTCCTGTCATGTCAGCGGCGGCGCCCCGTAAGCGACCCACAGCGCCAGTACCCCTGCAAGGCCGCAGGCAAGCAGCCCCCTCACCCACGGCACCGGGCCGATTCCCGCGACGCCCTCCATCGGTGCACGCGTGCCGCCGACCATCGGGCTGAGCAGGTCATCGCCCTTCACCGAATAGAAGCAGATCGCGGCCAGATGCAGGCCGATCAGTCCGGCGATCACCCAGAAGACAGTTTCGTGCAGTTCGGTGATCGTGTCGGCCAGCGCCACGCCGACGAGGCTGTTCAAGGGCCCCGTCGTCCCGTCGAAGGGATCGCCCGCGAACAGACCGAGGCTGACCTGCAAGAGCATCGCGCCCAAGAGCGCCATGGTGCTCCACCCGCCCAGCGGCGAATGGCCGATCGCGGGGCCAGCGCCCCTGTCGCCGCGCAGATAGGCGAGCACTGCCTTGGGCCCCTTCACGAAATGCCCAAAGCGCGCCGTCTCGGGGCCGATGAAGCCCCACGCCGCGCGGAACACCAGCAGGCCGAGCAGCACCAGCCCGATGCGCTTGTGCAGCGCCCACTTGTCGTTCTCGGCCGTCCACCACATGGCGGGGATCAGCAGCGGAAAGCTCCAGTGGGTCAGCCGCAGCAGCGGATCCCACACGCTGATATCGGGAGGCAGGCCCGCGCGTGGCGGGGTAGCTTCGCTCACGCCCTACTTCTCGTCATCGAGCCGGAACGTGTCGTGGCAGCCCTTGCACGCGCCGCCCATCGCCATCGCCTGCGCGCCCACCGCCGCCTTGTCGCCGCCGGAGGCAAGGCTGGCGAGCTTGGCGCTTTCATCGACCAGCTTCTGCGCGGCCGCCTTGAACTCTTCGGGCTTCTCCCAGATCACCGGCAGCGCTTCGGTCTTGAAGCCATCGGCGGTGCTGGTGCCGGCGGGGAAATGATTCGGGATCGCCTGCGCACGGGTGTTGATGTCCGTGGCCTTGGCGGCGATCAGCGCGAAATCGGGCGTTGCGGCGTCGAGCTGCCCGCGAATCGCCTTGAAGGCTGCGCCGATCCCCTCGAAATTCTCCTCGCGCTCCTTGATGATCGGCGGCGCCTCTCCGGCAGCGGCTGCGACATCAGCGGTGCCCTCGGCGGCCGGAGCGGCAGAGTCGCCGCCCGAACAGGCAGCCAGCAAGGCGACCGGAGCGGCAAGGGCAAGCAGACGGCAGGCAGTGACAGACAGCATCGGACAGTCTCCTCGGATAAGCTTCAATCTGATCCCGGGCGCGAAGCTATGCTGCTTTGCCGCTGACGGCAAACGCGAAAACGGGGCGCTCCCGCTGATGGGGCGCCCCGTTTCCGATTGCGAACCTTGCGTCGGCTCAGCCGAGCGTGGTGGCGGTGTCTGCCTCGGCCACCAGCGCAGCACGGTCCTGTTCGACCAGCGCGAGCAGCGCGCTGCGCACCCGATCGCTGCGGGCATCGACCAGCTTTCCGATCGCTTCGGGGTTGCTCGGGCACCAGCCCGGACGCGCGCCGCTGGCGACATCGTCGCTGGTCAGCGTGCGGCGCGAGCTCAAGGTGCTGCCGACCTTGGCGATGCGTTCGACATTCAGCTTGGCCGTCCACTGGCAGCTCAGCGTGCTCGGCCGCCCGGCGACACCTGCGGTGCCGACCTGGCGCGTCTCGATCGTGACCGTGCCCTTGTAATCGGCGGCGATCGGCCCTTCGGCGTGATCGATCACCACCTCGTGCTCGAGCGCATAGGCGGGTGCGGCGATGCTGGCGGCCAGCACCAGACCGCTCATCACAAGCTTCTTCATGATGGTCTCTCCTGCTTGTCGCGGCCTTTTGGCCGTCGATGATGCAACATATCATCCAAACAGATGAGCGCCAACCAACCTAGGTTGCAATTTCATCAATTACGCATGTGTGCCGTCAATGTGCCGCTTCATGCAGGATTGCAGGTCAGTAACCCATCAGGCTCATCACTTCCTTGCGGCTGCGATGGTCTTCGAGGAAGCAGCCGAGGATGCGGCTGGTGACCATGCCGACCCCGTGAGTCTTGACCCCGCGACCGGTCATGCAGCCGTGCTCGGCCTCGATCACCACGGCAACGCCGTGCGGATCGAGATGGTCCCAGATGCATTGCGCGACCTCGGCAGTCAGGCGCTCCTGAATCTGGAGCCGGCTGGCATAGCCATGCAACACCCGCGCAAGCTTGGAGATGCCCACGACCTTGGTGCGCGGCAGATAGGCAATCGCCGCCTTGCCGATGATCGGGGCCATGTGGTGCTCGCAATGCGACTGGAAGGGGATGTTCTTGAGGAGGACAATCTCGTCATAGCCGCCCACTTCGGTAAACTGGCGGGTGAGGTGGATTGCCGGATCCTCGCGATAGCCCTCGCAATATTCGAGCCATGCCCGGCCCACGCGCTTGGGGGTGTCGAGCAGGCCCTCGCGCTGCGGATCATCACCCGCCCAGGCGATCAGCGTGCGGATCGCCTCCTGCACGTTCTCGGGCACTTCGGGCTTGCCGAGCGGATTTTCCGGATCGAACACGTCATCGTGATCGTGGGCGGAGATATGGTTCATGGCAGTTTCGTCTTTCTTCAATCTGCAGCTCCCCCATGGAGAGCCCTCTCGCCTGTCAATCCCGAGTGTCGTCAACCATCGAACATTCGAGGCGTTCCGCCAAGATACGCCGATTGCAGCCGATGGATGCCGCCGCTACCTGTGAAAATGTAGGCAGGATTTTGCGCAATTCACCCCCTCACGCCTTCAAAAGGATGCAAATCCATCATGCGCGAGCCCTCTGCCGCTGAATTCGAATCGCTCGCACGCGCCGTGCTGGCGCGCTTGCCCGAGGTGTTCGCGTGCGCGCTCGAAGGCGTGGTGCTGAAGGTGGAGGAGTTTGCCACCGACGAGCAGCTCGATTCGCTCGGGATCGAGGATCCGTACGATCTGACCGGGCTTTATGAAGGCGTGGCGCTCACCGAAAGGAGCCAGTGGGGCAGCGAGGGGCTGCCTCCGGTGATCACGCTGTTCCGCCAGCCGCTGCTCGCCGAGATGGAGGAGACCGGCGTGAGCTTTGCCGAACTTGTGCGCCATGTGGTGATCCACGAGGCGGGACATCATTTCGGCCTGTCGGACGATGACATGCACGCGCTCGAGGATTCGGTCGAGGACTGAAACCGACAAGGCCCGCCGCCTCTTGCGAGGCAACGGGCCTTGTTGGCGCACCCGGAACGATTACTCCGCCGCTGCGCGGCTCCGTCATCTCCGGCGGCATGCCGCCTCCGATTCCGAACAGGCCCGAACCGTTCTTGGGCAGAACCAAAACAGCCCGCCCCTCTTGCGAGGAGCGAGCTGTTTTGGCGCACCCGGAACGATTCGAACGTCCGACCCTCAGATTCGTAGTCTGATGCTCTATCCAGCTGAGCTACGGGTGCGCGCTAGGGGGCGGCCTTTAGGAGGGTCGTTCGGGCTTGGCAAGTGGGTTCGATGGCAATTCAGCGAAATTGGAACAGACGCGCGGCGAGCTCGGCATCGAGCGGCGGCTTGGCCAGCGCAGCGATCTCGTCGGGAGTGAACCAGCCGACTGCCCCACCCTCGAGCGCCTGCGGCTCGCCCTGCCAGCGCGCCAACCGGTAGAGCAGCAGCACCAGCGCCGGGCCGCTTCCCATCTGCGCGCCTGTCTCGGCAAAGCCGCAAGGCACCAGATCGTACGAGTCGCAGGCGATCCCCAGCTCCTCGGCCAGTTCGCGCACCAAGGCTGCGGCTGGCATCTCACCGGGTTCGACCTTCCCCCCCGGGAATTCCCATAGGCCAGCATGGTGCTTTCCTTCAGGTCTGCGGTGCAGCAGCAGGCGGCCATTCCCGTCGTCCAGAGCCCCTGCCACCACCGCAATCCACCCCTGCGTCATGTCGGATTTCTTTCCATCATGGCGCGCCGCATCAACCCTTTCTTAACGGTTTGAGCCGATTCTCGACCTTGTCAGAACGCAGGAAATAAAGGGTTCCCCGATGCTGTCGACATTCTTGAAAAGGCTTGTCGTCGACCAGTCCGGGGCGACCGCAGTCGAATACGGTCTGATCCTCTCGCTTATCGTCCTCGCCATGATCGCCGCGCTTCAGGGCGTCGCCACGACGACCATCAACATGTGGGGCGATGTCGAAAGCAAGAGTGCCGCTGCCATGTCGAATTAAATTCCACATCGATCGCCGAGTTAGGAATTTCTCAATATCTGGCAGCTTATCACGACGACAGCCCACCGCGACACAGGGGGGCACGGGTACCGAAGACCAAACCAGGAGACTAGACATGACCTTCTTCAAGAACCTCGTCCGCGACGAACAGGGCGCCACCGCCATCGAATACGGCCTGATCGCCGCTCTGATCGCCGTCGCCGCGATCACCGCCATGACCAACCTCGGCTCGACCCTGTCGGGCACGTTCACCAACGTGAACACCAACATGACCAAGGGCACCACCGCGTAAGCGACGGCCTCAGGCAAAAAAGATCGACGGCGGGGAGCAATCCCCGCCGTTTTTCTTTGTGCGCGACCGGCGCGGTTCGGGGCGCGGTGGTTGACCTGCCCCCCGAAGCAGAACTGCAGGCTTCACCCGATTCGCAGGACACTCTGCGACCGCCCCGGGTGAAGTTGTCCATCCTTTCCCCGAGCACCAGGCGCAGCATTCCGGCACGGTCGCCGCCGAGCCAGGCCGACCAGCTGCCGCAAGAGGGCGATTGGCCGCAACGGCGAGCATTAAAGGCGCTCTTCTTTACTCCCGTCTCGCCATCGCGAGGGTTTGCGCGTCGGCATATGGTTTCACTTGGGCAAACACCTGTGGTTACTGAAAAGTCTTCCGTCGGTTAGGTATTTATCAATTGATGTCGGATAATTTTACGACCGTCCGCCACTGACCAGGCGGGAACATCGAATTCAATTGCCTAGCCAGGAGACCACACATGACCTTCTTCAAGAGCCTCGTCCGTGACGAACAGGGTGCCACCGCGATCGAATACGGCCTCATCGCCGCTCTGATCGCCGTCGCCGCGATCACCGCCATGACCAACGTCGGCTCGACGCTGTCGCGCACCTTCGGGAACGTGAACACCAACATGACCAAGGGCACCACCGCGTAAGCGACGGCTCAAAGGCTAAAACACGAACGGCGGGGAGCGATCCCCGCCGTTTTTTCGTTGTGCGACCGCGCTGGCGCGCGAGGCAGGCCTCTCGCCCTAGCTCCCGCGCACGACCAGCTTGATCCTCTGGCCGGGCGTTACCGTCGCAGTGCCGGACAGCGCGTTGAGCACCCGGAAGCGCTCTTCTTGCGCCGTGTCATAGGCCATGCGCCGCGAAAGACTCGCCACCGTGTCGCCGCGCGCCACGGTCACCACCTGGAGCTTGCGCGGCACCACCGCGCCGGCCTCTGCCGCAGTGATTCGCCGCATCGACTGGAACATCGGGTTGAATAAATCAGCCCGGCCAGCGGGAGCGATCGTGATGAAGTGGTAGGCCCTGTCGCGCGCGAACTCATAGGCGAAGACCACCAGATCGACCTGCGAATTGCCGTTGTTGACCCGCGCCGTGCCATAGACGGCGGGAAGGCCGTTCACCGTGGTGCGCTCGATCGTTTGCGGGGCAAGCGTGCTGTTCTGCCCGCCCGCCGCGGTAAAGGCGCTGCGCACGTAGGCTTCAAGATTGCCGCTATAGGCAGCAGTCGTCATCTGCGCCTTGCCGCCTTGCCCCTGGATGCTCACCGCGCGCGTGCCGTTGACCATGTAGTAGCCCTGGGGCGCGGTGAAGGCGAGCCGCAGCTCGGGGTGGATGAAGGTGCTGCCCTCCACCAGGCCCTGCGCAGGGTCGTCGCCGTAGCGCAGCCCATCGATCCGGGCGAGGAAGGTGTCGCGATTGCTGACCGCATTCGTCCCCGGCGCGCCGGCCTTCGTCAGCGCGCTCTGCACGCGGCTGGCCGGATCGGGGTGGGTCGAGGCCCATTCGGGCACACTGGCGTTCTGCCCCGCAAGGCGCGCATCGAGCGCGTTCTGCGCGGCAAGGCTGGCCAGCACCGTCCCCATCGCGCGCCGGTCATAACCCGCCTTACCGAGATATTCGATGCCGAGCCCGTCCGCCTGAAGCTCCTGCTTGCGCGAAAACCGCAAGGTCAAAAGCTGCGAGCCTTGCAGGAACCCGCGCGACAGCGTCTGCCCCAGCCCCGAATCGCCCAGCAGCAGCCCCGAAAGGATCGCGCCCCCCAACCCCAGCAACGTGTTCTTCTGCGCCGCCGCCTGACGCCGCTGCGAATGGCGTGCAGCAACATGGCCGACCTCGTGCCCGAGCACCGCGGCCAGTTCCGCCTCGCTGTTCATCAGCGTCACCAGCTGGCGAGTGGTGTAGATATAGCCGCCGGGGATCGCGAAAGCGTTGTTCACCGGCGAGTTCAGCAGGCTCACCGTAAAGCTCTCGCGCGCATTGCCGAGGCCCGATTGCACCGCGATGTTCTTGCCGACCTGTTCGACATAGGCCGCGTGCGTGCCCGACATCGCGCCGCCAAATTCGGCGAGCAGCTGCGGGTGATACTCCGCGCCCTGCTTGGCTTCGGCCTGGGTGATCGGTGTCGAGGCGGAGGGGATCTTCGCGCCCGCCCCCACGCACCCCGCGAGCGCCACTGCCGCCACGCTGAAGGAGAGCGCCTTTCTTGCCAATCGTGCCATATGTCCGTCCCTTTCCGCCTGTCCCCGCGCCGCTATCTCGCAGCGTCTCGGCCAAGCTTCATGCATCAGAGACGTGGCAAACGAAACCTTAACTTGCGATTTCCTGTCAGCCGCCGATGGCGAGGAAGCGGGCTTCGCGCGCGGCGACCAGTTGATCGGCGCTCTTGCCGGACAAGAGATCAACCTCCTCGCCCAGCGCCGCGCCCAGCATCTTCGCCGCGGCCACAGGATCGCGCTGCGCGCCGCCGACGGGTTCCTTGACGATCCGGTCGATGACATTGATGCGCTTCAGATCCTGCGCGGTCACCTTCATCGCCTGCGCCGCCTCGGGCGCCTTTTCGGAGGTGCGCCACAGGATCGAGGCGCAGCCTTCGGGCGAAATGACCGAATAGACCGCGTGCTCCATCATCAGCACGCGGTTGGCGCCGGCGAGTGCCACGGCGCCGCCCGACCCACCCTCGCCGACGATCGCGGCGACCATCGGCACGCCAATCGCAAGGCAGGCTTCCGTGGCGCGCGCGATGGCTTCGGCCTGGCCGCGTTCTTCCGCCTCGATCCCCGGAAACGCGCCCGAGGTGTCGACCAGCGTCACCACGGGGAGGCCGAATCGTCCGGCCAGTTCCATCAGGCGGATCGCCTTGCGATAGCCCTCGGGCTTGCCCATGCCGAAATTGTGCGCGATCCGGCTCTTGGTGTCGTTACCCTTCTCGTGGCCGATCAGCATGACGCGGCGGTCACCCAGCCGCGCAAAGCCGCCCATAATCGCAAGGTCATCACCGTAGAGCCGGTCGCCGCCCAGCGGCATGAAGTCGCTGAAAGCGTGGGCGACATAGTCATGGAAATGCGGCCGCTGCGGATGCCGGGCGACCTGCGTTTTCTGCCACGGAGTGAGCGAGGCATAGGTGCTGGCGAGCAGCTCGGCGCTCTTGCTCTCAAGCCGGCCGATCTCGCTCGCGACATCGACATCATGCAGCGCGTTGACGCTGCGCAATTGCGTGATGCGTTCTTCCAGCGCGGCGACGGGCTTCTCGAAATCGAGGTAGGAAATCATCGCAGCGGGCTAGTCTTATGTTGTGCGGGTTGCAAGCGGATGGCGGGAATTGACCAGCGCCACGAGCCTTGCAGCATCGACATGGGTGTAGATCTGGGTGGTGGAAATATCGGCATGGCCAAGCAGCGTCTGGAGCACGCGCAGGTCCGCGCCGCCCTCCAGCAGGTGGGTGGCGAAGGCGTGGCGCAGCACGTGCGGGCTGATCCCAGCGGGATCGAGCCCCGCGCGCGCGGCCAGTTCCTTCAGCAGCTGGAACAGGCGGACGCGGCTGAGGTGGCCGGTCTTGCCCGAGGGAAACAGATAGCGCGAGGGAGGTGTTTGCGGGCGCAGGCTCTGCCACCGCGCCAGCGCCTCGAGCGCCCGCCTGCCCACCGGCACGAGGCGCGTTGCCCCACCCTTGCCCGTCACCGTCAGAAATGGCGCATCGCGCGGCACGGCGGTAAGCGGCAAGCTGACCAGCTCGGTCGCGCGCAGGCCCGATCCGTAGAGCAGTTCTATCAGGGCCAGCAGCCGAACCGCCTTGGGATCATCGCTTGCCGCCTCGTCCTCGGCGCGCTTGAACAGGGCCGCGATCTGATCATGCCCCATCACCTTGGGCAGCGGGCGGCGCAGGCGCGGCGCGGGGAGCGCACCCGAGGGATCGTCGGCCCGCCACCCCTCGTCGATCGCAAAGCCGAAAAATTGGCGCAGCGCGGAGGCCTTGCGTGCAACGCTGGCAGGCGCAAGGCCCGACCACTCGCCTGCAAGGCTGGCGACAGAATCGCGATCGGCTGCGGCAAGATCGCCGATCGCTTCCTCGACCTGGGCCAGATCGCGGCGGTAGGCGGCCAGCGTGTTGAGCGCCGCCCCGCGCTCCGCCGCCAGCATGGCGAGGAACGCGTCGGTGCTCGCCGACATCAGCCCCGCGCCACCGCCTCGGCGGCGATCATCCGGGCTTCTGCCACCATCCCCACGCGGGTCAGCGCGGCGGTGATGTGGTAGAGGTGGAGCGGGGTCATCTGCGACCAGCTGTTCCCCTGCATCCCCAGCCCCGCCAGCATCGCCACCAGCGCCGGATTGCCGACCTCGGCCGCGCGCGCAATGGCCGAGGTCCAGCGGGTCTGGCGCGCAAGATCGAAACCGAGATCGCCTGCGAGCGCGTTCGCATCGCCTTCCGTCAATCGCCCGATCCCGGTCAGCCCGGCGACGAGGAAGGCGGATTTGCGCTGCCCTTCGCTGCTGTCGTCGCCCATGAAGCTTTCGACCGGGCCCTGGCCCACGGCGCCGGCGTTGGCTGCACTCAGCGTGATCAGGGCCCAGCCTAGTGATCCCTCCTCGACCACATTCGCCCAGCGGCCCGCATTGCGATCGAGCCCGGCGGCGAGCATGGCGGCGATCAGATCGCCCGCCGCGCCTGCGTGATCGGCGCTCGCCGGAATGCGCGCGGCGGCATAGGCGGTGAGCACCCGCGCACCGTAACCGTCCCCGCCCCCCAGCTTCGCCCCGTCTGCCCACAGGCGCTGCATCGCGGCGATGCGCTCGGCCGGATCGGCGGCGATATAGGCCTCGCGCAGCGCCGTGGCATGGGCCTTGGCATCGCCGCTCGCGGCGGAATCGGACTGAACCTCGGAATAGAGATCGACCATCGCATCGGCCGACAGGATCCCTTCGCGCGCGGCGCGTCCCGCAAAGGGCGCGCGCTGGGCGGCAGGGAGCATCGGCAGCAAGGCGCCGCTGCGCGCATAATAGGCCCCGCCGCGCGCCTTCAGCGCCGCGTCCAGCAGCCCCTCGGGCAGCGGCTCGCCCACCGCATTGGCAAGGCCGAAGCGCCAGGGGTTGAGATCGTCGACCCCCTGCCACTCGATATTGACGCCGCGCTGCGCGCGCCCGGCCGCCCCCGCAAAGCGCCGCGCCAGCAGCACGTCGACCCGCGGCGCGGCGCCCCGGAACAGCGCACGGTCGAGCTGGGTCGCGGCGAGCGCGGTCTCGCCCGCATAGGCGTTGCAGATCGCCTGCCACATCACCCACTCGCCGTCCTGCCGCTGCGAGCCTTGCAGGCGCACCGCCGGGCACGCGCCGGTGATGTCGCCGCTCGCCAGATAGGCGCCAAGCGCCTCCTGCGTCAGCGCGGGCGACCAGTTGGCAGTGTCGATGTCCTGCACCACCGCCCGCGTCAGCGCGAATTCGCCCATGCGGTTGAGCACACCGACCCGCAGCGCGGCGAATTCGACCGGGTCCATGCCCAGCGGCGCAGCAAGGCGGCTCGCCAGCGCACGGCGCAGCAGGATGTGCCCCCAGCGCGACACCAGCGGGCCCTGCGTGCCATTGAGCGCGGCGCGCACCAGCTTGTCCGACTGGTTCGCCAGCGCCATCGGCGGCAAGCCCCCTTCCTCCACCGCCAGCACACCGACGCGGGTCAGCGCCCGCTGCGCACCGGCCGGAATGTCGCTCTTCGGGGTAAGGCCGAGCAGCTGGTCGAGCTCCTCGGTCGACATGTTCTCCAGTTCCTCAAGGCTCGGCAGGCGGGCGAGGTCATCGCGGCTGATCGCAGGGAGCGGCGGGAGGCTGGCGGGATCGACAGCGGTGCCGGGCACGGGCGGCGCGCCCGGCTGGACGGCGGGCGGCTGGCCCGGCTGCGCGGGCGGAGCCTGTCCGGGGCGGGGGCCCGTCGTCGGGCGCGGGCTCGGCGCAGGCGCGGGATCATCGAAACCTGGCGGGAGCAGCGATTCGGGCTTGCCCTGCGCCAGCGCCAGCCCGGCAAGGCCCGCGCCGCCCAGCGCGCCAGCCACACCAATGGCGAGTACGCTCGCCGTAAAGTGCCCGCGCCCGCGTTTCATTGTCCCTGCTCCGGAAGCGACACTTCCTCGGCGATCGGGCGGAGCGATTCCTCTCCGCCGTCGAACCATGCCAGCCCAGCGAGGCCGAGCACCGCCAGCCCTGCCACCCACGGCCAGCGCCGCCAGCCCCGCTCAGGGGGAGCCTGCTCGAAACCGCCAGGGGTCAGACGCTCTTGCCGCAAGTTTGCCATATTGCGCGTGCCCTAGCCCATCTATAGGCCTTGCGGCAATGTCCGCCGCGTGCCCCTCCCCCCATGATCGCGATATCGCCGCCATCGCCGCTCGTATCGACCGACCGGTGGTGCTGGTCGGGCTGATGGGCGTGGGCAAATCGACCGTCGGCCGGAAGCTTGCCGCTATGCTCGGGCGCGACTTCGTCGATGCCGATGATGCCATTGCCGCCGCCGCCCAGCGCTCGATCCCCGAGATCTTCGAGGCCTTCGGCGAGGCCCACTTCCGCGACGGCGAGCGGCGCGTGATCGCCCGCCTGCTGGGCGAGGGTCACGGCGTCATCGCCACCGGCGGCGGCGCCTTCATCGATCCGCAGACCCGCGCGGCGGTGCTGGAGCAAGGCATCGCGGTGTGGATCGATTGCGATATCGACACGCTGGTCGAACGCACATCGCGCCGCGGCAACCGTCCGCTCTTGAAGCAAGGCGACCCGCGCGAGATCCTGACCCGACTGGCGCGCGAACGGGCGCCCTTCTACGGGCAGGCGCATATCCGCGTGCGTAGCGAGAACGGCCCCCACGCCGACACCGCGCGCGCGATCATCGAGGCGATTGATCAATGGCTGTAATTCCCGTCGCGCTGGCCGGGCGCGCCTATGAGGTGGTGATCGAGGAGGGGCTCTTCAGCCGCCTCGTCGATGCTGCCGCGCCGTTCCTCAGCGGCTATGGGCCGGGACGAGGGGTGCCATTTGTGGCCGATACCAACACCCACCGGCTGTTTGCAGGCGGGATCGACGCCCATCTCGCCGCGCACGGTCTTGCGGCGGAATGGTTCGTGGTCGAACCGGGCGAGGACGCCAAGACCTGGGGCGTGCTCGAACGGCTGTGCGACTGGCTGCTGGCACTTGGCGTCACCCGCAAGGACCATGTCTTTGCCATCGGCGGCGGGGTCGTAGGCGATCTCGTCGGCTTTGCCTGCTCGGTGGTGAAGCGCGGCGTGGGCTTCGTGCAACTGCCGACGACGCTGCTCGCGCAGGTCGACAGTTCGGTCGGCGGCAAGACCGCGATCAACACGCGCGCGGGGAAAAACCTGATCGGCGCCTTCCACCAGCCTTCGCTGGTGCTGATCGACCCGCTGGTGCTCGCCACCCTGCCCGATCGCGAGATGCGCGCAGGCTTTGCCGAAGTGCTGAAATACGGGCTCCTCGGCGATGCGGCGTTCTTTGCTTGGCTGGAGGCGAACGGCGCGAAAGTGCTCGCCCGCGAACCGGCGGCGCTCGAACACGCCATCGCCACCAGCATTGCGATGAAGGCGCGCATCGTCGCCGCCGACGAACGCGAGACGGAAGACCTGCGCGCGCTCCTCAACCTCGGTCACACGTTCGGCCATGCGCTCGAGGCGGAGACGGGCTTTTCCGACCGGCTGCTCCACGGCGAGGCAGTCGCGCTCGGCATGGTGCTGGCGGCGAAGTATTCAGCCCGGCGGGGCGAGATTTCCCGCGACGACGCCGCGCGGGCCGAGGCCGCCATCGCCGCGGCGGGCCTTCCAGCGCGGATCGCCGACCTCGGCCTCGCCTGCGACGGGGCCGCGCTGGCCCGCCACATGCGCCACGACAAGAAGGCCGAAGGCACCACCCTGCCCTTCCTCCTGCTGCGCACATTGGGCGAGGCTTACGTCGCGCGCGACGTCGACCTCGCCGACATCGCCGCCTTCATGGACGAGGAGCTTTCGCAGTAAGTCCCTACCCACGGGGTGGTGACACTGCGCAGCAGTAACGGAAGGGGCAGCCGCAAGCCTCCATGAGGTTCGCGCCAAGCCGCCAAGGCTGCCAAGATGATGGCGCTGTCGGCACCCACCGGGCGCCATTCACGGCACAAACTCTTGGCCACCCTGGCGCCTTGGCGCGAACCAATTCTTCGCACCGCCTCACCCCTCCACCACCCGCATGCGCGGGCGGTCCCCCTCCCCATCGCTGCGCGACGGGGAGGGACTGAAGGGGCATTGACGCACCCCATCGCCGCGCGCACTCTTGCGTCCATGACCCGTTTCATCGACCTCTCGATCCCGATCACCAATAATGTGATTTCCGATCCCGAGGTGATGCGGCCAAAGGTCACCTATATGACCCACGAGACGACGTGGGAGCAGATTGCGATGTTCTTCCCCGGCCTCAAGCGCGAGGACCTGCCCGATGGCGAAGGCTGGGCGGTGGAATTCGTCGAGCTCTCCACCCACAACGGCACCCACATGGACGCGCCGTGGCACTTCCATTCGACCACGGATGAGGGCGCGGCCCCCGCCCCGAGCATCGACGAGGCCCCGCTTGACCGCTTCCTGCGTCCCGGGGTGAAGCTCGATTTCACCCACCTCCCCCACGGCCATGTCGTCAGCGCCGCCGAGGTGCAGGAGGCGCTCGCCCGCATCAATTACACCCTGCAACCGCTCGATATCGTGCTGGTGCAGTCCGGCGCCATCTACGGCAGCGAGGGCTTCACCGATCAGGGCGTCGGCCTTGGCGCGGAGGCGACCCTTTGGCTCACGGCGCAAGGGATCGAGGTGGTCGGCACCGACGCCTGGAGCTGGGACGCGCCCTTCAGCCACACCGCCAAGCGCTGGGCCGAGACCCGCGACCCCGCGATCATCTGGGAGGGCCACAAGGCCGGGCGCATCCGCCCCTATTACCAGATCGAGAAACTCGCCAATCTCGCATCGCTGCCGCCCCATGGCTTCACCGTCAGCTGCTTCCCGGTCAAGATCGAGCGTGCCAGCGCCGGCTGGATCCGCGCGGTGGCGATGATCGAGGACTAGGCCCGATGCAGATTGCTGTCGCCGACCTTGCCGACACGCGCGTGCAGGCGCTCATCGCCCTCCATCAGCGCGCGATGGTCGAGGGCTCACCCCCCGGCCTCAGCTTCGCGCTCGATCTCAGCGGATTGCAGGCCGAGGGAGTCACGGTCTGGACGGTCGAGGTAGACGGACGGATCGCTGCGGTCGGCGCGTTGAAGCGGCTCGATGCGAGTTCGGCGGAGGTAAAGTCGATGCGCACCCACCCCGATTTCCTGCGGCAGGGGATCGCGGCGGCGCTGCTCGAGACGATCATCGCCCATGTCCGCGCCGGGGGATTGATCACGCTCAGCCTCGAGACCGGCAGCGGCCCCGCCTTCGAACCGGCGCTGGCGCTCTACCGGCGGCGCGGGTTCGTGAATGGCCCGGCCTTCGCCGATTACGTGCTGACCGACTTCAACCAGTGCCTGCACTTGGCCCTGGAATAGCGTGCCCGCATCAGCGCGGCGCTCGGCCAGCAAGGCGGCGAAGACCGGCGCGTGGCGGGGCAGCAGCGTTACTTGGCGACAACCATCAGAATGAGCAAGCAGGCTAACACCAGCATGATCAGCCAGGTCAGAATCACGCCGATCTGACGCAGCAGCGGGGCCTTGCCGGGTTCCGCGTTCTGGTGAAGCCCGATCGCATGCGCGATCCGGCCCACAACAAACGCCCCGGCAAGCGCGGTCAGCATGGTCGCATTGGTGCCGCCATACTCAAGCAGCCCGAGCATAATCAGCACGATCGGTGCATGCTCGGCGAGGTTGCCATGGCTGCGCGATGCGGCGATCAGGCCGCGGTCATCCGCATCGCCAAATGCCGCCTTGAGCTTGAGACGCTTGGAAACGGTCTCCACCGCCAGCGCCAGCAAGAGCAGCGCGAGAGCGGCTGCGGTGAGTGAGGTAATCGGCAAGATCATAGCGTCCCTTCCGTTCAAGGAGCGCTCTGTCTAGCAGCTCGGCGCCGCGTGCCAATAGTAAGTTGCATTTCGCAATCATTTTGCGCGCGGGAAGCCCTGTTTGCCGCTCACTCCAGTTCGAGGATCACCGCATCAACCGCAAGGCTCTCGCCCTCGGCGGCGTTGATCTTGGCGATCACGCCCTCTTTCTCGGCGCGCAGGATGTTCTCCATCTTCATCGCCTCGACCGTGGCGAGCGGCTGACCGGGCTGCACGGTCTCGCCTTCCGCCACGTGCAACTTCACCAGCATCCCGGGCATCGGACAGATGAGGAGGCGCGAAAGATCGGGCGGCACCTTCTCGAGCATGAGCGCTGCATGTTGCGCGATCCGCGCCGGCAGGATTCGCACCGCGTGCTTCGCGCCGCGGGTGGTCATGACGAAGCCGGTGAGGGTGCGCTCAAGCTGGACGGTGATCGGCTCGCCGTCGACGGTGGCGGTGACGGCGACCGCACCGATCGCATATTCGTGCCGAACGGTCAGCGGCTCGCCGTCGACCGTGATCGCTTCCTCGAGGCTGGAAAGATCGACCGCGAAAGTCTCGCCGCCAACCGTCACCGACCAGTGCGTCGGGGCGTCAAGCGTATCGGCAAGCTGCCCGCTGATGTCGCGGGCCCGGCCTTCGATCGCGTGCATCAGCGTCGCGCCCAAGCCTGCCAACTTGCGCTTGAGCGCGATGTCGGTCGCTGCGCCGTGGAAGCCTTCGGGATATTCCTCGGCGATGAACCCGGTGGTGAGCTCGCCCGAACGGAAGCGCGGGTGCTGCATGATCGCACTGAGGAAATCGACGTTGTGGCCCAATCCCTTGATGCGGAAATGGTCGAGCGCCTCGATCTGCAAGTCCGCCGCTTCATGGCGCGTGGGCGCCCAAGTGATCAGCTTGGCGATCATCGGATCGTAGAAGCGCGACACCTCGCCGCCCTCATAGACGCCGTCATCGACCCGCACCGACCCGGTGCCGCGCGCAACACCGCGCCGCGCCTTGCCCGCAACGGTCTCGTCTTCCTGCCAGCCGGGGAGCGGCGGGCTGTAATGGACCAGCCGCCCGCTGGAGGGCAGGAAGCCGCGATAGGGGTCTTCGGCATAGACGCGGTTCTCGATTGCCCAGCCGTCGATCCCGATATCGTCCTGCGTCATCGCCAGTTTTTCACCAGCGGCAACGCGGATCATCTGCTCGACAAGATCGATCCCGGTGATCGCCTCGGTGACGGGGTGTTCGACCTGAAGCCGGGTGTTCATTTCGAGGAAGTAGAAGCTCTCCCCCGTCGGATCCGCGCCGCTGACGATCAGTTCGACGGTGCCCGCGCTGTAATAACCCACCGCCCGCGCCAGCGCGACGCATTGCTCGCCCATCGCCTTGCGCATCTTGGGCGTCACGAAGGGCGACGGCGCTTCCTCGACCACCTTCTGGTGGCGGCGCTGGATCGAGCATTCGCGCTCGTTGAGATAGAGGATATTGCCGTGCTGGTCGCCGAGGATCTGGATCTCGATGTGGCGCGGGTTCAAGATGAACTTCTCGATGAACACGCGGTCATCACCGAAGCTGTTCAGCCCTTCGCGCTTGACGCTTTCAAAGCCCTCACGCACGTCGGCCTCATTATAGGCAAGGCGCATCCCCTTGCCCCCGCCGCCGGCCGAGGCCTTCATCATCACCGGATAGCCGATCTCGTTCGAGATCCGCACCGCGTGTTCGGTATCCTCGATCTCGCCGACGAAACCGGGGACGACATTGACGCCCGCCTCTTTCGCCAGCTTCTTGGATTCGATCTTGTCGCCCATGGCGGCAATCGCGCCGACCGGCGGGCCGATGAATGCGATGTTCTCCTTGGCGAGCGCCTCGGCAAAGGAGGTGCGTTCCGAGAGGAAGCCGTAGCCGGGGTGCACCGCCTCTGCGCCGGTTTGCTTGCACGCGGCGATGATCTTGTCGGCGATCAGATAGGATTCCGCCGCGGGCGAAGGGCCGATATGCACCGCCTCGTCCGCCATCGCCACGAAAGGCGCGCGCGCGTCAGCGTCGGAATAGACCGCGACGGTCTTGATCCCCATCTTGCGGGCAGTGGCGATAACCCGGCAGGCGATCTCGCCGCGGTTGGCAATCAGGATTTTGCTGAACATCGTTGCCTATCTGTCTGTGGCTTGGGGTGAGGTTTGCGGAAGCGGGTTGCCCGCATAGTCGATCAGAGCATAGCGCCCGTCTGTGCCCGGTCGGCGCGACAGGTAAAAGGTGCCGATTGAATCCAGACTTGGTTTTACCGTGGCGGAGCACAGCAGGAAGAGATCCGAATCTTCGTGTACAGTCTCAAAGCTTTTACCCTTGGCGCTGGCGACCGTTCCGTAGATTGTCCTTTGGGTATAGGCTGATCGCTGCTGGTTGCCCGAACCATCGGTCCATTCGGCATCGACAACCTCCCGGCTTTCAACCCGCGTGATGGTGAACACGCCGCGCACCTTGCGAGAGTCCGCCCGGATCTTCTGTTGCTGCCGCCCAGCCGCCCGGGCCGCTTCCTGACCGCAGGCCAGCGCCGGAAAGGGCATCGCAGCCGACGCGACCGCAATCGCCAGCACCGCACTGCACAGCAGCGCGGCATGACCCCGGTTTGGCAGCATCGCAGTCACGCGCGGAAAACCTCTCTCCATGGCAATTCCTTGGTTTGGCTATGCCGAGGGATTGGCTGGCAGGCAAGCTAGCGGATTTGGGGCGTCGTCGAGTTCGCCGCTTCGCATCTCTTGCCGATTGCGTGCCAATTTATGCTCCAGCCGCACCGCACCGCCCTGTCGCAGCGCA
Source organism: Porphyrobacter sp. (assembly GCA_013911835.1). Lineage (GTDB taxonomy): Bacteria > Pseudomonadota > Alphaproteobacteria > Sphingomonadales > Sphingomonadaceae > Erythrobacter. Next base: position 18,645 of record JACESM010000001.1, on the reverse strand, counting down.
CACGGCCCGGAGCGCCCGACTTGTAAACGTAGTGCCTGCCAATTCCGGTCCAATAGTTGCATCTTACAGACTCGAAGGGTTCTCCGGTTGTGGTAAACCTGCCCGGATAATAGGTGCCTCTGGAGCCCGTCAGGACACCATGATCGCTCAACACCAAGGTGAGCCAAGCCGCACCCAGCAGCGCCAGGATCAAACGCTGCAGGGTCATCGTCCGTTGTCGCTGCATCACGATGCCTCGAGCGTATGCTCGGACGTCCGCCGAATTTGAATCGCGGCCGGACGGATCACCCCTGCCCGTCCCGCTTTTCGCACCGCAAGACCATGCCGTATTCCTCCAGCCAATCGGCCTTGGTCGGCATGAGATATTGCAGCGCTTCGGGCAAGAGGCCGTGGAGCGCGGTCGCGTGGCGCAGGTCCCTGCGGCGGTCGGAGAAGCAAAAGGGCTGGCCCGGGGGCAGCGCCTCAAGCAGCCGCAGCGCCCCGCTCTCGGTCGCCCCGCCCTCGTCGGCAAGGCTGAGGTAGAGCGGGGGGCGCAGTCCCTCGCCCAAGGGCGTGCGGCTCAGCGCCTCGAAATCCCATTGCAGGCTCGGGCTGATCGCGGCGTAACCGGTGAACAGCGCGGGCGCCTCGGCCCATGTCTCGACCACGAAATGCCCCGCCGCGCTTTCGCCGACGAGGAGGGCGCGGCCATCGGTGCGGTAGCGGGCCTCAATGAGCGGCTTGACCGTGTCTGCGATCCAAGCGCGAAAGGCGGCGCTTTCGCCTGCGGTGGGCCAGCGTTTGACCTCGGCGGGGTCGGCGCTTGCGGGGAGCAGTTCGCGCTGGCGATCCTTCGTCTCGATCCCGACGACAATCGCATCCGCGCTCCGCCCCCACAGCGCGCCCCAGCGCATCAGGCCGGTGCCCATCATCAGGTCCTGGCCCATCGCCCCGTCGAGCTGGTAGACCACCGGCCAGCGCTTCTCGGGCTCCTTGGCGTAGTCGGGCGGCAGGACGATGTTGACCTGCCGCTCGGCGCCGAGGGCTTCGAGGGTGACGGTCTCGCCGATCATCAGCGGCTGCGGCTGCGGCAGCGGCTGCGGCGCGGGTGCCGCAGCAAGCGCCGCCGCCGCCAGCAGGCCGATCATTCCGCCGCCACCGCCGCCTTGCACACCCGCGCAGGTTCCACGCCCTTAAGCGCGGTGAGGCCCAGCTTGGCAAACAGCGCGCCGTCCTTGTCGTCGCCCGCGTTGGGCGCAGTCAGCAGCTTGTCGCCGGTGAAGATCGAATTCGCGCCTGCGAGGAAGCACAGGGCCTGCGTCGCCTCGGACATCGACTCGCGCCCCGCCGAGAGCCGCACCATCGAGCGGGGCATGGTGATGCGCGCCACCGCGACGGTGCGGACGAACTCGATGTCGTCGATTTTGGCCAGCGGCGTATCGGCGAGCATATTGCCCAACACCGTGCCCTTCACCGGCACCAGCGCATTGACCGGCACGCTTTCGGGATGCTGCGGAAGGGTCGCGAGGGTGTGGATGAAGCCCACCCGGTCCTCGCGCGTCTCGCCCATGCCGACGATCCCGCCGCTGCATACGTTGATCCCGGCCTTGCGCACGTGATCGAGCGTATCGAGCCGGCACTGGAAATCGCGGGTGGAGATGACGCGCTCGTAATACTCCGGCGAGCTGTCGATATTGTGGTTGTAGTAATCGAGGCCCGCTTCCGCGAGCATCTCGGCCTGATGCGGCTCGAGCATCCCCAGCGTCATGCAGGTCTCAAGACCCATGGCGGAGACGCCCTTCACGATCTCGACGATCGCGGGCATGTCACGGTCCTTGGGATTGCGCCACGCCGCGCCCATGCAGAAGCGCTGCGAGCCTGCATCCTTGGCCTGCGCCGCGCGCTGGAGCACGGCCTGCACGTCCATCAGCTTGGTCGCCTCGACGCCGCTGTCGGCGTGGACCGACTGCGAGCAATAGCCGCAATCCTCCGGACACCCGCCGGTCTTGATGCTGAGCAGGGTGCACAGCTGGACTTCGGTCGCAGGGTGGTGCGCACGGTGGACGCTGGCGGACTGGAACAGCAGTTCGGTGAATGGGAGATCAAAGAGGGCCGCGATTTCGGTGCGGGTCCAGTCGGTGCGGAGTTGCTCAGTAGGTGGCACTTAGCTTCGCTCTTTCACAATCTTGCGGCCCTTCCGAACCCCGGCGGCTGCCAGAAGCAGAGGAACGCATACGTTTCCGATCCAGAACCAAAGGGGCTCGGGACAATCGGGATTTGGCTTCGATAGTTCTGCGGCGCTCTCACAAAAGCCAAGCTGGGAAAACATCAACAGCGGCAAGTTGAAGACGGCCAGCCAACACGCGCTGCCCACGAGGACGAGCAGACCAATCCCAACCAAGCGCAGAAAAATCACTTTCTTATCCTAGGCCGCCTTTGGCGCCGAAGCGCCTCGCAGCAGACCTTCGGTGCTGAGGTCTTCATCAATCTCGGGCCAGTGGATTCCGTAACCCGCTCCGGCCTTCTCCCAATGTGCGCGCTGCTCAGGTGTTGCGTGCAAGAGACGAGGATACCATGCCAGCGGCACGGCAATCGTCCGGCCATCCATCAGATCGACAATCAGGCTAGCGTCATCGAAGCGCACGTCGAGCACGCGTTCGTCGGTCACCTTAGCCGAAATATTCATGCCATGCCTCCGTCAGCGCCGTCTGATGCTCTGCAACCATGGTCACAATGCCATTGATTTCGTGCGCGCGAAAGCCCCGGCTCCGCGCGACTTCAAGACTGCCGAGCCAGACCTTGATCGTCGCCTCGCCGCGGTCGATGTGGATATGCGGCGGCTCGTTCGGTTCGTGGCTGTAGAAGTAGAACCGAAACGCGCCGATCCGCATCACTGTGGGCATGGCTACTCCGCCGCCTCGTCCAGCCCCTCGCCCAGCGGCGGCATGTTGTGGCCGAGCAGCACGAGGATATCCGCCGCGCACTCCACCACGTTCGATCCAGGGCCGTAGATCCCCTGCACCCCTGCCTCGCGCAGGTAGTCGTAGTCCTGCGGGGGGATCACGCCGCCTGCGGTGACCTTGATGTCGCCGCGACCGGCTTCGCGCAGGAGGCGGATCAGTTCGGGGATCAGGGTCTTGTGGCCCGCAGCCAGCGACGACGCGCCGACCACGTCGACTTGCCTTTCGAGTGCCATCGTGGCGCTTTCCTCGGGGGTCTGGAACAGCGGGCCGCTGACCACATCGAAGCCCATGTCCGCGAACGCCGATGCGATCACGTTCGCGCCGCGATCGTGGCCGTCCTGGCCCATCTTGGCGATCATGATCCGGGGCGCGCGGCCGAGGCGGCGGCCCACGGCTTCCACGCCATCGGTCACCTGCGCCCAGCGGCGGTCGAATTCATAGGCGCTGGCATAGACCCCGCTGACCGGCGCAGGGGTGGCATCGTGGCGGCCGAAGACCTCTTCCATCGCGGCGGAGATTTCGCCCAAAGTTGCATCGTGGCGGGCGGCCTCGACCGCCAACGCGAGCAGGTTCACCTCGGCCAATGTCTCCAGCTCGGCGAGTTTCGAGGGCGGCAGCGGAATTCCGCGCTCGTCGCGCCCGGTCAGGATCGCCTCGCGGTGGGTCGCCGGGTTGACGCGCCCCCCCGCCGTCAGCGCCGCGAGCGCCGCGCGGCATGCCGCTTCGTCGCGCCCTTCGCGCACCTTGGCGAGGCGCGCGATCTGGCCGGTGCGGACCATCTGGTTGTCGACCTCAAGCGTCTCCAGCGCGTCCTCGGCGTCCTTGCGGTACTTGTTGACGCCGACGATCACCGTCTCGCCCTTGTCGACCTTGGTCTGCTTTTCCGCCGCCGCGCGCTCGATCGCGGCCTTGGGCGCGCCGGTGGCGACGAAGGTGGTCATGCCGCCGGCCGCATCCACTTCCTCGATCAGCTTCCACGCCTCGTCGACAAGGGTGGCGGTCAGCGCCTCGATATAGTGCGAGCCGCCGAGCGGATCGACGACGTTGCAGATGCCGCTTTCCTCCTGCAGCACCAGCTGGGTGTTGCGCGCAATCCGCGCGCTGAAATCGGTGGGTAGCGCAATGGCCTCGTCCAGCGCATTGGTATGGAGCGACTGCGTGCCGCCCAGCACCGCTGCCATCGCTTCCACCGTGGTGCGGATGACGTTGTTGTAGGGGTCCTGCTCCTGCAGCGAGACGCCGCTGGTCTGGCAGTGGGTGCGCAGCATCTTGGAGCGTTCGTCCTTCGCCCCAAGGTCGTCCATCACCTTGTACCACAGCGTGCGCGCGGCGCGCAGTTTGGCGATCTCCATGAAGAAGTTCATGCCGATGCCGAAGAAGAAGCTGAGGCGGCCCGCGAAGGCGTCGATGTCCAACCCGGCGGCCATCGCGCGCGCCGCGTATTCCTTGCCGTCGGCAATGGTGAAGGCGAGCTCCTGCACCGCCGTCGCCCCGGCCTCGTGCATGTGATAGCCGCTGATCGAAATAGAGTTGAACTTCGGCATGTTGGCCGAGGTATATGCGATGATGTCCGAGATGATCCGCATCGAAGGCTCGGGCGGGTAGATATAGGTGTTGCGGACCATGAACTCCTTGAGGATGTCGTTCTGGATAGTGCCTTCGAGCTTGTCCTGCGACACGCCCTGACGTTCCGCCGCGACGATGAAGAAGGCCAGCACCGGGATCACCGCGCCGTTCATCGTCATGGAAACGCTCATGGAATCGAGCGGGATCTGGTCGAACAGGATCTCCATGTCGGCGACCGTATCGATCGCCACCCCTGCCTTGCCGACATCGCCGACGACGCGGGGGTGATCGGAATCATAGCCGCGGTGGGTGGCAAGGTCGAAGGCGACCGACAGGCCCTTTTGCCCCATCGCCAGATTGCGGCGGTAGAAGGCGTTCGATTCCTCGGCGGTGGAGAAGCCCGCATATTGCCGGATGGTCCACGGCCGGCCTGCATACATCGAGGCCTTCACCCCGCGCGTGAAGGGCGCGAAGCCGGGGAGGCCCGGGTCGAACCCGGCGTGATCCTCAGCCGTATACAGCGGCCTGATCGCGAAACCTTCCGGCGTCTGCCAGGTAAGGTCGCGGCCCTTCACTTCCTTGGCAGCGAGGGCGTTCCAGTCTTCGAGCGTGGGTTTCTCGGTCATGCCTATACAATCCCGTCATGCTGAACTTGTTTCACCTGTGGTGACTTCCGTTCCAGCATCCATGGCGCAAAAGTAAGCTGGGTCCCCGCCTGCGCGGGGGCTGCGGGTCAATAGTCTGACCGACTATTGACCCTTGAATTCCGCTTTCCGCTTCTGGAGGAAGGCCATGCCGCCCTCCATCGCGTCCTTGGTCGCGCCCGCGATCCGCTGACCCTCGGCCTCGGCGAGCAGCACCATCTGGAGGTTCTGGTCGAGCGCGGTGGCAATGTTGCGCTTCATCGTGGCGTAGGCGACCGTCGGGCCATTGGCGAGCTTCTCCGCCAGCGCGCGGGCTTCGGTCATCAGGTCGGCATCCTCGACGCACTTGTAGACGAGGCCCCATTCCTCGGCCTGTTCGCCAGAGATTTTCTCACCGAGCATCATCATCCGCGTGGCGCGCGCGCGGCCGATGGCGCGGGTGAGCAGCCAGGTCGAGCCGCCATCGGGCACCAGGCCGATATTGACGAAGGCCTGCAGGAAATAGGCGCTCTTGGCGGCAATGGTGAAATCCGCCGCCAGCGCCAGCGAGCACCCCACCCCCGCCGCCGGGCCGTTGACCGCGCAGATCACCGGCACGCTAGCGCGGATCAGCTGGCTGATCGCGGGGTTGTAGTGATTGACCAGCGCCTCGTGGCTGCCGCCCTTCCCGCCGAGCGCCGAACCGTCGCCGCGTGCCGACAGGTCCGCGCCCGAGCAGAAGCCCTTCCCCTCGCCGGTGATCAGCACTGCCCGCGCGTCCCCAAGGTCATAGAACGCCTGCCCCAGCTCGTCCGCCATCGCGGGCGGCATGGCATTGAGCCGCTCGGGGCGGTTCAGGGTGATGGTGAGCAGCGGGCCGTCACGGGTGACGCGGATGGTTTCGTAGGACATTCTTCTCTCTCCATTTCGTCGTCCCGGACTTGATCCGGGACCGCTAGCCGCAAGCGCCCCCGGCTCGGGGGCCGGGGTGACGGATTAGACTAATTCGACCAGTGCTTGCCCTCTTTGGGCGTTTCCATGATCTCGGTAAGCATGCCGCCCATGTCCTTGGGATGGACGAAAAAGATAGGGGTGCCGTGCGCGCCGATGCGGGTGGGGCCGAGGATGCGCTTGCCGAGCGCCTCGAACTCGCTGCGCGCCTCGGCGATGTCGGGCACCTCGAAGCACAGGTGATGCTGCCCGCCCAAGGGGTTCTTGGCGATGAAGCCTGCGAGCGTGGAGTTCTCCCCCAGCGGCTCGATCAGCTCGATCTGCGTGCCGTTCATGGCGCTATCCGCGCCCGGCGTGTCGACGAAGCAGACCTTCACGCCCTGTTCTTCAAGGTCGAACGGCGTGTGGATCTTGGTCGCGCCCATGACGTCGCGGTAGAAGGCGATCGAGTCCGCGATGGAGGGCGTGGCGACCCCGATGTGGTTCAAGCGGCCGAGTTTCATTGTTCTTCGATCCGTGGTTGACGCGGTGCGCGTGCGGTCATTTCGATCATGGTTTCGATGCGCACGACGCGCTTGTCGATTTCGTGCGTGTAGTTCTTGAGATCGGACAGGTCCGAAGCAAGCCCCGCCATGTCCTGCTCGACGCGAGACAGGCGGTCTTCCATCAACACCACGTTGCGAAGTGCGCTGAACGCATCGCCGACTGCGCTCACTTGCGAATGCCCTTTTCCCGGAAGAAAGCGTCCATTTCGGCGCGGGTGTTACGAATGGTGTCGCTGATCCGGTCCAGTGTGGCATTCATGCGCGGAATGGCTTCATTGACCTGCTGCGTGAGCGCGATAAGCTCCGCCTCCTCCTCCGCCGACGGCTTGGTCATATATTCGGCAACGGCTTCACGCACGATGTTGCCCACCGATTCTCCGCGCGCCTTGGCAAAGGCTTCGAGCGCAGCTTTCTGCTCGGCATTGGTGAGATAGGTGACGCGTTCGGTTTGCATGACGGACACTCCTTACAATGTCCTTATAATGTGTAAGCTCGTATGGTTCAAGCGATGGAGAGGTTGGCGACCCCGATGTGGTTCAGTCGTCCGAGTTTCATGACAATTTCCCGAACAAGAGACCGAGCAATACGATCAGTCCAATAGCGAAAAACAAGGACGCCACTGCGGCGAGCATCACGGTCATCGCCTTTTCAAGCTCGAACCAAGTGGGATGCTTCTCCTCAGCCACCTGATATAGCGGATGCCAGAAGCGACGCGTTCTAAGGCCATCTCGCAAGCGCCATACCGCTAAGAAAGCGACGAAAGCAGCGCCAGCGGTCCAAAACCCCATGAAGATCAACTGATTTAGGGGTGTGTCCATATCGTCACCTCACAGCGGAATATTGTCATGCTTCTTCCACGGGTTCTCCAACTGCTTCGTCCGCAGCTTGCGTAGCCCCAGCGCGATCCGCTTCCGCGTCGAGTGCGGGTGGATCACCTCGTCGATATAGCCGCGCTGGGCCGCCACGAAGGGGTTGGCGAAGCGGTCTTCGTATTCCTTGGTCCGCTCGGCGATCTTGGCGGGGTCGTCCTTCTCTGAGCGGAAGATGATCTCCACCGCGCCCTTGGCGCCCATCACCGCGATCTCCGCCGTGGGCCACGCATAGTTCAAATCGCCCCTCAGGTGCTTCGATGCCATCACATCATACGCCCCGCCGTAAGCCTTGCGGGTGATGACGGTGATCTTGGGCACGGTCGCCTCGGCATAGGCGAACAGCAGTTTCGCGCCGTGCTTGATGATCCCGCCCAATTCCTGCGACGTGCCGGGGAGGAAGCCGGGGACGTCGACGAAGGTGATGATCGGGATCTCGAAGGCATCGCAGAAGCGCACGAAGCGCGCGGCTTTCTTCGAGGAATTGATGTCGAGCACGCCCGCGAGCACCATCGGCTGGTTTGCCACCACACCCACGGTGCGGCCCTCCACGCGGCCGAAACCGCACAGGATATTGCCTGCATGCGCGGGCTGAATTTCAAAAAAGTCGCCCTCGTCCAGCACCTTGGTGATGACTTCGTGCATGTCGTAAGGCTGGTTGGCGTTGTCGGGGATCAGCGTGTCGAGGCTGTTCTCCAAGCGGTCCCACGGGTCGCTGGTCGGGAGCGTGGGCCCGACTTCGCGGTTGGAGAGCGGCAGGAAGTCGAAGAAGCGGCGGGTGGCCAGCAGCGCCTCGATGTCGTTCTCGTAGGCGAGGTCGGCGACCGAGGTCTTGGTGGTGTGGGTGATCGCCCCGCCCAGTTCCTCCTGCGTCACGACCTCGTTGGTGACAGTCTTCACCACCTCGGGCCCTGTGACGAACATGTAGCTCGAATCCTTCACCATGAAGATGAAGTCGGTCATGGCAGGCGAGTACACCGCCCCGCCCGCGCATGGCCCCATGATGAGGCTGATCTGGGGGACGACGCCGGAGGCGAGCACATTGCGCTGGAACACCTCGGCATAGCCGCCGAGGCTCGCCACACCCTCCTGAATGCGCGCCCCGCCCGAATCGTTCAGACCGATCACCGGCGCGCCGACCTTCAGCGCGGTGTCCATCACCTTGCAGATCTTCTCGGCGTGGCGCTTGGAGAGCGAGCCGCCGAACACGGTGAAGTCCTGCGAGAACACATAGACCAACCGGCCATTGATCGTGCCGCTGCCGGTCACCACGCCGTCGCCGGGAATGCGCTGGGTCTCCATGCCGAAATCGATGCAGTCGTGCTCAACGTAAGCGTCGACTTCCTCAAACGAGCCTTCGTCGAGCAGCACGTCGAGCCGCTCGCGCGCGGTCAGCTTGCCCTTGGCGTGCTGGGCTTCGATGCGCTTGGCTCCGCCGCCCATGCGGGCAGCTTCGCGGCGGCGTTCCATTTCGGCGATGTTGGCGGACAATGAGGATCCCCTCCTATGAGCTTTGCCAAACGCGTTGCCTTAGCGTGCCGCCAGCGTCAACGTGGCAAAAGTGGCGGGACGGGCGAAGGGAGGCCTGGCGATGTTTGTCTCTGATGTGTTGGTGATCGGCGGCGGGATCGCTGGGCTCTCGGTAGCGGCGCGGCTTTCGAGGCTCGCAATCGTGACGGTGCTGGAGGGCGAGAATGCGCCGGGCTACCATGCCTCGGGCCGCTCGGTCGCCTTCGCGCATTATGGCCTCGGCAATGCGCCGGTGCGCAGCTTGACCGCGCTGAGCATGGCAGACCTCGCCGCGCACGGGGGCGTGCACCCGGCGCTGCATATCGCGAGGGCCGAGGACATCCCGGCGCTCGATGCGCTGGAGGAGGTCCACCACCAATTCGGCTGCGATTATGCGCGGATCGGGCCGGATGAGGCACGCGCGCAGATGCCCGCCCTAAAGCCCGAAGCCTGCGCGGCAGCGCTGCTCGATCGCGGGTCGCTCAAGCTCGATACCCACGCGATGCTGCAGGCCCATGTCACGCAGATCCGCGCCGGCCGCGGTGCCGTGATCCCGGGGGCGCGAGTCATGATGCTTGGGCATGAGGGCGGCCGATGGGTCGCGGTCCGGGCGGACGGCACGCGGCATGGCGCGCCGATCCTCGTCAATGCGGCAGGCGCCTGGGCAGACGATATCGCGCGGCTGGCTGGCGTCACGCCGATCGGCATCCAGCCGCGCCGCCGCACGGTGATCAGCTTCACCGCCCCCGAAGATACCGACGTGCGCGCCTGGCCCTTCACCAAGACGGCGGGCGAAGGCTTCTACCTGCTGCCCGAGGGACGCGGGCAATTGCTCGCCTCCAGCATGGACCAGACCCCGTCCGAACCTTGCGATGCCGCGCCCGAGGAACTCGACATCGCCATCGCTGCCGACCGGGTTGAGCAGGCAACCACCCTCCCCATCCGCCGCATCAGCCATAGCTGGGCAGGCCTCAGGAGCTTTGCGCCCGATGAATTGCCGGTAATTGGCCCTGCGGCGGACGCGCCTGGCTTCGTGTGGTGTGCAGGCCAAGGCGGCGCGGGGTTCCAGACCGCGCCCGCCCTATCGCGGATCGCGGCGGCGGCGGCGCTCGGCCTCGCCTTCCCCGAGGATGCCGCGGCGGCCGGGCTTTCGTTCGAGACCTTCGCCCCCGCGCGCCTCGGCGCCTAGAACCGCCGCATCACGCTGCGCGCCAATGCGGGCGAGAGCGAATAGACCGCGCGCAGCAGCTTCACCGTGCCGACATTGGCCTCATCGTGGCCCTTCTCCAGCGCGGCGATGATCTGCCGGGCGCATTCCTGCGGCGGCATCTTTTTCATCGGATTGCCATCGTTCATCTGGGTGTCCACCACCGGAGGCAGCGCCTCGATCACCTGAACCTTGGTGCGCTTGAGCTGTTCGCGCAGAGCCAGCGTATAGGAACGCAGGCCCGCCTTGGTTGCGCAGTAAACGGGCTGCCGCGCGGCGGGCGCGATGGCGAGGCCGCTGGTGACGTTGACGATCGCCGCTTGCGGGCGATCACGCAGGCGGGGAACGAGCGCAGTGATCAGCCGGATCGGCGCGGTGAGGTTGGCGTAGATGCCTTCATCCGCCGCATCAGCATCGGGCGCGCCCTTGCGAAAATCGTGATCGGTCAGCTGCCCGGCATTGTTGATGAGGATATCGATCGGCCGCTCGCCCAGCGCCGCCACCAGCGCATCGACCCCCGCCGCGCTCGACAGGTCGGCGGCGAGGGTCTCGAAACCCTCCGCCGCCATCGCCGCCAGCCGCGCCGGATCGCGCCCGGTGAGCAGCACGTGTCCGCCCTTGGCCTTCAATTGCCGCGCGATCTCGCGCCCGATGCCTGCGCTGCCGCCGGTCAGCAGCACCGCCTTGCCGTTCACATCCATGTCAGACCTTCACCACTCCATGCGCGATCAGGCTCGTCCCGCAATCGGCGATGGTGTCCCCCACCGGGCGCATTGTCCAGCCGAGCCTTTCGCGCGCGTGCGAGGCGTCCACATGGCGGACCTTGCCGATCTCGGTCTTGATCCCGCGCACCTCAGGGTTGAACAACGCTAGGATATTAACCACCCAATCGGGCATGGGCCGGGTCGGCGTCTTGCGTGCATGCTCACCCAGCCGCGCGCGAAGCACGCCCGCAATTTCGAGCGCGGTGAGAAACTGGCCCGCGCCAAGGAACCGCTCCCCTGCCAGCCCCGGCGTTTCAAGCGCCAGCACATGCAGCGCAGCAATGTCGCGCACGTCAACAATCGGAAAGCCGAGGTTCGGCGCCATCGGCATCGCGCCGCTGAGCAATTGCGACACCAATTCCACAGAGGCGGAGAAATCGCCGCTGTCGACGGGGCCTAGCACCATGCCGGGATTGACCGAGACGAACTCCATATCCCCGCCTTCGGCCGCCACCCACTCGCGTGCGGCGCGTTCGGCAAGGGTCTTGGACTTCACATACGGATAGGCGTCGGGGTGGTTGATGTCGGTCCAGCGGCTTTCATCGAAGGTGTATTCGCCGCGATCCACCCCGTAGACCACCGCAGCGGTCGAGCTGGTCTGAACAAAGCGGGTTACGCCCGCGTCGCGTGCGAACCGCAGCGCGCGCAGGGTTCCTTCGCGCGCGGGAATGATGAGATCATCCTCGTGCTTCGGAGCCTGAGCGGGGATCGGCGAGGCGACATGGGCGACATGGGTGCAGCCCGCCGTGGCCTCGGCCCAGCCCTTGTCGCTCATCAGCTCGGCCTCGAACAGGCGAAAGCTTTCGGGCGAAGGATTGCCGAGCCGCGCACGCAAGCCGCTTTCGGACTTCGCGACATTGCGGATAGTGCCGTGCACCGTCCAGCCCTTTGCCAGCAATTGCCGGATCAGCTCCCCGGCGATGTAGCCGGTTGCCCCCGTCACCAGCACCGTGCCTGCCATGTGCGAACCCTCCCCTGCCGTAGCGTCAGTGCGAGTCTAGCAGAAAGGTTTCGTGGAGCAACCTATTTGAACAGCACCAGCTCCTCGGCCATGGTCGGGTGGATCGCGACCGTGGCGTCGAAATCGGCCTTGGTGAGCTTGGCCTTCACCGCCACGGCCGCTGCCTGCATGATCTCGGCGGCTTCGGGGCCGATCATGTGGATGCCGACGATCCGGTCATTCGCGGCATCGACGATCATCTTGTAGAGGCTGCGCTCGTTCCGGCCCGCCACGACGTTCTTCATCGGGCGGAAATCGGACTGATAGACCTTGATATTGCCGAGCGTATTGCGCGCTTCGCTTTCAGTCAGGCCCACCGCCGCGATCGGCGGGTGGCTGAACACCGCGCTCGGCACGCAGGAGTGGTCGACCGCGTAAGGCTCGCCCCCGCCGAACACCGAATCGGCAAAGGCCTGCCCTTCGCGGATTGCCACGGGGGTGAGCTGCACCCGGTCAGTCACGTCGCCCACGGCATAGATATGGTCGACACTAGTCTTGCTGAAAGCATCGACCACGATCTCGCCCTTCTTGCCGAGTGCGACGCCGACCGCTTCGAGCCCCAGACCTTCGGTATTGGGCGCGCGGCCGGTGGCGAACATCACCGCGTCATATTCGCAAGGCTCCTGCCCGGTGAGCCGGACGAGCAGCGTGCCGTCGGGCTGCTTTTCAATGCTCTCGAACTCGGTGTTGAACAGGAACTGGATGCCCTTCACCATCGAGATCTGGAGCAGGCGGTCGCGCAGGGAAGCGTCATAGGAACGCAGGATCGTGTCCGAGCGGTTGGCGATCGTCACCTTGCAGCCGAATTCGTTGAAAATGCCCGCGAACTCGTTGGCGATATAACCCCCGCCCGCGATCAGGATGCGGCGCGGCAGCTCTTCGAGGTGGAACGCCTCGTTCGAGGTGATGACATGTTCGCTGCCGGGGAAGGTCGGCACCAGCGGGCGCGCGCCGGTGGCTACGAGGATGTATTTGGCGGTGACGGTCTTGCCGCTCGCCAGCGTGATTGCGTGCGCCCCGGTGATCGTTGCGCGTTCGGCGAAGACGGTGACATTGTGGTTGTCGAGGGTCTGGCCGTAGAGCCCTTCCAGCCGGGTCACATCGTTCTGCACGTGATCGCGCAAGGCTGCCCAGTCGAAGCTCTTTTCGCCGATGGTCCAGCCGAAATGCTGGGCGTCGACAAGGTCCTCGGCAAAATGGGCACCGTAGACGAGCATCTTCTTGGGCACGCAGCCGCGGATAACGCAGGTGCCACCGACGCGGTATTCCTCCGCGACTGCGACGCGCGCGCCGTGTGCCGCGGCAACCCGGCTGGCGCGCACCCCGCCCGATCCGGCGCCGATGGTGAAGAGGTCGTAGTCATATTCGGCTGACATCATGCTGCTCCCGTCTGTCCGGCCCCGTATATGGCGCTGCGCACCGGTGGCGGCAACCACCGGCGCGCGGAATGGCGTATTTCAGACAAGAGCGCGGCGCAGGGCGCGGTTACGGCGCTGCCGCGGATCACACCCGCTTTGCGCCGGAGATGAAAGCCATGGCCTACCCCAAGCACGCGCTGCTGCTCAGCACTCTTGCGCTCGCCCTCACCAGCTGTTCCCGGCAGGCGGACACGCCCGCACCGCAGGAGCCCGCGCCGCAAGCCATCCTCGTCAGCGATGCGAAGGGCCAGATTTCGCTGCCCAAGGGCTTTGATCGCTGGCCCACCCTCGGCAGCTGGGCAACCGCATCGGGGGGGCCGGGCACGCCGGTGGACGAAATGCACACGGTCTATGTCTCGCCCGGCGGGATCGAGACCTTCCGCAAGGATGGGGTGTTCGCCGACGGCACGGTGCTGGTGAAGGAAGTGCGCGGCGCCAAGGCCGCGCAGCTCACCACCGGCAACGCCCATTGGGCGGGCGCCACCAAGGTCTGGTTCGTGATGGTCAAGGACTCCACCGGCAAGCACAAGGACAACCCCCTGTGGCGCGAAGGCTGGGGCTGGGCCCTGTTTGAAGCCGACAATCCGGGCAAGCAGGTCGCCCCGTCGTTCGAGGCGAGCTGCCAGACGTGCCACGAGCCAGCGAAGGGCAGCGACTGGATCTACAGCGCCGCCTACCCCGTCCTGCACGATGGCACGCCCCCGAAAGCGGCCTGGGACCCGAACTAACTCCGTTTGGCGGCCAGTTCGGACTGCCGCGCCGGTCTAGGCGCGGCGCTGACCGCCCGGCGCGCCGGTGCGATTGCGATTGCCGCCGCCGGGGCGACGATCACCGCCGCCCGGTCGACGATCTCCGCCGCCGGGGCGGCGATCACCGCCGCCGTTGCCGGAACCGGGCTTGGCACCAAAGGCGCGGCGATCCCCCTCGGGACGACGCTCGCCCTCGGGACGGCGCTCGCCCGGCTGCGGGCGGCGTTCGCCTTCGGCCCGGCGTTCGCCCTGCTGCGGGCGACGCTCACCGCGCTGCTCCCCCTGGGCTTTGCGCTCCCCCTGCGGCTTGCGCTCACCTTGGGCCTTGCGCTCACCCTGCGGACGCTGGCCGAGCGGTCGCGGCTGGACGCGCTTCACCGGCACGCGCGCGGCGGGCTTGGTCGGCCCCTCGCCTTCCACCACGGCGCGGAAATTGTCCGGGAGCGGCAGACGCTCGAGCTCGGCGCCGGTCACCTTGCGGATGTCCTTGAGATAGGCGCGCTCGTCCTCGGCACAGAAGGCGATGGCGATCCCGTCACGCCCCGCGCGCGCCGTCCGGCCGATGCGGTGGACATATTGCTCGGGCACATTGGGCAGCTCGTAATTGATCACGTGGCTGACGCCCGGAATGTCGATCCCGCGCGCGGCGACATCGGTCGCGATCAGGATCGGCACGCGCGCCTTGCGGAACTCGTCGAGCGCGCGCTGGCGCTGCGGCTGCGACTTGTTGCCGTGGATCGCGTTGGACGGAATTCCCGCCTGTTCGAGCTTCTTCACCACCCGATCCGCTCCGTGCTTGGTGCGGGTGAAGATCAGGATCCGCTCGAACTCGCCCGGCACCTGATGGCGGCGCTGGAGGATCATCGTGAGCAGCGACAGCTTCTCGTCCTGCTGCACCATGAAGAGATACTGGTCGATGCGCTCCGCGGTGGTGCTTTCCGGCGTGACCGAGACCTGCACTGGGTTGTTGCAGAACCCGCTCACCAGCTCCTTGATCGCCTTGGGCATGGTGGCGCTGAAGAACAGCGTCTGGCGGTCCTTGGGAGCAAGCTCGCGGATCTTCCGCAGCGCGTGGATGAAGCCGAGGTCGAGCATCTGGTCAGCCTCGTCGAGCACCAGCACCTCGATCCCGGCAAGGTTGAACGCCTTCTGGTCGATCAGATCGAGCAGGCGGCCCGGGGTCGCGACCAGAATATCAGTGCCGCGGTGCAGCTTGTTGCGATCCTTGCCGACCGAGGTGCCGCCGACGATGCACTGCACCTTGAGGCCCGCAAGCGCGCCGTAATCCTTGGCGCTGTCGGCGATCTGCACGGCAAGCTCGCGGGTCGGGGCGAGCACCAGCATGCGGCACGACTTGAACGGGATCTGCTTGTCGGCCTCGCGCAGCCGGTCGATGCTGGGGAGCATGAAGGCGGCGGTCTTGCCGGTGCCGGTCTGGGCAATCCCGAGCAGGTCGCGGCCCTTGAGCACGGCGGGGATCGCCTGTTCCTGGATCGGGGTCGGCGTGTTGTAGCCCTTCATGTCGAGGGCCTGAAGCACGGGCTGCGACAGCCCGAGGTCAGCGAATGTGGTCATGTATTTGAAACTCGCAAAATATCTGCGACGCGCGCTCGGCTGCCCCGGACGAGAAACGTCCACAGGCACGCCACGCGCGGCGCGGGGGTTGAAACCGCCCGCGTGAAAAGGGAAGTCTTGAAGGTAGAACCGAGGCGCAGCCGGGGCGGACAATTTCGAAAGTGGTCCGCCGCTTCACGCATGGCTAGCGCGCTTCGATGGGGGCCATGTGGGGGTGAATGCGGCGAAAGTCAATCGATTTGCGGGGGCACCCCGCCTTACTCCCCCTCGTCACCCCGTGCTTGACACGGGGCTAGGCTCTTCTTCTTCGTCTTCAGCACAAAGGTAGCCGAACCCCGTGTCAAGCACGGGGCGACGGACTTGGGCGTGTGGCCTACCCCAGCCCCGCCGCCGCCATCAGCGCCCTCGTCGACGGGTCGAACGCCCCCTCCCCGCTTTCGATCTGCTTGGCGATCGCCTTGCCCAGTTCCACGCCGAACTGGTCGAAGGGGTTGATCCCCATCAGGACCGCATTGGCAAAGGTGCGCTGTTCGTGGAAGGCGATCAGCGCGCCGAGCGCCGCCGCGTCGCAATCGTCGAGGAGGAACGTGGTCGAGGGCCGGTCGCCGGCATAGGCGCGCGCAGGGTCGTCCGAGGTCTTCCCCGCCATCAGCGCCGCGCCTTGGGCGAGGCAGTTCATCAGCAGGATGCGGTGATGCGCCGGGTCGAGATCGTCGCCCGGCGCGATGCTGGCGATGAAGTCCACCGGGATCAGGTGCGTGCCCTGATGGAGCAGCTGGAACACCGCGTGCTGCCCGTCGGTGCCCACCCCGCCCCAGGTCACCGCGGCGGTCGGGCCGTCGACCGGCTTGCCATCGGCGGTCACGCTCTTGCCGTTCGATTCCATCTCGAGCTGCTGGAGATAGTCGGGCAGCAGCGCGAGCCGCTCGTCATAGGCGAAGACCGCGCGGGTCTGGCAACCTCTGAGACGCGTGTAATACTGGTCGCAGAAGGCTGCGAGCAAGGGGGCGTTGGCCCTGCCCTCCTCCGCACGGAAGTGATCATCGACCGCCTTGGCCCCCGCCAGCATCGCCCGGAATTCGTCCATCCCGATGGCGAGCGCCACCGGAAAGCCAATGCTCGAAAACAGCGAATAGCGCCCGCCCACGCTCTCGGGGAAGGGGAGCACGCGGGTCTCGTCCACCCCCCATTCAACCGCCTTGTCGGGCGCGGCGGTGAGCGCGACCACGCGCCCGCCCGGGTCCTCGACGCCATTTTCCGCGAGCCACTTCAGCGCGCTGGCCGCGTTGGTCATGGTCTCGATGGTGGTGAAGGTTTTCGAGGCGACCGCGATCAGCGTCGTCTCGGGGTCGCAGGCGGCGAAGGCCTGTTCCAAGGCAAGGCCGTCGATGTTCGAGACCACATGGACGTCGACCAGCGCCAGATCGCGGGTCAGCGCGTCGATGGCGAGCGCGGGGCCAAGCGCCGAGCCGCCGATGCCGATCGCGATGCAGTGCTTGACCTCGCCCAGAGCGCTTTCGTGGATCGCCTCCACCAGCATGCCCATGCGGGCGAGCAGCGCCTCGGCCTCCTCGACCTGCGCGGGCGTGCCGCTGCCGCGCAGTGCGCCGTGGGTGGCAGCGCGGCCTTCGGTGGGGTTGACGATCCCGCCGCCGAACAGTTTTTCCCGCGCGGCCCCGAAGCCCGCGGCCTCGGCGAGCGCTTCGAAGGCGGTCAGCGCTTGGTCCGACAGGTGGGTCTTGGAGAAATCGATCAGCATCCCCGCATCGGCCTCGCTGCCGGGCACGACCGGCCAGGTGATCCGGCGGGTCAGCGCGTCACGGCGTGCCGAATCGGCATCGAACAGTTCGGCGAGCTTGGGGTGAGGCAATCCGCGCAAGGCAGCCCATGCCGCTCCAACCGCTGCTTCGCTCGTCGTAACGCCCATGACCGTTCCCCTTTGCGCAAGTGTGCCGCTGCGGGTAAGGGCATGGGCGATGGATGTTAAGACCCAATCGCTCGGAGACGCGCCGCCCGCCGCAGCCGGTGCCCGGACGGGCGATAGCTGGGGTAGCTTCGCATGGTTCTGCGTCAAGCTCTTGCTGCTGGTCCTGGCCTTCAGGGTATTCGTATTCTCGCCCTTCTCGATCCCGTCCGAGAGCATGCTGCCGCGGCTGATGAACGGCGATTATCTGCTCGCGGCAAAGTGGCCTTACGGCATCTCGCGCGCCTCGCTGCCCTTCGACCTTGCGCTCCCCGCCGGGCGGCTGCTTCCCGGAACGCCGGAGCGCGGGGATATCGTGATCTTCAAGCACCCCATCGACGGCCGCGATTACATCAAGCGGGTGATCGGCCTGCCGGGTGACCGCGTGGCGGTGGTGGGCGGCGAGGTGGTGCTGAACGGCACCCGCGTGGCGCGCATGCCTGCCCCCGACGTGCTCGTCCCGCTCTCGCCCAACACCGGCTGCGCCTGGGGTGGCGAGGCTGAGACTGCTGCGGACGGCACCGGAGAAGTGTGCCGTTACAAGGCCTTCCGCGAGACGCTCCCCGGCGGGCGCAGCTACACCGTGCTCGACTTCGGCCCGTGGTCGGCCGATGCGTTCTCAGAGCGCGCCGTGCCGCCCGGCACGCTGTTCGTGATGGGCGACAACCGCGACAGCTCGATGGACAGCCGCTTCCCCGCTTCGGCCGGCGAGGGTGTGGGGTTCGTCTCGCAGGACCTGCTGGTGGGCCGTGCGGCGGTGATCGTGTGGTCGACCGACGGCAACGCCGACTGGCTCAACCCGGTGTCATGGTTCTCGGCCGCGCGCTGGAGCCGGATCGGAACGGCGCTGTGACCGGCGCGCTTGCCCCCGAGACCCGCGCATGGCTTGACGAACAGGGCTTCGCGCCCGGTGCCGACGCCCTGTGGCTCGAGGCCCTGACCCATGGCAGCTTCAATGGCTCGG